>NZ_JADQBH010000120.1 GCF_016278715.1 Marinilabilia sp. | reverse complement strand
AGTGCTGCCAGGGGGGGAGTGAGCGCCATTATCAGCATAGATACCCGGGCGCCAATGACCACAAAAGCCTGAAAAAGCAGGAGGTCGCCAATGACAAATCCCACCAGTCCTGATAAACTGAGCCAAAACCAGGCATGAATCCCTGCAGCTACGGGCCAGAAATGTCCGCGAGTGATGGTGGTAAAAATACCAAGCAATACCAACGCCATTAACAACCGGATGAGGTTGACCGACAGGGACCCAACTTTCTTTCCGGCCGATTCGAAGGCCATACTGGTGGCTGTCCAGCAGATGGCTGTTACCAAAGCTGCCAGTTCCCCCAGGTGTGAGGTGATAAACTCCATGTGAATTTATTTCTGAACTATGTGTTGTTTGAGGCGTTAAAGAAAGTAATTTTGGGGCTAATAAAATTCAATAGACTATTAAAAAAGCCTAAACGCTGAAACGCAAAGGCACAAAGTTTATTATTAAAGAATTGTAATCAAGTCTTTTCGTATTGCAAATGGCTTATGGTCAGTCGTTTGCATAAGTTTAAGGCTGTAGTTTAAAATAGCGGGTACATCATTTGAGAAATAAAAATGAGCTGGTACTAATTTGTGGAACCAGTAGAGCCGTAAAGCTGAGGGTTAATTCAATTTAGAATAAAAATTTCGGACAATTGGTTTGACACTTGTGTCCGGTTAAAAAACAGAGATTGCTTCACTGCGTTCGCAATGAAAGGCATTTAATCATTAACTACAACACCAATAAAAACCCGTCATTGCGATCCCGATGAGGCACGAAATCGGGAGAAGTAATCTCAGGGAAAATTAAAGATTTCTATGGATTATTGTATTAATATCCTGTCAGTGAGTGAAATAATTTATCAACGCATAATTAAAATAGAGCCAGGTTTAATGAGGCGTTGTTTCTTAAAACAAAACCATAATAGGGATCAGAGTTTAAGTGATGAAATTCCTTTTGAACATTTCTGAGGGAAACAAATTAAACGATTTTGGTTTTTAAAGGTCTATTGTAACTGTGAATAATTAGTCAGTTTAGAGATATTATAGTTTGTTAAAAAAAAATAAATACAGAGGCACAATGACGTAAAGTTTTATTATGAGTGAGTTGTGGTTTGTCCGCCTTGTTTTTTAATGAATTAATTATCACCTGTTTGTAGAAGTTTAACGGAGTATTTGAGATAAAAAAGAAAATGAAAAGAAGATTTTGGATATTTGGGATAGCAGCCGGAATTATTTTAGTAGGCGTTGTTGCAATGTTTTTGTTGTTTTCGTTAAAGAAAGAGCCTAAACCAACCCCTAAACCTCAGGTTGATGTCTATGTGAAAGCCGAAACGGTTAAATATAGAAATCTGCAGGCGGCAGTTTCATCATCCGGCCGATTACATGCTTTTAGTGAAGTGGTGGTAAGCTCCGAAGTTTCCGGACGCTTGCTTGAAGGGGATGTTCCTTTTCGTAACGGTCAAAAATTTCGTAAGGGGCAGATACTTGCAGAAGTAGTCAACCCAGAATTCCCCCTGGGGCTTAAGGCCCGGAAAAGTCGTTTCCTGCAGAGTCTGGCGATTATCCTTCCCGATTTGAGGATGGATTATCCGGAAGCGTTCAACCAGTGGGAGCAGTTTTTCGAAAACATAGACATTGATAAACCCTTACCGGAAATGCCTAAACCGGAATCTTCAAAAGAGCGTATCTTTCTGGCTTCACGCAATATTATTAGTGATTATTATTCTATTCTTGCCGATGAGGCCAGGCTGGAAAAATATCAAATCAGAGCTCCGTTTAACGGTGCATTTAATAACATCATGCAGGATCCCGGAGTGGTTGTTAACCCGGGTAGCCAGCTGGCAACCATTGTTCGCACCGATATTTACGAACTTGAGGTACCTGTTGTTATGGAGGAAGTCAGATTTCTTTCTCTCGGCGATTCCGTTTTGGTTAAGAATGAGACTTCTTCCGAATCCTGGCAAGGTGAAGTGAAACGTATTGGTTCAGTGGTTAACCCTTCATCGCAGGCAGTCAGTGTTTTTGTTTCTGTACCCGGAAACCCCGGGCTATACGACGGGATGTACCTGACGGCTCACTTGTATGGAAGTAAGATAGAAGAAGTGATGGAGATGCCTAGAAATGCGGTGTTCAATAATAATCATGTGTATGTTCTTGAAGAAATGAGACTGATTGAAAAGCCCATTGAAGTTGTGAAGCGCAATGATCAGACGCTTTTTTTAAGAGGCCTGAATGAGGGAGAAGAACTGGTTGTTGAACCACTGTTGAACGTTACAGGTAATCCTATCTATAAAATCCTTCGATAAAAAGAGTTATGCGCAGACTGATAGAAACATTTGTTCGATATCCTTTTTATGCCAACCTGTTTATTGTAGTTATTGTTGCATCAGGGATTTTTGGATTTTTACAATTAAAAAAGTCGTTCTTTCCAGAACGGGAGACCCGCAATATTTATGTAACGGTTTCCTATCCTGGAGCCAGTCCCAAACAGATGGAAGAAGGCATTACGGTGCGTATCGAGCAGGCCATCAGAGGATTGGTTGGGATAAAAGAAATTAATTCCACTTCACGCGAAAATTTCACCAGCGTAAGCATCGAAACTACGGGGGAATACGACATCGATGAAGTGCTTCAGGAGGTGAAAAACGCCGTGGATGGGATTTCCAGTATGCCGGTGGATGCAGAGCGGCCGATCGTATATAAACGACGCTCCACCACTCCAGCCATCCGATTGGGATTGTATGGGGAAGCCGATATGTTGCGGCTCAAAACACTTGCCCAGAGAATTGAAGATGATTTCTTGGCCAGTGGTCTGATGAGTCAGATAAATATTGGCGGTTATCCGTCTCTTGAAATTGCTGTGGAGGTAAAGGAAGAGGTGCTGTTGCGATACGGCCTCACACATACTGATATCAGCAATGCTATTTCACGTAATAACAGGGACGTATCGGGTGGTCAGTTGCGCAGCGACGAACAATACCTTATCATCCGATCCCGATCAAGAACGGTTGATCCGGATGAGATAGCCGATTATGTGGTAACTGCCGATCCCAATGGAAGGCTTATACGGATTCGTGATCTGGGGAAAGTATTCCTGCAGTTTTCTGAAACCCCAAGTGGCGCCTGGCTGAATGGAAATCGGGCGTTGTATTTGTCAGTGGATAAGCTGATTACCGAAGATTTGGAAGCCATTTCCGTTTTTGTCAACAACTACGCGGAGGAGTTCAACAGGAAGCATGACGACGCCGAGTTGATTGCTACCTTTGATTTCCTCGATCTGCTGAACTCCAGACTTCATTTGTTGTATAAAAATGGTGGCTTCGGTTTGTTGCTGGTTATTATTATACTGGCAATCTTTCTGAGTTTCAGACTCTCTATGTGGGTGGCCTGGGGAATTCCCTCCTCATTCCTTGGGATGTTTCTTGTGGCCGGAATGTATGGGGTTACCATCAATATGATTTCACTTTTCGGGATGATTCTGGTGGTGGGAATTCTGGTAGATGATGGAATTGTGGTGGCAGAGAATATTTTCTCTCATTTTGAGAAAGGGAAGTCTCCCCGAAGAGCGGCTGTTGATGGTACCATGGAAGTCCTACCTGCAGTTATTACATCGGTAACTACCACCATCATTGCGTTTGTCCCGCTAATGTTGATTGAGGGAAATATGGAAATGATGGGTGAAATGGCTTTTGTGGTGGTTGCCAGCCTTGCTTTTTCATTGATTGAAGCCGCGCTGGTTTTGCCCGCTCATATCGGGTCTCCGCATATTTTGCAACGCAAGAAAGAGGCCGTCAATTTCGGGAATCGTTTTCGCGACCGTCTGGAGCGATATATCCTCTGGATGCGGAATCGTTTGTATGGTCGTTCGCTCGCTTTTATTCTTCGTCACCGGCATATTGCTCTTGCCGTACCACTCACTTTACTGTTGATTACCATAGGGTTGTTTGGAGGAGGTTTTATCTCTTCAACCTTTTTTCCAAATATTCCCCCCGACAGTTTTAATGTTAATGTAGCCTTTACGCCCGGTGAAGGAGAGAAACAGACGTACGAGTATCTGATGGATTTTGAAAAGGCCGTGTGGGAAGTAAATGATACACTGAAAGAGGAGTACAACGATACGACCAACTTTGTAAATTACACCTACCTGGTGATGGGCAATTCTTTTGATGGAGATGAATCGGGTTCACACGCCGGGCATATTGCCGTTAACCTTCGAAATCTCGAGGGCAGCGAAATCTCTGCATTTGATATTGCTACCAGAGTCAGAAAATATATTGGCGAAGTACCTGCTGCTGACAAATTTTCCGTTGCAGGACGGAATCGCTGGGGCGAGCCAGTTTCTATCAGCCTGATGGGGGATAACCTTGAGGAGTTGGATCATGCACGGGACTTTCTGCTGGAAGAGCTTCAGGATATACCCGAACTTACTGATGTGGTTGACAATGAGGCTCCCGGTGCTCAGGAGGTGCGAATAAAATTAAAGCCTAAAGCTTATTATCTGGGACTGGATATGTTTACCATTATGAATCAGGTGCGAAATGCATTTTTTGGCGCCCAGTCGCAACGATTACAGCAGGGAAAAGATGAAATCAGAGTATGGGTGCGTTATCCTCCCGGGGATAGAGAGCAAATTGGGCAGCTGGAAGATATGAAGATTAAGACGCCCCAGGGAGAATATCCTTTGACCGAGTTGGTTACTTACACGCTGGAACGTGGGCCGGTGGCCATTCAGCGCTTTAACGGGAAACGTGAAATGCGCATTGATGCGGATCTTATTGACCCTTACGAACCGGTTCCTCCCATTCTGGAGAGAGTGAGCAATGAGATAATGCCGAAGATTCAGTCCAGGTATCCCGGAATTAGTTATTTTTATCAGGGACAACAAAAGTATGCATCAGAGTCACAAAACGAAATCATGAAATATTTCCTTCCGGCATTTGGAATTATTATGATTGTAATTATGTTTCATTTCCGATCATTCGGACAGGGGGCTGTTGTTCTAATGATGATACCACTGGGATGGATGGGGGCTGCCTGGGGACATGCAATCCATGGCATTCCGTTGTCGATGTTGAGTGTTTGGGGAATGGTGGCACTCTCTGGCGTAATTGTTAACGATGCAGTGGTTTTTCTCCAAAAATACAACCAGTTACTTGAGGAGGGATTTTCGGTGAAAGATGCTGCCTTTGAAGCAGGATTGGCCAGGTTTAGACCCATTGTACTTACAACGCTTACCACAACCCTCGGGTTGTATCCCATTATCTTGGAAACCAGCCGGCAAGCGCAGTTCCTGATTCCCATGGCAATGGCCCTGGCTTATGGTATTTTGTTCGGTACAGCGTTTATTCTGATGTTTTTTCCTGTGGTTATCATGGCTCTTAATGATATCAGAGTCCTGCTGAAGTGGCTGATAAACGGTCGTCGTCCTTCTCCCGAAGAGGTGGAGAAAGTTAATGTTTTGAAAAATCGTTCTTTAGATTAAGAGGTGCAGAATCCAGAGGTGCGGATTATTCGCGAGCAATGCAGCGAAACTGAGTGTTAATTCGCACCAACCGGATAACAAGCCGAAGGTTAGAAATTTAATGTTCTTGTCATTCTGAACGCAGTGAATGATCTCAATATTAATAGCCTGAAAGGTCTTAAATATTTGCAAAACAACAACGATGGGAGCTTTTAAGACAGCCTCAAAAAAAAGAATTTATAAAAACAGAAAACCTGTGAAAAAAATCACCACATATTTGATAATTACTTTTCTTTTTACCTTGTCCACCGTGGCACAGGAAGAAAGTAACAGCTATACTTTGGAGCAACTGATTTCCGAATCCTTGCAAAAAAATTACGATATCAGGGTTAGTCGCACTGATCTTGAAATCTCAGAATTGAGCAACACCATCGGGAACGCAGGTATGTTGCCTTCTTTGATGTGGGAGAGTAGTCTGAACAACAGTTTTAATGACCGGTACGATAGCGACAATCAAACCGGAAGTCTGCAAAATGGGGTACGGCTCAACTGGTTGTTGTTCAAAGGGTTCTCAGCACACGTAAGAAAAGACCGATTAGAGACGCTGGAGCAATTGTCGGGCGGTAATCTTGCACTGGTGGTGGAAAATACCATTCAGGCAGTCGTGATGGCCTATTATCGGGCCCTCATGGCCAAAGAGCAATTGGATCTTCTGAATGAAGTGATGCTATTGTCGGAAGACCGGCTTCATTATATGGAATACCGACAAGAACTGGGAGCCGCGACAAGCTATGAAATACTGCAGGCACGAACTGCATATCTGACCGATAAGACGGCTTACCTGGAACAGGAAGTGGCTGTGGTCAGTACCATTCGTGAATTGAAGTATCTCGCAGGAATGGATGAAGGTACTGCCCTTAAACTGGCCGGAGAGTTGGAATTTGAAGGCGGAGAATTTGCCCTTGATGAGTTGATGGCCCAGCTGGGTAACAGTAACCGAAGCATTCAGAATCAATATCTGAACCTGACTTTGTTGGAAAAACAACGGGTGCTGGAGCAGCGCTCCCGTTATCCGTCATTAAATGCTACAGCAGGAGCGGGGCATAATGTTTATCCCGAATCACTAAACAATGCCGGTAATATTCCCGGGTCTTCGGATGGTTATTTTTCTTACTATGCCAACTTTTCGCTGAGCTTCACCCTGTTTGATGGCGACCGCATCAACCGGAATATTCAAATCGCCCGAATGGAAGAGGCCATCGGGCAGACCAACCTTGAACAGATGAAGCACAGGTTAAAGAACCAGTTGCTCAATCTTTTTGATACTTATCAGGTTCGTAAGGAGTTGGTTGAGGTAGGCAGGGAAAATATAGAAACAGCCCGCGTAAACATGCAGTTGTCGGAAGAAAAATTCCGTGTCGGAGCAATAAACTCTTTCAATTTCCGCGATGTTCAAATGGGGTATCTTCAGACTTCTATCAATTATTACCGTTCGGTACTCAATCTTGTTGATACACATACCGACCTGGTGCGCATAACCGGTGGTATTGTGGAGGAGTATGAGTAAGATCGTGCATGGGGTAAGGAGCAAAGAACATAGTGCATGGAGAGAACGGCAATAAGGGGCATATGTTATTAGCTCATGGAAGTTAGCTCTTGGAACAAGTCAAAACCCAGAACTAAAAACCCATAAAATCCGCCTTGGGGAGATTTGAGGGGACTTAAAAGCAAAAGCCCCGGCAGAACTTTTCCTGCCGGGGCTTCTCTTCAGGCAACTTCACTTCCTTCAAAAACCCAAAGATAGAAATCGTTTACTTACAGTCACATTCACCGCCACAACTGCACTCATGCGAATCGTCGGTTTTGCAGCCGCAACTTCCTCCGCATGAACATGGATGTTCTGCTGCCTTTCCTGCATAAGTGTATCCCTGTGCGATGCTTTGCTCGTTTTGTTGTCCCATATTTTTAATTTTATTTCTTTGATTTGATTACAATACAAATAAAAGCACAATTAATTTAAAAATCAAGACAAATTTGTCCGAAATATATTTTTTATTTGTTTTAAGGGTGTATTTACCTGGAAGTCATGTCTGTAATTAAATCTGGAGAATCGACAAAAACAGGGAATTTCTTTTCTTTATCAATCATCCCAACCCCGACAAAGCTGGTTTTATGCCTGTGGCAGGAGATTACGGATTTATTTTTAATTTTGGAGAAGATTACCGGAAAAATTATGAAATTCTGGCTCACGAGCTGGCCCATGTTCGTGTACACTTAGCTTCTGTAAGGTACGCGGCAGAAGGTTAGTGTGAACAATCCCGATTGGTTTCGGGAGTGCCTTTAACCTACGTCATCCCTTTAGCCCGGAAAGTACCTGTCAGCTGACCAAGGGTTCCACCGATAACCTGATGGATTACGGAGTTCCCGAACAAGGTACAGAGCTGTGGAAATACCAATGGGACTTAATTCATGACCCGGAATTTGTGGTGTTGGCTTGGGGGCAGGATGAGAGTGAGGGGGCGTTAGTTGATGAAGGAACGGAACTTGCAATTACTTATGACGGGTTAAATGATGACTTTGAACCTGGAAAGAAAGATTTAAGCATTGAATATAGTATTGCCAAACTAGAGGATATTGCGAAAGAACATAAAGATGTCACGAAAGCATTTTTATGGATAATAAAAGACGAAGAAACAGTTTATACTTCAGATTTACCATTGAAAAATAAAAATACTTTTAAATGGAACGGCAAATCAAATAATGGCGAGACTGAAACAGAAATAGAGGATCTGACAGAATTTACAATAAAGATAGGTGTAACAATAAAATATGATTATTCTCTTGGAAATGTTGTAGAGTGGCTTTTTACAAAGGATGTAGATTTTAAATTAGCATCAGAGAAAGAAAATGAATGGGCTGTGTTAAAATGGAAAAAGGATTATGAAAGCTTTGAGCATAAAGAAGACATGCAGCATGTAACAGAGGATAGGTACAAAGCTCGAAAAGAACAATATAAAACACGATTAGAAGCATTAGGTGTAAACACCACAGAAACAAGTCCTTTAGAGTATTTAAATGAGCATCTTGTAAGAGGGGATTTTTTAGGACAGGAAATACCCTCAATTAATATCCGTTTTTTATACTTCTTAAGGAAACTTGAAGAAGAGTTAGGAAGGGGTAAGAAATGGTCTCAAAACTCAAGTACATTTAATAATTACTGTTCACTTGCTCCATTTATCCAGGATTACGCAAGAATGAGTTCTGTTGGCAGTAGCATTAGTGACCACGGAACTGGCTTTGCATTTGATTTTGACAAGGATAAAAACCCATGGCTGGGAAGTGAAAATGTGCAACAAGATAAATTAATCCAGATTGTAACAGGAAAGAAAATGCGAAATAAAACATATAGCGTATTCTCTGGCAATGGTGCAGATGAAATAAAACAAGCAAGCGATGATTTTCTGGAAAGAATAGAAGGTAATGATTTTGATATTAGCGATATAGAGGGGTTAAAAACTGTATATAAAAACATTGCAGATTACTCAGAGAAAATCAGTTTAATAAATGCTGATAAATCAACCGAATTTAACAATTTAGTTTCAGGTGCATCATCTACAATTGGAGGCTTTATTGTAAGCAATACAAATATCTTACAGAGTGAACTTGAAGCACAAAAACAGAGTCTACTAAATGATATTGAAGCTACAAGCAATTTCTTTGAACTGTATAAAACGGGATTAGATGAACTAAAACTATTATTTGATGCTTCAAAAGGGGGATTGTTTATTAATTATGATATGGGCAAAAATTATACACAACTATATTCCTTTATCACCGATTATTAAACAAAATCCAATTTAATTATCACTTATTTAGAGAGCATTGCAGAATTGCCAACAACTTCGGGCACTGCATGGAATGACGGAATAAATACATTAAAAAACAATCTATCTTCTATTTCATTTAGTTCGGGTTATCAAAGCCACTTAACACAGTTTGTAACCAAATTCAATGAGAAAAAGAATATATTCGGTACTGAAATTGAAGGTTTCCCACAAAAATTGAAAGATGAGACCGATGGAAGAAATAGCTATATGGGCGGCACACTCTTTGAAAATGGTTTTTGTAGTCTTGATGGATCTATGGTAAAAGCTATAATACAAACTAAGATTACGTTGAACAATGTAGAAATGAGATTAATGTGGGGCGGAAGTTATTACAGCACAAAAGATATTATGCATTTTGAATTGCGAAAACAAGCAGGTAATGCTGATAGACCATATCAAACAGCAATACATGGTGTTGAAATGCAGGATATCAAAGACTACCTAAACTCATTTAAAAATAAAAATGGAGGTGATTATGATTATTAATAAATATAAAATACGAATAATAGGGCTGTGTAGCCTGTTGTTATTGTTTTTTAGCTATCACGGTTTTTGTCAGTCGCATTCAATTATCGACATTGATAAGACAGAAATTTTAAAATTACCAGAAGGTCAAATGGAAGCTCCAGTACCTGACGGTATGTTAAGCTTTAATGATATTATAAAAGTTAAGGGTAACAGTAAAACCTCTTATGCGGTTGATTATATTCCAGTTTATCAATCTCCAACAATCGCCAAAGGGAGTATTTATATTAATTTGAATAATAAGAGAAGTGTTTATGACTTAGAATCTGTTAATGAGATTACGAACGAAAACAATCTATATCACTTCGAGTATATTGTAAATAAGTATTCAAAAAAGGAATATACTGTTAATGATATTTATAAATCTATGTTTGGAGAACACCCTTCTAAAATAGTTAATTATTTAGTTTCGGTTGATGCAGCAACAGGTGATACGCTTTGGAAGAAACAAAAAGATTATATATCTGTTCATCCGGCAAACCAGGTGAGCATAGTAGGCAATCTTATCATAGATAATAAGACCGGGAAGGAACTTTTTAAGCTAAGTTCTTCAAATCCGATAAGCATCTCGGAAGTAAAAGAAGATGAGGAGCACTTATACTTAAAAACAAATGGAAATGAGTTGATAGCCATAGACCTTCAAAAAGGTGAAGCTATTTGGAGGGTAAAAGGCGATTTTAATAAGTTCTTTATAGATGAATCCAGAATCTACACCTCCAACCAATGTGCTATTGATAAAAATACAGGAAAAATAATATGGAATAACAGCAGTGATGTTTGGTTTGTCGGGATAGTTGGAGATTATTTGATTGGTTACCTATATGGAGAAGATGACCCCGAAGTTTTTGTCTACAATAAGAATACCGGAAAACTTGCAGGCTATTTATGGTCTGATAATGAATTTTGTACTAGTTGTTTAGGATACGAATTTTGCAACCCTGAATTTATTTTTGCCGAACAGGGCGAAGGAAATAAAACCACAGCCCTTGTTAAGTGTAGTGATGGGGTTTACTTGTATACTTTTGAAATCAAATAGTTTTATACGACTGCTGAGTTTTATAATCCCCTCGCTCGGCGAAGTTTGCAACTTCGTCGTTTAAACCGTTGTAGTTTTTAACTACAACGAAGAACGTTGCGATTGATCTTGTCATAAAACAGCGAATATTTTCTATCTTTAAAGGTAAAAATTTTTACACCATGTCCACCGGTTATCAAATCAAAGATCAGAAAGGATTGTACTTCCTGACTTTTCAGGTTATAAATTGGATTGATATTTTCTCACGGGATATTTATCGGGATATCGTATTGGATAGCTTTGGACTATGCAATGAAAAACAAAGGCCTTCAATTATTTGCCTATGTAATAATGTCCAATCATGTGCATCTGGTTGCCAATAGTAGCGAAGGAAAATTAAGTGCCTGCATTAGGGATATCAAAAAATATACAAGTAAGAAAATTGTTGAAGCTATAAACTTACCGACCGAAAGCAGACGTGACTGGTTGCTCGCTTTATTTCTACGAGCAGCTTCACAACACAAGCGAAATAACTCTTATCAGGTTTGGACTCATGAGAATCATGCCATATTGTTATATTCTAACGATTTTATAGCACAGAAAATTGATTATATCCATAACAATCCGGTACGCTCAAGAATTGTTCAAAATCCTGAAGATTATTTATATTCATCTGCTCGAAACTACGCAGAGTTAAGCAATTATTTGGAGGTAGATGTCTTGAGTTTGCCTGTAAAGACTGTTTAAAAAGGTAGTCCGGAGACTACAGGAGTAAAACGACGAAGTCACAGACTTCGCCGAGCGGGGGCTGGCTCAAACATTACAACCTGAGAGAAGTGCAATACATGGCCGGCCACAAATACGTAAGCAGCACCGAACGCTATAGAATGGACACTCTGGAGGACTTACAGAAAGAACTGGAGATATATCATCCTTTAAAATAAAAACTGTTTATTTTGCAACTAAATATAGTTGCATTTGTGTTGTGTCTAAAAGAGAAAAGTTAATAGCCCGTTTTTTGACTATGCCATCTGATTTTCATTATGATGAAAGGGTCAAGCTTTTAGGCTATTTTGAATTTAGAGAAGTTAGGAAAGGGAAAACTTCGGGCTCCCGGGTTAAGTTTATGAATCCAGATGGATTGCCCATAATGCTTCATAAGCCCCATCCATCGGGGATTATGAAGCAGTATCAGTTGAAACAAGTAAAAGAGATGTTAGGATTATGAAAAATTTAGAATATAAAGGATATACAGGCAGTATTGAATACAGCAAAGAAGATGATTTGTTGTATGGAAAAGTTCTTGGTATCAATGGCCTGATATCTTATGAAGGTAAAACAGGCAGTGAATTGGAAGCTGGTTTTAAAGAAGTTGTCGATGCCTATTTGTCTGACTGTGAGGAAGAAGGAGTTACACCTGAAAAGCCTTTTAAAGGCAGTTTTAATGTGCGGATTTCAGCCGAGCTTCATCAGAAAGCAGCTTTACTTGCAATGGAGAATAAAATGTCATTAAACAATTTTGTTGCAGAATCTATTAGAGAAAAAGTTTTTCGGACAGCTGGGAAAATCTCGCACCCCACAAGTCGGTAAGCCGATATTCGTCATTGTCAGTCAGCAAAAAAAACCACCAAAATCGTAACTCCTATTTCCCCTTGTAATATCTTTCAACATCAACTTCCGGGTGAATCTGAAAGTTGTTGTTCTCCATTTTTTGTATCAGTTGATTGGCAGACCAGGGAGCCAGAAGCAATCCTTTCGAGCCAAGGCCGTTCAATATCCCAATGTTTGGCTGGTTTTTAAGAAATCCAATAACTGGTCGTCTGTCATGCGTGGTGGGCCTGATGCCGGCTTCCTGATTAATGATTGAATAGGGGAAACGACCAATCTTCTTAAGTTTCTTAATTATTTCGTTTTTCGCCTCATTTGTGATGTTCGTATCGGTGTATTCCCATGCATAAGTTGAACCTACTTTATATTTTTGGTTATGTATGGGCAAAATAAAGAGATTCTTGGTGATGATTTCTTTGTGGTTGAAAACCGGACTGTTAATGGTCAGTATTTCACCTTTTGTATGTTTATATTTTATCTGGTTAAATGGTTGCTGGTTACTGCTAAAACTCCCCTGGCACAAAATAACTTTTTGATAAGTCTGGTTATTGAAGCGAACTTCGTTACTATCTGTCTTTAGGTCTTTGCTGATATCAATATTTTTATGAATGAGTAATCCATTTGTTTCCAGATATTGCCTGAAACTCGAAACTAAAGATTGTATATCATACCAGCCGCCATTATGAACTGTCCCATATCCATAAGGGCTTTCTATGTAAGGTGAAATGGGGGTATGAGAGATCCGGGGATCAATATACTTCTCTAATCCGTTTTCGGTGTATTTTCTGGTCCAAAAGAGTTCTTCGCCGGCTCCTAAAATTCTTTGTATCGGTGTTGGGTAGAAGAATTGGTGACCTAAAAACTTTTCTAATTCGTGAGTGGTTTGCAAAAAATCAGGATACAAACCATCAATCAACCATGATTTTGTCATTCGTCTGAAAACAATCGGATTAACCATTCCCCCGGCTTTAAGTGAAGCCTTTTGCTGATTGTTGTCATCGATAACCGTAATGGAGTACCCTTTTTGAAGAAGTTTAAAAGCCAATATTGTTCCGGCCAGCCCTTGTCCTATGATTAGTGTTTTCAATTTTTTAAAGAGGAAACATTTATACGGGTAAATGGTTTTGATAATGAAAGGATGTTCCATTGTCATCTTCATGCAACTCAAAAAAAAATCCTACTTTCGTTGTGATGTTCTTGTGCGGCGTTTCATTCTTTGGGATGGTATTGTTTCGCATGAAATGAAGAAATATCCAAAAATTTAATCCAATAAAAAATGAACCGAAATTTTATCACAGCAATTGCACTGGCAACGATTATGTCGGCCTGTGGCAATGGCAAAAGTGCTCATCAGGAGGATGAGGCTTTGAAAAATAATCCGTTAATGAAAGAGAGTACGTTGCCCTATGGGGCGCCCGATTTTGGGGCAATTAAAGACAGTGATTTTAAACCGGCCCTGGAAGCCGGAATCAATGAAAAACTGGCAGAAATTGAAGCCATTGCCAATAGCGATGAAGAGCCAACGTTTGAAAATACTTTGGTGGCACTTGAGAAGAGCGGGCAGACGTTAAACCGTGTTTACGGGGTTTTTGGTATGCTGACCGGAGCCAATACCAATCCTGAACTACAGGCGGTGGAGGAGGAGATGGCTCCTAAAATGGCCGGTTTGAATAATGCTATTTACCTGAACGATAAACTTTTTGAACGCGTCAAAACGGTTTACAATCAACTGGATGAACTGAATCTTGATGCTGAATCGAACCGGTTGGTGGAGGTTTACTACCAGAAGTTTGAGCTGGCAGGGGCCAATTTGTCTCCTGATGCCAAGGAGAAGATGCGTAAGCTTAATGAGGAAGAGGCTTTGCTCAGCGCTCAGTATGCCAATCGATTATTGGCAGCCGCAAAAAAAGGTGCATTAAAAGTTGAAGACAAGGCTATGCTCGATGGTTTGTCGGACAGTGAAATTGATGCTCTGAAACAGGAGGAGGATGGCAAAACGGTTTATGTAGTACCGTTGCACAATACCACGCAACATCCGATGCTGGCTTCGCTTCACAACCGCGAGACCCGCCGAAAGCTTTTTGAGCATTCTCTTTTGCGGGCGCAGCGAGGCGATGAGAACGATACCCGTGACATCATTAAGCGAATTGCTCTGATTCGTGCTGAGCAGGCACAACTGATGGGGTTTGAAAATTATGCTGAGTGGAATCTCAAAGACCAGATGGCAAAAACGCCTGAAGCGGCCAACAATTTTATGGTTGAGTTGGTTCCTGCCACTGTGGCAAAGGCCGAAAAAGAGGCTGAAGAGATTCAGAAGGTGATTGATCAAAAGGGTGGCGGTTTTGAGCTGAAGCCATGGGACTGGAACTACTATTCCGAAATGGTGCGGAAAGCCAAATACGACCTCGATGAGAGTGAAATCAAGCCCTATTTCGAAATGAACAGCGTGTTGGAAAACGGTGTGTTTTATACTGCGTCGAAGCTGTATGGCATCCGTTTCGAGGAGCGTCACGATATTCCTGTTTACAGTGACGACATGCGCGTGTTCGAGTTGTTCAATGAAGATGGCAGTGCCATCGGACTTTTTTATACCGATTTCTATAAACGCGACAATAAATCGGGTGGTGCCTGGATGAGTGAAATTGTGGGGCAGTCAAAATTACTTGGTCACAAGCCGGTAATATACAATGTCTGCAACTTTAAGAAACCTGCCGAAGGAGAGCCTGCGCTTATCAGTTATGATGATGTCACCACCATGTTCCATGAGTTTGGACACGCCCTGCACGGTCTGCTGGCAGAGCAGACTTATCCCAGTCTTGCGGGAACTAACGTAGCCCGTGATTTTGTAGAGTTGCCATCTCAAATTAATGAGCACTGGGCTTTGTATCCCGAAGTATTCAACAACTATGCGGTGCATTACGAAACCGGTGAGCCTATGCCAAAAGAGTTGGTCGATAAAGTGGTGAAAGCTTCTAAATTTAATCAGGGATATGCCCTTGCCGAGGTGCTGGCAGCTGCCGGACTGGATATGCAGTGGCACATCATCTCTCCCGACCACAAAATTGATGATGTGGATGCTTTCGAGAAGCAGGCACTGGATAACATCAACCTCAATTTGGAGCAGATTCCCCCCCGTTATCGTTCCAGCTATTTCCTTCACCTTTGGGGACATGGTTACGCGGCCAGTTACTATGCTTATTTGTGGGCCGAAATGCTTGACAACGATGCTTATGCCTGGTTTGAGGAAAATGGTGGGCTAACCCGCGAAAACGGTCAGCGTTTCAGAGAGTTGATTCTCTCACGCGGAAATACGGAAGACTTCAATAAGATGTTTCTGGAGTTCCGGGGAAGCGAACCTGACATTGAGCCGATGTTGAAGCATCGGGGACTGTTGTAAGGAGCTTAGTTTGATAGTTGAGAGGCAGAAGGCAGAAGTTTGGGCGGGGATATTAGAAGTTGAAGCGATGGCTCCAAATTAGTTCTGACTCTATTAACAACAACACTAAAGTATCTGAGAAAAGTGAATTTTATCGGATATTAGTGATATAAAAAACCGGAGTGAATTGGAAATCACTTCGGTTTTTTTTGACCAATTTTTTCCCTTACTTTTTTCTAATTTTGCTGAATGCAAAAACTATTTGTCTTTGATTTGGACTTCACCCTCTGGAATGCAGGAGGCACCTGGTGCGACCATACCAATCCGCCATTCCGAAGGGTTAATAGTCATGTGGAAGACTCTTTCGGAAGCCAAATTGTTTTGTATCCCGATGTTCTCAGGATATTGAATCGACTAAAGTCGAACAATTATACAATGGCACTGGCTTCAAGAACCGGGGAGCCATCATGGGCTGTGCAACTTTTAAAACTATTTGAAATCGATCATTTTTTTGAATACAAGGAGATATTTCCCGGTAGCAAAATCGCCCATTTTAATAACCTTCAGCAACAGACAGGCATTCCGTTTTCTAATATGGTGTTTTTCGATGACGAGATGAGAAACATTCATGATGTTGGTTCGCTGGGAGTGCAGGCCGTTTTTGTTGAAGAAGGGATATCCGGTCAAATGATAGAGACTCACTTAAAATGAATGCCCTTATGAAGACTTCAGTTAAAAAAACATTCTGGTGGTTTCTGATTCCCATTTTTTTGGTGACATGGTATGTGGGACCGCAACCCGAAATACCCAATTACCATACGGATGTGCCTGAAACACCTTCGTCTCCGGTAGTGGCTGATAGTCTTTTAAAAAGGCATGAGGCGAACTACCCTGTTAAACCGGATAATGAAGCCCGTATTATTTGGGCAGATGATAGCCTTAAAAGTGCTACGGAATATGTTATTGTCTATTTGCATGGATTTGGTGCAAGTCACAGAGAGGGTGCACCTGTGCACCGGCGTATAGCTCAGAAGTATGGATACAATCTTCTGTTAACCCGACTTTCCGACCACGGTCTTTCTAACGATGTAAATTTCGACCAATTTTCTGTGCAGCGGTTATGGAACAGCACTCTGGAGAGTCTTTCTATTGCCAGAGCACTGGGGGATAAAATTATTCTGATGGGAACGTCCACGGGAGGGACACTGGCACTGAAGATGGCTTCTCTTTTCGATGATGTGGAAGCACTGATTTTACTCTCGCCCAATGTACGGGTGCACGATGACAATGCCTGGATTCTCAATAACCGCTGGGGACTGCCGCTTGCAAAGATTATTACCGGAAGCGACAAAATGGTCTCTGATGAAAAAGGGGACTGGTATCCAAAGTACTGGTATCCCGAATATGGACTGGAAGCGGTGGCAGAATTGCAGGAACTGATTGAAACAACCATGGTGCCTGACGTTTTTAACAAAGTGACCCAGCCGGTTTTGCTTCTCTATTATTACAAAGATGAGGTTCATCAGGATTCGGTTGTTAGCATACAAGCCATGTTGGATATGTACCACCAATTGGGGACTGCTGACAGTCTGAAGCAAAAAATGGCTTTTCCTGATGCCGGAAATCACGTTATCGGGTGTGATTTGCGGTCAGGAGATGTGGAAGGGGTTTATCAGGCCGTGGATGCTTTTTTCGGAGAAAAGCTGGATTAGTCCCGATATTTCAGGAACCGGAATTAATCCAGACTTGGTATTATTTTTAACTGCCCGCATTAATCCATTGGTATAGCCTGGGCAGGTTTCGTTTAGCTGTATTTACACCATCTTCAAATATTTTCCTGGTTTTTATCGGGTTGTTTTCAATTCTTTTAATTTCAAGGGGTTTTTCTGGTCGGATTACAAACACAGTACCTTCTTTTTCCAATTTTTTTAGTTGCTGAAGGGAGTCATTATATCTTTCTGCTCTTTTGCAAAGCGTTTCATACACTTTTGGATATTTTCTGTAATACCACTTAAATAACCACCTGAACTTTAGTGGGTTTTTCTGATAGTTTTCAGGTTGGGTGAGGATAACCAAAGCCCTGTGTTGTCCATTTTTTAAGGCCTTGTTAAATGGAATAGAATCGACCAGTCCCCCATCTAAAAGATGTTTGTTTTTGTACCTTACCACAGGAGCAATCAGAGGCAGAGAGCAACTTGCCGAAAGGATGGTCTTAAATTCCTGTTTGTCAGCTTTGTTTAATAAGAAAAACTCAGCTTCACCGGTCTGGCAATTACTGGCTCCTACATAAAACTGACTTTCTGAATTCTGAAGGGTTTCATAATCGAAAGGAATGATTTTTTGGGGGATTTCTTCCAGAATAAAGTCCCATGAAAAAAGCGATCTCTCCTGCAATAGATTGTTAAAACTTAAATACCTTTTGTCGTTAATCAACTCATTGACTTCCAAATTTCGACCTGGTTGCCGGGAAATATAAGAAGCAGCATATGTTGCTCCTGCAGATACTCCGTAAACTGATTCGAAATAGAGGTTGTTTTCCATAAAAACCTCCAGTATGCCTGCAGTGAATATTCCGCGAAAGCCTCCGCCTTCCAGTACCAATGCTGTATCTTTTATCATTTGTATTGATTTATTCGGGATTATGGTTTTTTTTTATTCTCACGAAAAACTTTACTTATTTCATTAAAATTCAATGAAATAATTCCGAAGAATAGATGAAAATTCTTTTTTAACCTAAGTTGAGCGATAGGAGTTCAGCGAAGTATCGCTTTACTTAGAGTTAACCCCGATTTAGAAAATGTTGGCTTTCACCATTTTTTTTTTGTGAAAGCCTTGCATTTGCTTAATCGTTGAGCGGAATCGCTCAATTTGGGTTAAAATCCGTAGAATGTACAGTTTACGCAAATTTAGTCCATTTTACTAAATTCACAGCATTTGGACGTGCTTGTTTTTCCATCCTGATTAATCGTTAGTTTTTCAATCATAAATAGTCCGTTAAACTTTTGCAAAAAAAACTTTCAGTTAGTTCTTTATGTTTAAAAGAGGTGCTTTTGTTAAAATTCAAAATATCATTGTATACAATAGTCCTGCCTCCAACCTCTAACCTCCAGCTTCTAAAAATCTAACGATCTATTGTATATTTAACAAAGGTTAAACTCCCCAGCGACTTTTTATGCTTATCTTTGCACCCCGAAATCAGGGGACAGATTATTTTTTTCTTTTAAAATACTCTGCAATCAATCATTCGGGAAGAATAACCAAACTTTGGATTGCAGGGGTAAAGTGAATAATTACAGTTTTTTCCGACTAAGTATAATGTGCCGATTTTTTTCAGAATGTATAAATAAGAGATAGAAATCTTATATGCCTTATATGGTTCAGATTCTATCCAATAATTTTTTTCAATGATTACAGTTTCCAATCTCGCCATTCAGTTTGGCAAAAAATTTCTTTTTCAGGACGTTAATGTGAAGTTTACGCCAGGCAACTGCTATGGGGTAATCGGTGCCAATGGAGCAGGAAAATCGACCTTGTTGCGCCTGATCAATGGTGAACTTAATTCTACCCGTGGACATGTGGAATTAGGCCCCGGAGAGCGTTTGTCGGTATTACGTCAGGATCACCATGCTTTTGACCAGAATCAGGTGCTGGAGACGGTGCTGATGGGACATGAAAAGCTTTGGGAAATCAGCAAAGAGAAAAATGCTATTTATGCTAAACCCGACTTTTCGGAGGCGGATGGTATGCGCGCGTCGGAACTGGAAGAGCAATTTGCAGAGATGGACGGTTGGAATGCCGAGAGTGATGCAGCCATGTTGCTGAGTGGTCTGGGCATCAAAGAGAGTCTGCACAACAAACAGATGAATGAGTTGAACGGTAAGGAAAAAGTGAAAGTTTTGCTTGCGCAGGCCTTGTTTGGTAAACCGGATAACCTGTTGCTCGATGAGCCCACCAACGACCTTGACCTGGAGACTGTTCGCTGGCTGGAGAATTATCTGGCCAATTTCGACAATACATTACTGGTGGTATCGCACGACCGTCACTTCCTTGATTCTGTTTGTACCCATATTGTGGATATCGACTATGGTAAGGTACAGCTCTTTTCAGGAAACTATACTTTCTGGTATCAGAGTAGTCAGCTGGCTCTGCGTCAGCAATCATCTCAAAATAAAAAAGCAGAGGAGAAGAAGAAAGAACTTCTGGAGTTTATTCAGCGCTTCAGTGCCAATGTGGCTAAGTCAAAACAGGCAACAAGTCGCCGTAAAATGCTGGAGAAGCTGAACGTTGAAGAGATTCAGCCTTCTACACGCCGATATCCGGGTATCATTTTTACACCTGACCGAGAAACCGGAAACAGCATACTGACGGTATCAGGACTTAGCAAGAAAGCTGAAGATGGAACCCAGTTACTGAACGACCTGAACTTTACGGTGGAAAAGGAAGATAAGATTGTTTTCCTCTCACGTAGTTCGCAGGTTACCACGGCCCTGTTCGAAATTCTGAATGAACGCTTGAAGCCTGATTCCGGTTCTTTTAATTGGGGAGTAACCATTACAACGGCTTATTTGCCCATGGAGAACAGTGAGTATTTTCAGGGCGATTATTCCCTTGTTGATTGGCTTGCGCTGTATTCTGATGATACCAAAGAAGATTTTCTGAGAGGTTATCTTGGCAAAATGCTTTTCTCCGGCGAGGACATTCACAAAAAGGTGAAAGTGCTGTCGGGAGGAGAGAAGATGCGTTGTATGATTTCGCGGATGATGTTGCGCAATGCCAATGTCATGATGCTCGACAATCCTACCAACCATCTGGATTTAGAAACCATTCAAGCTTTCAACAATACCCTCATCAATTTTAAAGGTAATATCCTGATGAGTTCGCATGATCACGAGTTCATTCATTCAGTATGTAATCGCATTATCGAAATTACACCGAATGGTACCATCGATAAAATGATGGATTATGACGATTACGTCACCGACGAAAATATTGCTGCTCTCCGCGAAGAGATGTATCGTTAGGAGGCGCGGTTTCCCAATCGCACAGTTTCACGGGATGGACGGATTTTTCTGTCGAAAGCGGCAGAGCCGAAGCGAATCCGCCCCATTTCGAAGAGAAGTGAATTTCAAACTGTCCCATTTCGGGAAGCGTTGAATTCTTGTGGTTTTATAAAAAAAAAGTGCGGTTCGGAGACCGCACTTCCTATTTGGGGCGGTAATAAAACTGCATCTCCTACAATTTATTCACCATCACCTTATAGGTAGGATCCTCCATTACATTCACATCAATGATGTCTTCTGCATTCTGGAGGAGTTTGCGGCAGTCAGAACTCAGGTGCTTCAGGTGAACCTTTTTCCCTACTTTGAGGTAGCGCTCGGTGATTTTATTAAGGGCCTCAATGGCCGACATATCCACCACCCGGCTCTCTGCAAAATCAATAATTACTTCATCTGGATCGTTCTGGATATCAAATTTCTCGTTGAAGGCACTAATGGAGCCAAAGAAAAGTGGACCGTAAATCTCGTAGTGTTTGATTCCGTTTTCGTCGAAGCGCTTTCGTGCCCGAATGCGTTTGGCATTGTCCCAGGCGAATACAAGTGCAGAGATTATAACGCCTATAATCACTGCTAAGGCAAGATTGTGCAGGAATACGGTAACCAGTGTCACTGTGACCATTACCAGAAGATCTGATTTTGGCATTTTTCCAAACGTACGGAGACTAGCCCATTCAAAGGTCCCAATGGAGACCATTATCATCAGACCTGTGAGCGCTGCCATGGGGACTTTTTCAATGAGTCCGGAGCCAAACATTACAAATACCAAAAGCATAATGGCCGCGACAATCCCCGATAAGCGGGCTCTGGCACCGTTGGAGGTGTTAATGAGGCTCTGACCAATCATGGCACATCCGCCCATACCGGAAAAAACGCCGGAGAGCATATTGGCTACGCCCTGGGCTACAGCTTCTTTGTTTCCACTTCCCCGCGTTTCGGTAATTTCATCTACAATATCGAGTGTCAGCAGACTTTCGATAAGTCCGACTCCTGCAACGATGGCAGCATAGGGGAAAATGATTTCAAGGGTTTCAAGACTTAAGGGGATGTCCGGTATGTGAAAAGGGGGAAACCCTCCTTTTATGGAAGCAAGGTCACCTACTGTTCTTGTATCAATGCCGAAGTATGCTACAATGCCAAATACCACTAAAATGGCAGCAAGGGATGCCGGAATGGCTTTGGTGATTTTTGGCAGGCCCCAAATGATGAGCATGGTAAGTAAAACCAATCCAAGAATTGTATATAAAGCATGGCCGGTAAGCCATTCGCCATCAGGGTTTTTAAACTGTGCCAGCTGAGACATGAAAATGATGATGGCCAACCCGTTTACAAATCCGAAAATAACGGGGTGAGGTACCAGACGAATTAGCTTTCCGAGCTTTAGAAATCCGGCAGTCATTTGAATGAGGCCTGCCAGCACTACAGTGGCAAAAACATATTCTACTCCATGACTCTGTGCCAGTGCGACGATAACCACGGCTACTGCTCCTGTAGCACCTGATATCATGCCGGGGCGGCCGCCAAAAATGGAGGTTACCAGTCCCATCACAAATGCTGCATAGAGCCCGGTAAGTGGAGATAATCCTGCAATCATTGCAAAAGCTACGGCTTCAGGCACAAGTGCCAACGCAACGGTTATTCCGGATAGTATTTCGGTTTTGTAATTGATTCTTTGTGAAAAATTGAATAGATCGAAGAGTTGCTTCATTAGTATGGAATGGTAAATTGGTTGTACTTCTTTCTCACAATAGTCCGTTAAAAATAGCTTAAACGCAGAGACGCAAAGTTTTTATTATGAGTGAGTTATGTCCTGTTCTCCTGGTCTTGTAATGGATTGATTATTAACTGTTTATAAGAGTTTAACGGAGTCTTGTTTCTCAATAGTCGGCTAATATTTGACAAAAGTCTTTTATTCTATTTTTTGCTTATGTGCGGTTGATTTTATTAGAGTATAGGTTATCAGTCTTATATGAATTCTCTTTTGTTTAACTCAAGATTTAAGTTGCTTTTTTTTCAGTTCATTAATCTTCAAGAGTTAAGTCTTTACTTATCAGGAAAAGCTTTCTCAAAAAGCTGTAAAGTAATTGTATAAGTTGATTGTTTTTCTTCTACCTCTCATACTTCTGCCTGTAAGTTACTAACTTCTAAAAATCTAATATCTAGCTTCTCAAAACTTAACGAACTACTATGTTTTTTGAGTTTGCAAAAATAGGACAAATCCCTGCATACACCAAGAATAGCAGGCCTTTGAACTTCTTGTCTTTTATTAAATATGTTTAAAAATGATTCTCCCGGATGGAAAAATCGATTAAAGCTAGAAGCAAAAGAGTAAACAAATTACGGGAAACAGGAGCAAATCTTCCTGTTTTCGAGTTTATCAGTAAATATAGATGTTTTAACGAAGGTCTTTTATTGTAAAAAAAATGGTAAGATAAGATTTAAGGGATTCGGTATAAATAATCTGGCTAAGCGGTAATTGATTTTCTAATTTATTATGAAAAGAGGATTTCTTTTCACTGCACCTTCTTTAGCTGTAATGATTGTTTTCTCAATTTTTATTGCATTTGCAACCGCTCAGTTTTAAACTAAATGCTTAAAACAATAGTCCGTTAAGTTTTTGTAATCGCCTAATGCTTAACTGCTTATAAGTCCTGGGGCATTTGCCCTAATAGTTTGGTTATCAATATTATAGAATTTCTCTTGAATCTTATATTTAAAAATCTAACGATCTATTGTAAAAAAAAGCACGATTAAACGTTGTTTTGTTTGTTTTTAAATATGGCTACCATATGCTTTTTTCCGACAAATTGTCCCAAAAAGAAAGCGCCAACAAGAATGAGATAAGTGTAGAAAGCGAAGCCAATATCACTGTATATTCTTAAAAATACGACCAACGGGATTGGAAGATGGATGAATAAAAACCATTTAAAAGAGAATTTTCTGACTTTTGATCGAAAATAGCCAAAGGGAAGGTTAATGGCAAATACAAGAAAAGCTACTATAGTTAGTCTTATTGCTATGTCGTTCATTTCTAGATAATCTTAAGGTTTAGAAAATAATTGTTTGCGAAATTTTGATGATTATTTTTATTTAGGACAAACTTATCCTTTTTTTATTGAAAAATGAAGTGTTTATGAGTTAAAAAAGTTTTATTGGTGTGGTTGGCGTACCCAATAGTCCGAAAAAAAAGCCTAAACGCAGAGTCCTACCTTGGCTGAAGTTATGGATGCTGAAAGATGAAGCGATGTAATTATTTCAGTATTAGTTGTTGTTTTCTAAATAGTTTGCCAGCAGGAGTTTGATTTCCACCCATATTATTGCACACTGCCGGGCGGAATAATTCCGCTCAACGATTTAAAAAATGGAGAAACCTAATATTTTTTTATTGAGGCAAAATTAAAGAAAAGCGATACTCCGAACAATTCGTATCGCTCATACAAATGTATCATGACGTCTCGGGGTTTAGGATTTCAACAATGTTAAATTTTAAAAATCATTTTCACTATCTTCGCGCTACATCATCACAATCATCCACTTTATGAAGGTCTGTATCGCCGAAAAACCGAGTGTTGCCAGAGAAATTGCACGTGTGTTGGGAGCTAAGAACCAACGCGACGGATATTATGAGGGGAATAACTTTCAGGTAACCTGGACTTTCGGGCATTTGTGTACACTTAAGGAACCACACGATTATACGCCTGAATGGAAGCGGTGGCGACTGCATTCACTGCCAATGATGCCGGCCAAATTTGGTATCAAGCTTTTGACCAACCAGGGGGTAGTGAAGCAGTTTCGTACCATCAGCATGTTGGTAGAGAAGGCCGACGAGGTGATTAATTGTGGTGATGCAGGCCAGGAGGGAGAGGTGATTCAGCGTTGGGTTTTACAAAAGGCGAATTGCAGCTGTCCTGTTAAACGGTTATGGGTTTCGTCCTTGACAGAAGAGGCATTAAAAGATGGGTTTGCCAAATTGCGCGATGCAAAGGAATTCGACAGGCTGTATGCGGCCGGAAGTATGCGGGCAATTGGCGACTGGCTGTTGGGAATCAATGCCACACGACTTTATACTCTGAAATATGGACAGCAGGGCCAGGTTCTCTCCATCGGGCGGGTGCAGACCCCTACGCTGGCTCTTATTGTGGATCGCCACAAGGAGATTGAAAATTTTGTGCCGCAAACCTACTGGGAACTGAAAACAACCTACAAAGAGGTGGTATTTTCGGCTACCAGTGGAAAATTCTTCAAAAAGGAAGAAGCGCTGAAGGCGCTGGAAATTATTAAGGGCAATGAGTTTGAAATTACGGATTTTAATCGGAAAAAAGGTAAGGAAGCTCCTCCCCGGTTGTTCGACCTGACAGCCTTGCAGGTCGAATGCAACAAGCGTTTTGGCTTTTCGGCCGATGAAACCCTCAAATTGATTCAGTCGCTTTACGAAAAGAAAGCAACCACTTATCCGCGTGTGGATACTACCTTTCTTAGTGAGGATATTTATCCCAAAATCGGTTCTACACTGAAGGGACTTAAACCTTACGAGGCACTTACTGCTCCTTTGCTTGATAAAAAAATCCGGAAGTCTAAAAAAGTATTTGACAACAACAAGGTTACTGATCACCATGCCATTATTCCTACCGGGCAGATTCCTGCCAATCTCAGTCGCAATGAGAAAATGGTTTTTGATACAGTGGCCCGCCGTTTTATCGCTGCTTTCTGGCCCGATGCTACCATTTCTACAACCACTGTGGAAGGAAAAGTGGGGAAAGTGAAATTTAAAACTTCAGGAAAACAAATTGTTGATCCGGGCTGGCGCGAAGTGTATAAAAAAGATTCGGCCGGTAAAAAACCGGGCGACGACAATGTGTTGCCTGACTTTGAGAAAGGAGAGAAGGGGCCCCATGAACCGGATCTCCAGGAAAAAGAAACCCAGCCTCCAAAGCTTTATTCCGAAGCCACCCTGTTGCGGGCAATGGAAACAGCGGGTAAGCAGGTGGACGATGAAGAATTGCGTGACCTGATGAAGGAAAACGGCATCGGTCGGCCTTCTACCCGGGCGGCAATTATTGAAACATTGTTTAAGCGACGATACATTACAAAGAACCGGAAAAATCTGATCCCTACCATTACGGGAATTCAACTGATTGACAGTGTGAAGAATGATATGCTTAAATCGGTGGAACTCACAGGTATGTGGGAGAAAAAACTCCGTGACATTGAACATGGGAACTACGATGTAAAGGCTTTCATGGAGGAGATGAAAGAGATGGTTGCGGGCGTAGTGCAGGTGGTGAAGAACGACCATTCGGCCCGTAAAATTGAGGTTACCGAAGAACAGAAAAAAGCCGCTGCTGAAAAAGATAGCGCGCAAAAAAAGGAATCCAAAAGTGAAGCTTCGGATGATAGTAAAATCGCCTGTCCCCGCTGTGGTGAAGGGAAAATGGTTAAAGGGAAAAATGCCTGGGGATGCACCCGTTTCCGCGAAGGCTGCAAAACACTCATCCCTTTTGAATATCTGAATAAGAAATTGACGGATAAACAAGTGGAAACGCTGCTGACAAAGGGAAAAACTCCGGTCATTAAAGGTTTTGAGGTAGATGGCGATAAGGTGGATGGCACCCTTTCACTCGACGATAATTACCAACTTCGCCTCGAGAAAGACGAAACACCGACCTGGAAATGTCCCAAATGTAGCAACGGGGTTATTATTAAAGGTAAAAATGCGTGGGGGTGTAACCGCTACCATGAGGGGTGCCGTGTCATCATTCCATTTGTAATTATGGAGAAGAAACTGACGGATAAACAGGCAGGCGATCTTGTTCTTAACGGAAAAACAAATGTGCTAAAAGGTTTTAAAACATCTGATGGATCCGAGAAACAGGGTCGGCTTACCTGGGATGAAAATTATCAAGTGGTTTTGGAGTGATTAGGTTCGGTGAGTTCCGATCCCCCGAATCTGACTAAAAAATCTACCCTTTCTTTCCCTGAAACACAAATCCTGTAATTTTCAACTCTTCACCATTTTGCCATCGGTAAGCAGCCAATTGTCCACCACTGGCCGCACAATTATCCACGCAACAAACATTGCGCACGGGAATCATTCGGTCGGGAGACATACAATAATGGCCAACAAAAACGGGAGGGGCTTTTTCTGAATACACTTCAAATGGAAAAAGTATTTCCGGCGGCACCGTATAAGTGGGAAGAGTAAACTTGTTGCCGTAGCTGATCTCCTTAAATGTTTTACCTTTCGGGTCCTGCCACCAGCGAATACGGAAATTGGTGCGGCGTATGTTTCGGTCATCTTTAATAATAAGATCGTGGGGAAGATTGATTTCAATACCCCGTGTGGTTTGCCGAACCGCCTCTGCAAATGGGGTGTCGTGGTCAAATATCATTTGCAAAAGCTTCTTTGTGAGCTTGTTTTTGGTAATGTGACTCTCAATTATATCTCTGTTGGCTTGCGACCAGTAGGCGTGAGTTACCCTGAAAGTATCAAAATCAAGGAAAAACGGTAATCTGCGAATCCATTTTAAATCGTCTTTGAGTTGGTCTTTTTCGTAAATATACTCTTCCTTTATGCGGTCCATAATTTTTTTATTCGAGCCGGTTGCCGGTTTGAATGTTTTTCCTTCAATATTTTTGGTGAAATGGCCAATAACATTGAGTTCATGATTCCCTATTACCGCATATCCGGTTTCGTTTTCCACCATTTTCCGGACGACGGATACAGTACGCCGGGTTTCCGGTCCGCGACACGTAAAATCGCCCACAAAAACTGCTTTGCGATTGTTGTGGATATAAACTCCGTTAATCTCCCTGTAGCCCAGTTGCTTTAGCAGAATAATCAATTCACCGGCGTAACCGTGAACATCACCGATGATGTCGTATCCTTCTGTAAAAGAGGTCTGTACTTCTTTTGATGAGACGGAGGCTTTTGTGATTTCTAAAAACTTTGATAACATAGGACAAATATAAAACCTTCTCTTTTTTGTTCGATGGTTTTTAAAAGAAAAGTGATGGATTTTGAACAAATAACGGTGGTTATTTCTTTTGACAATAACATCAACTTAACCTGCATTATTGGCTTTGTCGAACTTTGTTTAATAAATAATCTATTACGATGTCTAACTATCTGCAAAATACAACTGTCGTAAATGAAATTGACAGGAAAATAATTTAATATTCTCTGAACATTTTTTTTGCGGTTAATTGTATTTCTTGATATTTGAACACCTCATAACAAAGATTTATGAATAAAACAGATTGAAAATTTTATTCCAATTATATGAAGAAATTAATCAAATGGGGCATAATAGGTTGCGGAAATGTAACAGAATTTAAAAGCGGCCCTGCATTCAATAAGGTTGAGGGTTCAAAGTTAGTTGCAGTTATGCGACGCGATGCTGAAATGGCCAAAGACTATGCCCATCGACATAATGTGCCCAAATGGTACAGCAATGCCGATGATCTGATTAACGATGAAGAGGTTGATGCGGTGTATGTGGCCACCCCACCTTCCAGCCATTCCATGTATGCCATCAAAGCAATGAAAGCCGGTAAACCTGTTTATGTGGAGAAACCTATGGCAGCCACTTTTCAGCAATGTGAGGAGATGAATGCTGTGAGTAAAGAGACCGGGGTGCCACTCTTTGTGGCCTATTATCGTCGTACACTGCCCGGGTTTAAAAAGGTTAAGACCCTTCTTGATGATGAAACCATCGGGCGTCCTTTATTGGTTAATATCATGCTTATTCGCTCTCCGCTACCTGCCGAAACTGACAAAGAAAACCCTGTTTGGCGGGTGCAACCCGACTTAGCCGGAGGTGGCATTTTTTACGACCTTGCTTCTCATCAGCTCGATTTTCTGGATTTTCTGTTTGGTCCGGTAAAAAAGGTTTCCGGAATTGCTAAGAATTTTGGTTCCCTTTACAAAGCGGAGGACACCGTGGTGGCCCAGATGGAATTCGAAAACGGTGTCTTGGGCAGCGGCACCTGGAGTTTTGTGAGTGATAATTCCTCTCAACGCGATGTCATCGAAATCATTGGTACCAAAGGGCGCATAGAGTTCTCAACCTATGGACATGAGCCCATTTTGCTCTTTAAAGAGCGGGATTTTATTGAATTTCCATACATCAACCCCGAGAATATCCAATACAATTTGATTCAAAATGTGGTAGATGCCATTCGTGGAGATACAGAATGCGTTAGTACGGGTATCACTGCCGCCCGCACCAATCTGGTGATGGAAAAGATAGTTTATAAGGTGCGGCGGATTCCGATCCAAAATTTTTAGTTTCATGAGGTAATTAATAAAATAGATTACACTTCCGCCCCTTCAGGGCTCTCTGGTACATCATTCATTTAATATCATAGGGCGTTGCCCGATGTTATTGCTCTCAGGCCTTTGGCCTGTGGTGAAGGAAAGAAGTTTGGGGTCCTTAAAAGATGCAGCCTGTAGGGGCGAACGAATCAGCACAGGGCACCGTCCTGTGAATGATAAATGGCCATTAATCCCAAGCCCTGTAGGGGCGAAAGCAAAAATCGCAACATTCCGTTTTTTCTTTCGTTATATATTTTGGTAATGATTTGATTGAATTAACCTTAACTTAAATCTTATGCATCAGTCTCTATCTAAAGTTTATGTTCATTTGTGTTATAGTACCAAGAAACGTTATCCATTTTTTGACCCTGAAATAAGGCCTCGTGTTTTCGAATATATTGGGGGCATTTGTAAAGGTTTAGAATGTTATCCCATAAAAATCGGCGGATATTACGACCATATTCATGTTTTGTGTCTATTATCCAGGAAAGTTACGCAAATGAAATTGGCAGAGGAGCTAAAAAAGCAATCTTCCCGGTGGGTTAAAACCATTGATGCAAAGTATTCTAATTTTTCGTGGCAAAATGGATATGGTATTTTTTCTGTGAATCCCAAAGAATTGGATGTAGTTAAAAGCTATATTGAACGTCAGGATGAACGTCATAAGAAAATGACTTTTAAAGATGAATATCGGTTGTTTATGAAAAATTACGATATTCAGTATGATGGGAAGTATGTTTGGGATTAGAGGTGAGGCGGATTCCGATCCGCCGTTTCAGGTTAAGGCATTTTGTCATCACTGCCGTTTTCGATAGAAAGAATTTACCACCCCCATATCAACCAATCTTTAATATTTATTATTCCAAAATCCCATATATTTTTATACTTTTGCAGCAAAATTAAAACCTGAAGAAGGATGTTTGAGAATCTATCGGAAAGACTGGAACGGTCGTTTAAAATATTGAAAGGTCAGGGTACGATCACAGAAATTAATGTGGCCGAGACCCTTAAAGATATTCGTCGTGCGTTGCTGGATGCCGATGTGAACTTCAAAACAGCAAAATCTTTTACCGAAACTGTCAAGGATAAGGCAATGGGGCAGAACGTGCTCACTGCCGTTAAGCCACAGCAGATGATGGTGAAAATTGTCCACGATGAGCTGGCAGAGCTCATGGGAGGTGCTTCTACAGATATCGAGCTGAAAGGAAATCCCGCCGTTATCTTGATTTCAGGTTTGCAGGGCTCTGGTAAAACGACTTTTACCGGAAAACTGGCTAACCTGATTAAAACCAAACGCGGTTTGCATCCTTTACTTGTGGCAGGTGACGTTTATCGTCCTGCTGCGATAAATCAGCTTCAGGTGCTGGGAGAGCAAATTGGTGTGCCTGTTTATACCGAAGAGGGCAACACCAATCCGGTACAACTGGCAAAGGATGGTATCAAAGAGGCCAAAGCTAAAGGTCATGATGTGGTTATTATTGATACCGCCGGTCGATTGGCTATTGATGAGGAGATGATGAATGAAATCTCTGCCATTAAGAAAGCGGTTAATCCCCATGAAACATTGTTTGTGGTGGATTCCATGACTGGTCAGGATGCTGTGAATACCGCCAAAGAGTTCAACGATCGCCTGGACTTCGATGGGGTAGTGCTCACCAAATTGGACGGTGATACCCGTGGTGGTGCTGCTATTTCTATCCGTAGCGTAGTCGATAAACCCATCAAATTTGTGGGTATGGGCGAGAAGATGGATGCTTTGGATGTATTCCATCCTTCACGGATGGCCGACCGTATCCTGGGTATGGGTGATATCGTTTCGCTGGTTGAGAAGGCACAGGAACAGTACGATTCTGAAGAAGCTCAAAGGCTTCAGAAAAAAATTGCCAAAAATCAATTCAATTTTGATGATTTCCTGAGTCAGATTAAGCAAATAAAGAAGATGGGTAATCTGAAGGATTTGGCTGGCATGATTCCGGGGATGGGCAAAATGCTCAAGAATGTGGACATTGACGATGACGCATTCAAGGGTGTTGAAGCCATCATTTCATCGATGACTCCCCTGGAGCGTCAGGAACCAACTTTGATTAATGGTAGTCGCCGCAAAAGGATTGCAGCAGGTAGCGGCACTTCCATTCAGGAAGTCAACCGGCTGATGAAGCAATTCGAAGACACACGAAAAGCCATGCGCATGATGACGCAGGGTAAAAATCTTTCGAGAATGATGAGTAATCTCCCCATGGGGAAATAAGATATTTTAAGAAAGAGAAGCCGCACAGTGCGACTTCTCTTTTTTTGTTCTAAAACCAGACACTATGCAACTACTCGACGGAAAAGCAACCGCCCGCAGCATTAAAGATGAGATTGCTGAAGAGGTGGAAATGATGAAAAACGGGGGCCTACGGGTTCCTCATTTGGTCGCCGTACTGGTTGGCCACGATGGTGGAAGTGAAAGCTATGTCGCCTACAAAATTAAGGATTGTGAAGAGGTGGGGTTTAAATCATCACTAATTCGCTACGAAGATGACGTTGAAGAAGAGGAGTTGCTCAAATGTGTTAACGACCTGAATAACGATCCTGAAGTGGATGGTTTTATTGTTCAGTTGCCACTTCCAAAGCACATTTCCGAAGAGAAAGTTACACTCGCCATTGACCCGGCAAAAGATGTTGATGGTTTTCATCCACAAAATGTAGGAAAGATGGCCATGGGATTACCGGCTTTTGTGTCGGCCACCCCTCAGGGCATCATGGAACTTATCAAACGCTATAATATCGAAACATCCGGAAAGAATGTGGTGGTGTTGGGCCGCAGTAACATTGTTGGGCGCCCTATGAGCATTTTGTTGTCGTTGAAGAGCAATCCTGGAAATGCTACCGTGACCGTTTGTCATAGTCGTACCAAAAATCTTAAGGAAATCTGCCAAAAGGCCGATATTTTGATTGCCGCACTGGGAAGTCCAAACTTCGTCACGGCCGAAATGGTTAAAGACGGAGCGGTGGTTATTGATGTGGGAACCACTCGCCTTCCTTCAGACAAAACAAAATCGGGTTTCAAACTTACCGGAGATGTGGTGTTTGATGAGGTTTCTCCTAAATGTAGTTTCATTACACCTGTACCTGGCGGTGTAGGTCCCATGACCCGGGCTTCTTTGTTGATCAATACACTCAAAGCGGCAAAAAACCAAATGTAAATCCGATTTAAGAATCCTCCTTAATATTTCAAAAACCGGATGCTCTTTTTAAGAACATCCGGTTTTTTATGTGTTGGGCGATTTTCAAATCGCTTAAAAAAGAAATTAAATCTTCACCACTTCTCCTCCAAAAGTTTCTTTGGTATTCAATTTCTTCGGGTCACCCAAATATTCAATGGTACCACCGGTTCCTGCCTTGGCGTCCAACAATTCCAGGGCTTTCACCGTAATAATGCCTCCGGTGTTGGCTGTAACATAAGCTTTCTCTACCTCAAAATTTTGTCCCTGAAATTTACCGCCTGTCGTGGCTCTTGCTTCCAGTGTTTTTGCGTATCCCTCAAGGGTAATGCGCGCTGCTGAAACTTCAGCGTCAACTGAGGTGACATCCAGTTTCAGGTCTATCACACTGTCCAGCCCTGCATTGAGAACAAGTACTTTTCCCTGCAGTACCTCATGGTTATCGATTGAAGACCCTGAACCCAGCGTTATTTCCCGTATATCGCGATAAGTAACATACACCTGCACGGATACATCCTGATATATGCGTGTCCTCATTTTTATGATGAGTTCATTTTGGTCGTTCTCGATGATGACATCCGATAAGGGAGCATTTACGATGTTGATTTCAGCCGATGGTTCATCTCCTTTAATGAGCGTTACATTAATTCCTTTGCTCACTTTTAGCTTGTTGAAATCCCTGATTGTACGGGTTTCCTTAATAATTTCGGCCTCTTCGACCTGTACTGTTTCTTCTTCCTGAGCTAGAACACTCATGGAAGTAAATATTATCATCAGGAAAATTAATAACTGCTTCATGGTCAAAAAGTTTTATAATTGAATAATGTTTCGTTTAAATGAATAATTAATCGAATCAAAAACAGTGCCGAACTACGATTTAGCAGGGTATGTAAAAAAATGTATGCTTTTCAGGTTCTGATATGAAAACGGCTTTCATCCCGAAGCATCATGACAGTTTAAAAAACGAGAATATTCCACTATTGGGCATCTATTGCCAAGGTTAACTAAACAACTCCTTAATCTCTTCTGCACTCATTTGACTCAATGGATTCGTAGTATTAACGAATGCCGCGGCCAGTTTGTTTTTCTTCTCCTGCAAAAGGGCAATTTTTTCTTCAATGGTATCGGTGGAGATGAATCGGTAAACAAATACATTACGTGTTTGACCGATCCGGTGCGCACGGTTGATGGCCTGAGCTTCTGCTGCCGGATTCCACCAGGGGTTCAGCATAAATACATAGTCGGCTTTGGTCAAATTGAGTCCCACGCCTCCTGCTTTAAGCGAGATGAGAAACACTTTTACCTTATCGTCTTTATTAAACCGGTCAATTACTTTATCCCGGTTTTGGGTGGAACCAATCAGTTTTTCGAAGGCAATCTTTCTTTTTCGCAGTTCTGTTTCCAGCAATTCCAGGTCTTTTACAAAAGAACTGAAAACCAGTACGTGGTGATGCTCCGAGATGATGCTTTCCAGCGATTCCATTATTTGGTCGAACTTCCCTGAGCTTCCTTTGAAATTGGGATCCGTCATAGCCGGATGATTGGCCAACTGTCGCAACTTGGTGAGGGCCTGAAGTGCCATAATGGCCTGTTCATTCTGACGCATATTCTGAAAAGTTTCCAGCATATTGTTGCGGATTCCTGATTTTTCCCTGTCGTAAATTTCTTTTTGCTCGGGCGACATATCGCAATACAACACCTGTTCCATAATTGGTGGCAGCTCCTTGGCCACCATTTCCTTGGTGCGGCGAAGTAGAAAAGGATTGATGATTTTCTGCAGATGGGCCTCTTTCTCTTCATCTCCGTTTTTGGAAATGGGCGTTTCGTAAAATTTCTTGAAAAAACCGAGCGATTTAAGAATGCCGTGGTTCATAATATTCATCTGTGCCCACAGGTCGGTAAGACTGTTTTCGATAGGGGTACCCGTGAGGGCAAGGTAATGGGCTGCTTTTATCTGGCTTACTGCCTCATAACCTTTCGAAGCCGGGTTTTTGATGTTTTGACTTTCATCCAGTATCAGGTATTCCCAGGGCATCTGCGTAAAATATTCCACATCATTGCGTAGAATTCCATAAGTGGTGATGACTACGTGGTAATGCCGCAATATTTTCCACAGCTCTTTCGAGCGGGCACGGTTGCTACCGGTATAGATATATGCTTTCAGTGAGGGGGCAAATTTTTTTATTTCATTATCCCAATTGTGCACCAGTGAAGTGGGCATTACTACTAAGGATGGGGGCAGACCTGAACGGTTGAAGCCCTCGATGTGTGACCCAAAAAGGGATAATTGTTCACCCGAAGGTTCCTGTATTTCTGACTTTTGAGATTTGTAGGTGTGAAGCAGCAGAGTGATAGTCTGAAGTGTCTTTCCCAGTCCCATGTCGTCGGCAAGGATGCCTCCAAAGTTGTTCTTTTTAAGAAATTCCATCCAGTGAAAACCTTCAATCTGATAAGGGCGGAGTTTAGCATTTAGTCCATTGGGAAGCGAAATGGCCTCATACTCTGACATCTGAGGTAGTTCTGGAGTTGAGATTCCTTCAATTTCTTCTCCCTTGAGCTCCTCAAGCAAGTGATAATAGGTTTTGGGAAGTTTAATGTCGTCTCCGTTTGCCTGCCCGAAGTTGAACAAGTCGGTGTATTTGGCAAACCACGATTTGGGTATGATGAAGATGCTTCCATCTGGCAATTTGTAACGTTGGTCACCGTTAAGGATGTTTTTCCGGAACTTTACAAACGGAATTCTGAAAGGTGGTACTTCAATGATGCTTTTGATGTCGAACCAATCCATTTCGTCGGTTCCGGTTTCAAAATGAACTTTTACAGGAGCAATGTTGAATTCATTTTCGTCAAACTTGAGTACCGGCTTAATTTGATGGCTGTCTAGTAGTTTTTTGTTTTCCCTTATCCAGTCAATCAGATTCTCAGGGCCTGAGGGGGAGCTGTTGTCCTTGTCGTCAGGGTGGATAAAAGACAGATCTTCAGTGGGGGTGAGGCCCCTTTCTTCAAGCAATGCAAACACCCGGTTTTCGGTTTCATAATCTCTGGGAAATCGTCTAAAAGTGTATAGTCCCTTTTCCTTGAGGAAATCCACAAAAACACTGGTCTTTCGGTTGGGCGATACCGAGCGGTGCCCATAGGTAAATTTGAATCTTAGCACGGGCTGAAGGGCGAGGTTTTTCTCCAAATGAAGTTCTGTGGTAGGGCTATCTTCAATATTTTGTATCTCGAAACCTGAGCCCCGAACATCGAAAAGTTCCACCACATTGCTGATGAATTTTTCCATGTAGGTATTGATTACCCTTTCGCCTTTGAGGTGGATGTACTCCTTTTCTTTGAAGGGCTTCAGTTTGCCACTGTCAAAATTATTAAAGAAGTAGATGCGTTGCCCGGTTTTTAAAACGGCCGGGTCATTACAGATGATTTCCACTTCTTTGTTGTGAAAAGTGAAAAGTTCTGCTCCCTGTTTGAATTTTAGACTGTAATGCATCTCATCGCCTTCAATATCGACCCGGAAAATCGGTTTGCAGAAGGTGGATGGAATTTTCAACTTGTCGGTGGCATACAGGTTGCTGTAGCCCGATTGCTTGTAATACGCCTCCACTTTCGATTGGGATAGCATTTGCACCAGCTGGTACATTTTATTTTCGATATAAGGGCGGATTCGCTCATTTAACAGTTTGGGCGGTATGTTGTTCTTAAAATCACGTAAACTATTTTCGCGACTGAATTTTTTAAACAGCTCTTTGTCAGAGATGGTATGCAAGAGTATTACCATCCGTTTTTCTGTCTCACTGTAATTTTCAGGATGTTTTTCAATATGTTCGGGTGTGACATGCTCCAACAACTCAATGGGACTGTTTTTGTGAAAAACAGCATGATAAGCAGTAGCAGCCAGGCCGATATTTAATCGATTGGTAAAAACTACAATGAATGAATCCATTTTTTCTAAAGTGCTTTTACGGGTTTCAAAACCAACAAAATTAGCAAAAGAAGTGAAAAGAGGAGAGGGGAAATTAAAAAGTCTTCAGAATTTAATGGTCATGATGGTTCTTTTACAATAAAAGTAATTTAATCAGTAGAAGGGATTCCAGTCACTAACATACCCAAAGAACAAACTGAAAATGCCTAAACTGTACATTTTTAATCTTTTGTAATTTTTATTGGATAAAAAAAGTGGCTGCAGGACAACCTGGCTATTCAGGAACAGATTAGGTGCGGCGAATTCCGATTCGCCGTTAGAGACAAAGAGGCGGGTCGTTGTTCCGTTCTGTCGCTTTACCACACAACAAAACTCCTGGAAGAGTCACATTCCGCAAAGTGTCATTGGTAGCTTGCGAAGAATTTCTCCTTAAAACAATGGAGGCAATCAAGCCAAACATTTCTCTCATTCTGTTTTCTTTTTTGCTGTTGAGAATAGTGATTATCCTCTGTATTTTCGGCTGTTTCAAAATGTCTGATACACCTTATACTTCTCTTTAAATAATTTTTCAGAAACTTTATTATTTAGAATTGTTCTAATTAAAAACAAACAATTACTTTTGCAGGGTGTTTAGAATATAAAAGGAAGACAAGCTTATGCAACATTTAATAATCAGTGCTCATCCCAATCAGGGAAGTTTTAGTAACTCCCTGGTGGATGCCCTGAAAAAGGACAGCGAACACAACGATGTAAAGGTCGTTGTAAGGAATTTATACGATTTGGACTTTAATCCTGTATTGTCATCAGCCGATTTAGCCCAGATAAAGAATGGCGAAACGCCTGCCGATATTGCAAAGGAGCAGAAACTTCTGGGTGAAGCGGACATTATTTCTCTGGTTTATCCACTGTGGTGGGGGAGTTTCCCTGCCGTTCTGAAAGGTTATTTCGACCGTGTTTTAACCAACGGGTTTGCATTTAAAGTAACCCCAAACGGTGCAGAAGGGCTTTTGAAAGGCAAAAAAGCCTTTTTACATACTTCCATGGGTAATTCGGTTGAAGAGTATGAAAACAAAGGGATTTTGAAAGCTTTCCGTCAGATCCACGGTCAGGAAGTTTTTGGATTTGTTGGTGTCGAAGTGGCCGGACATTTGTTCTATCCACGTATATCCGAATCTTCGCCAGAAATGAAGGAAAAGTACATCGAAGAGGCACTGGGATTTTACAAAACGGTGATGCTTGATGAGGAAGTCGTGGATATTGTAGCCAAATAACCAGGATTTTTCAGCCTGTGTTAATATGACGTCCGTCGAAGTCTTGCAATAGATTGATAATAAACAACTTAAGCATCACAGCGTGTTTGTAATAACTGACAGATTATTAATACTTTAGGGTTTATCTTAAATCTTTGGTTTCAAAATCTAATGATCTATCAATATGAATAAACCCAAATAAAATATTCAAATGGCCCCGGTCGTGAGTGAAAACTTGGCCGGGGTTTTAATTTTTAGGGCTGTTTGATAAATGAAGAGGGATTTTGCTATTTTTACATAAATAATTCCGGCTTATTTGTTAAATGGATAATTTTTAATGCTAAAAGACAGTTATCAGACCATAAAATATCCGGTAGAAGGACTCTTCAAAGAAAAAGGCAGCAAATTTATAGCGTTTGCCTGGCCTGTCCAAACCGAAGACGAAATCAATGAATATGTGGAATCTTTGAAAAAGAAGTTTCATGATGCCCGTCATCATTGTTATGCATGGGAGTTGGGTGTGGATGGCATGACATTTAGAATGAACGATGATGGCGAACCCTCCGGCACGGCTGGCAAACCCATTCTGGGACAGATTCACTCACACGAACTGACCAATGTGCTTGTGGTGGTGGTGCGCTATTTTGGAGGTATTAAGCTGGGAACCGGCGGACTGGTTCAGGCTTACAAAGCTGCAACTGCTGATGCACTGGATAATGCTGAAATGGTTGAATATACCATCGACAAGTCGTTTACCATTCGTTTTGCTTACGACATGATGAATCCTGTGATGCGTGTCGTTGATGAAGAGGGGCTGACAATGAGTGAACAGGTTTTTGAGGCAGATTGCCGTTTGACACTTTCCGTTAGAGAATCGAAATACCACGATCTGGTGAGCCGTTTTCGGCAAACCTATGGTATTGAAATGGTAAATTCAGAAGAGTGAATGGCCTCAATGGTGAGGTCTTCAGGTGTTTCCTTTGTAATCAGTTGGGGTGTTTTAGAGCCTTGTCTTTTTTTCTAACTCAAGTTGTAATCTGTTTTAATTGTGATGTTTATATGTTCTTTTTAGTTGTGTGGTAAGTCGTTTTTTAAATTGATTACTACTAAAGAACAATACTCTGTTAAACTTTTACAAAAAGTTGATAATTAATCCATTACAAAATCAGAAAAATAAACCACAACTCGCTCATAATAAAAACTTTGCATTGTTGCGTTAACTTTTTTCAATAGCCAGTGAATCAATTCTTTATGCAGGAGTGGTCTTTGTGTTAAAGTTCAGTAAATCAATGTTATAAGATTTATCTAATAGCTAATTTCTAGAAATCTAACGATCTATTAGAAAGAAAGAAAAAAAAACTAATGCCATGAGAAAAATTGGATATGCTTTACTCGCCTCTTTGGTTATGGGCTTTTATATCAATGTAACTGGTCAAAAGACCAATTATGAAAGTTTTGACATTACTCCCGACTCGGTTTTTTTGCCCTGGGCGGAAGGCCCTGCTGTTGATGCTGATGGTGTTCTTTATGCAGTCAACTACAAACATAAAGGAACAATAGGCCTGGTAAAACCGGATGGTACACATGAATTATTTGTCAACCTGCCCGAGGGAAGCGTGGGAAATGGCATCCGGCTTTGGAAACATGACCGTTTACTTATTGCCGACTATACGAACCATAACATTCTGCAAATCAATATTCCGGATAAAACGATTCGTGTGATGGCCCATAATGACAGTATGAGTCAGCCCAATGACCTGGCTATTACCTCTGCCGGAATGATTTATGTGAGTGATCCCGACTGGGAAAATAATACCGGAAAGGTTTGGATGATTGATCAACAGGGAAAGTTTACTTTGCTTGAGACAGACATGGGAACGACAAATGGGATAGAGGTTTCGCCTGATGAAAATCGGCTTTATGTCAATGAATCAAATCAAGGAAATGTTTGGATTTACGATATACTGGAAGATGGCACCATCGCCAATAAGCAATTGTTTAAAAAGTTTGAAGATTTCGGTATGGACGGAATGCGCTGTGATATTAAGGGAAATCTTTATATTTCCAGAATTGGCAAAGGGACCATCGCAATTTTGTCTCCCGATGGGAAACTGCTACATGAGGTGGTTTTGAAGGGAGATAAACCTTCAAATGTGGCTTTCGGCGGAACTGATGGGAAAATGGTATATGTCACCGTAGCCGATCGCGGGGCGATTGAGGCTTTCCGGACTGAGTTTCCAGGGCGCTCTTCTTCGCTGATAGAATTATGGTATTAGAAATTTATCAATTCTCATCTTTTGGAGTGATGTTTAAGGACAATTTTGAGACCTCTTTGATAAAATACATGATAATCGTGTTCCTTGATAAAAAAAACGCTGCCTGAAAAAACAGGCAGCGTTTTAAATTTTTGCATTCCTAAAAAGGAATTAAACTCTTTTCTCTTTAATACGGGCTTTCTTACCGGTAAGCTGACGCAAGTAGTAAATTCTCTTACGACGAACTTTACCTCTACGGTTTAAGTCAATTTGGTCGATAAACGGTGAGTTCATCGGGAAAATACGCTCAATACCAACGTTGTTGGAGATTTTACGTACGGTAAAACGCTTATTGATACCAGTACCTTTAATCTGAATCACTGTTCCACGGAAAATCTGAACACGTTCTTTATTTCCCTCTTTAATTTTGTAGTGAACCGAGATTGTGTCTCCTGCACTGAATTCGGGCATTTCACTTCCTGACTTAAATGCCTCTTCAGCAACTTTCATCAAATCCATTGTATTGTCTTTTGAAGATTTAACATTGCGTGCAATATTACCTGACTCCTCTATGTTCAGTAAGAGATTACACGAACGGGTGCAAAAGTAGTGTTTTTGTTTCAATTATGGAATAGGTTAACCACCTTATTTCCCGAATCGTTCTGTTTCTTATGCATTTTCGGTGATTTTGTCGTCTGTCAGGCAAGATTGCGGCTAATTATTCTATTTTTGTGTGTGATTGAATTAATAGATCGTTAGATTTTTTGATATAAGATTCAAGATGAATCTTATAACATTGATAAACTGATTGTTGGGACAAATACCTAGCAATTCATAAACAATTAAGCATTAAGTGATTACAAAAGTTTAACGGACTATTGTGACTAATAAGAAGATTTTAATGTCAAAGAAAAAACCTTTTACCTTTTGGCTTTGGTTGTATCAACTATATAAGTGGCCGGTGTATTTGCCATTGATGCTGGTCAATTCTATTGTTAATGCAATTCTTGCGGCTTTGTTTTCAATAATACTTTCACCTATTGCAGGTAGTTTCTGGGGAATGTTGTGGGCCAGGATTGCTTGTTGGATTACACCTGTCAGGACAAAAGTTTATGGACGCGAAAATGTTGTTCCCAACCAGTCGTATGTTATTGTGGCGAACCATCAAACCGGCTTTGATATATTCTTGCTTTATGCTCATTTGGGAATCGATTTTAAGTGGGTTATGAAAAAAGAGCTTCGAAAATTGCCATTTATAGGCTATGCAAGCGAAAAGGTAGGACACATTTTTATCGATCGGTCTTCGCCGCGGGCGTCTGTTCTTTCACTGGAAGAAGCTAAGCGAAAACTGACAGGTGGCTCTTCGGTGTTAATGTTTCCCGAGGGCACTCGAAGCGGAACTCAGGAAATGCTTCCATTTAAGCGTGGTGCATTTAAGTTGGCAATTGAACTGGAACTTCCCATTCTACCGGTTACCATTGTTAATTCATGGCAGATAAAACGACGGGGTTTTCTGAACATTGTTCCCGGAAAAGCTGCGCTGGTGATCCATCCTCCCTTAACAACCTGCGATTATGTTGATAATCCTGTGACTCTGATGAACATTACAAAAGGAATTATTGAAAGTGGCAACAAAATTGAATTTACCAGGTAGAATAATTATTTTTCAGAGTATTATTCCATCACCCTTGGAAATCCGGTAATTTCCCGTTATTGCAAACGCAGTGAACAATCTCAATATTTATCCGGATAATAGTGTTTTTTTTATATCTTGGAAGTGGACTAAATTCAAGTATGTTTGAGCGTGTAATAAAGATGTATTTAGACCGGACACATGTTTATTTTCTGAAAAATTCTTAAGAAAATGAAGAAATCTCTTTTGTTATATTGTTTATTTCTACTTCTTGGAGTAGGATATTCTTCTTCACAAAGTCTTTACAGTGTGAATAATAAGCGCACGGTAAAGTTCTATGAAGAGGGACGGAATGCCTATGCTTCAGGAAATATTGCGGAAGCTGAAGAATTATTGTTTAAAGCACTGGATCGTGAACCCGAATTTATCGAAGCCATGCTTTTGCTGGGCGATCTTTATCACTCACAAAGGCAATGGAATAAAGAGCTGGCTATATTGAACCGGGCGTTGAAAGTGGACTCAACGTTTTTTGTTCCAACATTTTACAATGCCGGAATGGCGGCTTACAACGCCAAAAAATACGAAGCCTCTCTTCAACTTTTCAAAAGTTATCTGGCTCTCAGCGACAACGAGAATGCCGTGAAACGGGCCAATGAGATGGTTGAAAAGGTTACCTTCGTAAAAGAGGCGGTGGAAAATCCCCACGACATTGAACTGGTGAGTGCCGGTGAAGGCGTAAATAGTGAGTTGCATGAATACTGGCCCAGCATAACTGCCGATGAACAGACGATGGTAATAACCGTGCTGCGTCCCAGAGACATCCAGCTTTATCGTGAAAAAGGGGATGAGTTGCCCCGGAATTCTGTCTTTTTTCAGGAAGATTTTTATATGTCGCATGCCGACACTGCCGGAAATTGGATGGAACGACATTTACTGATGGGCCATTTGAATACCGAAAGCAATGAAGGGGCTCAAACCCTTTCGGCCGACGGAAACTGGATGTTTTTTACCGGTTGTGGCCGTAGCGATTCCAAGGGAAGTTGTGACATTTATTTTTCGGCAAAAACTGATTATGGGTGGAGTGCTCCGGTAAATATAGGTGCGCCTGTGAATACTCCTTTTTGGGAAAGTCAGCCACATTTTTCGGCCGATGGGCGTACACTGTTCTTCATTAGTAGCCGTGGGGGCGGAGAAGGTGGAAAGGATATCTGGAAAGTTACGCTTGCAGGCATCAGTGACGATGGTATTCCTTATTTCGGCGACTTACAAAACCTGGGAGTGGTTGTGAATACTCCCGGCGATGAGAATTCTCCCTTTCTGCATCACGACGGAAAAACTTTGTATTTTTCCTCCAACGGGCATTTAGGAATGGGGGGGATGGACTTGTTTTTGAGTAGAAAAGACAGTGCCGGGGTCTGGAGTGAACCCCTTAATCTGGGATATCCGATAAATACTGCCAAAGATGAAATTGGATTGATAGTGACTGCACGGGGTGATAAGGCTTATTTTTCTACCGATGGACAGGAAACTACTGTCGGGGCAAAGGATATTTACAGTTTTGGGCTTCCTGAGGAACTGCGTCCCGAACCGGTTCTTTATGTAAAAGGGAAAGTTTTTGACGCGGAAACCGGAAAAGTTCTGGCTGCTGAGTTTGACCTTAAAAGTCTCGAAACCGGAGAGACCATAATTACCTCTCGCGGCAGCAGTTTTACCGGTGAATTTCTTGTTTCATTACCCTCAGGAGGAGAATATGCTTTTAAAGCCGACCATCCCGGGTACCTCTTCTATTCGGGGAACTTTAATCTTGTCGGCGATCATACGGTAGACAAGCCTTATTATCTGGATATTGGTCTGAAACCCATTCGTGAGGGAGCGACAGTTCGGCTGGAAAATGTATTTTTTGATACCGACTCTTATAGTTTGGACCCTCGTTCAAAAGTTGAACTGCGGGAAGTTGTGGAATTTCTCAGCGACAATTCCCAGGTTCGCATTATGCTTGAGGGCCATACCGATAACATAGGAAGTGAGGAATACAATCTTAATTTATCAGAAAACAGAGCTCGTTCGGTTTATGATTATCTGGTAGGTCAAGGGATTGATAAAAGCCGGCTCGAATACCGGGGATATGGTTTCTCCAAGCCTTTAGATACAAATGAAACTGAAAAAGGAAGAGCTCTGAACCGCAGAACAGAAATGCGGATTCTTTAATCAGCATCAAGTACCGAACTTATGAAACAAGTATGGGGCTTTGATTTCTCAGACCTGCCACAAAAGGGCATGTATAAAAAAATCGCGAGTTCCATCCGACCTTAATAAACAAATTTTATACGGATGAAATACAGAATATTTCTACTTCTTTGGATTATCTCTTTTTCTTCAGTTTTATTCGCCAATCCTGTGGAATATGGAATATCTGAAATAGAGTATTTTAACCGTCGTCAATACGAAGGTGCCACTCAGAACTGGAACATTTCTCAGGCCGACAACGGGTTGCTCTATTTTGCCAATAATAACGGGATTATTGAGTATGATGGAGCGCAATGGAGATTGCTTGAGCACCACGACAATTTGAATAACAATCCGATTCGTTCTGTTTTTGTTTTTGAGGATAAAATATTTCTGGGGGCAACAGATGAGTTCGGTTATTATGAGAATGATTCAGCGGGGGGATTCTCCTATTATTCGCTTACTGATGCCTATAATGTAGAAAAGCTGGGCGATTTCTGGAATATTTTTCATCTGAATAATCAACTTATTTTTCAGTCTCATAATGCCTTGTGTGTTTATAGTCCGGGTGAGTCTGTGGAGATTGTTATGGCCCGGTCACGCATTTCTGAGGCTTTTCTTGTCAATGAAACATTACTGATTCATGATGATGGTGAAGGCTTAATGGAGTTAAGAAATGGTTCTTTGTATAAAGTGCCCGGAGGAGAGGTTTTTAGTGGTAAAATTATTGGTGGAATTATGGCACTATCGAAGGATGTGATGGTGATTGGAACTATGGATGATGGTCTTTATCGGTGGGATGTAAATGGAATTGGAAAGTGGAATGTTCCGGCCAGTCAGTACCTGAAAGATGCCAACATATTTTGTGCTGAGAAGGTGGGAGACGATCTGGCCTTTGGTACTATCCAGTCGGGCGTGGTAATTACCGACACAGAAGGAAGCATTAAGATGATTGCAGGAAAGGATAAAGGGCTTAACAATAATACTGTGCTGGATCTTTTTGTGGATCGTCAGAAAAACATTTGGGCGGCATTGGACAATGGAATTGCACGGATCAATTACAATTCCGCTGTAAGTTTTATTGAAGGATATTTCGATTTGGGGACCGGATACTGTATGAATAAAAAGGAAGATCGTTTTTATTTTGGTACCAATCAGGCTTTATATACGATTCCGGATAAACAGTTTTCCAGCCCACTGAAAATGCGTGATGATTTTCACATGGTAAAGGGAACCAACGGACAGGTTTGGTCAATTTTTAAAGATGAAACCACCAATGAAGTTCTGGCAGGGCATAACCTTGGAATTTTCCGTGTGGAGGGTGAGGAAGCTTCCCTTATTACTCCCGGTTCTGTTAACGGAGCCTGGATATTTAGAAACGTACCGGAGAGGGAGAACCTCTTAATGGTTGGCTCTTATGGCGGACTCCTGCTTCTGAGAAAAAGTGGAAACGGGAAATGGGAATACGAACAGCGAATTACCGGATTTCCGGAGTCTTCAAGGTTTATTGAATGGGATGACAGCGGAAATTTGTGGGTTGTTCACGGGTTAAAAGGGTTTTACCGGCTTCAGTTTAATGATTCTTATACGCGTGTAACAGAGGTGAAAGCATCAGACGATTTTGAGGGGATAGACAACGTTGAAGGTTTTAGTATGTCCAAAATAGATGGTCGGATAGTAATGGCCGCTGATCATGGTTTGTACACCTTGGATCCGGCGCAAAAAGATTCTTTCGTGAGAGATGAACTTGAAAATTTCTTTAACGAAGGAGTTTATCCTGTACGATTACAACAGGATAGGTTTGGAAATGTCTGGTTTTTTGTAAACAACGGCGTTGGGGTTCTTCGTTTTCAGGAGGATGGAACTTACCGGAAAATTGATAATCCGATGGTTCCTTTGAACAACAAACTGGTAAATGGTTTTGAATCAGTGTACGTTCTCAATGAGGAGATTGTATTCTTTGGGATTGAAGATGGGTTCGGGCAGTATTCTGCCAATAGTGATGTAAATTATTATCAGCCATTTGAAGTGCATATCCGGGGGTTTCGTAGTCGGATAAAACCGGAACAGGCTTTCTTTTCAAACAGTTTGTCCGATAATCAACAGGAGGTACCTGTGTTTCATTATCAGAACAATGCTTTTGAAGTTTTTTATTCAGCTACCTGGTTTGGAAGTGGCGAGGTTGAATATTCAACCATTCTGGAAGATTTTGAAAACCGTTGGTCAGA
>NZ_JADQBH010000273.1 GCF_016278715.1 Marinilabilia sp. | reverse complement strand
GACTTCCCATCCACGGAGGTTTTTACCGTTAAAAAGTTCCTCCCGGTCGCCCTGAGCATTTATCCCGGTCATCGACATTAAAAGAATTACTGATAAAAGGGAAAGACATTTTTTCATAGTTCTTCTTTTTAGTATTAATTTGTGAAGGCAATTTAAGGATTGTTAATCCCTGAGTGTAGATGTTTTTGTGTCAAAACCGGATGGAATTGTTTCATGTCTCAGATATTCAATTAAATAATGCGGCTATTTTTTGTTTTATTCATACTGTTCTTTTCAATTCACATTGTTGATGGTCAAACACCAAGATTTGACCATTTCGATATTTCAACGAGGTTATCACAAAACAATATCAATGGTCTGGTCATTGATGACGACGGGAATATATGGGCAGGAACCCTGGATGGGGTTAATAAGTACAATGGATATAACTTTGATGTTTTCAAACCGTTGTCTCTGGCAGAAGGAAGCATTTCAGGAAACCATATCATATCAATGGGCAAGGGCATTGGTGGAGATATTTGGATAACGACAAGAGAGGGTGTTTTAAACCAGTATCAGGCCTCCCTGAAGAGGTTCAGGAGTTTTCCTCAGGAAATATTCAGTACTGAGGGGATTTCTCCAGATAATAATCTTTGGCAATATAATGATTCCTTACTCTGGTTTAGTCAGGGCAGCCGTGCTGGTGTTTTGAACATCAATACAGCTGAATGCCACACTTTCAGTGCCCCCGGATACATCAATGGTATTAATCAGAATGGAGATACATTGTTGATTTTTGGTGATTTCGGAATTTTACAGTGGAGGGTAGAAGATGAGCAACAATCGTTGAAAAGAGAGCCGGAATTAATATCTTCATTTCCCTGTTACTTCATGCAAACGGGAGAGGACGGATGGATGGCTCTTTCAAGAGATGGCATGTATAAATTTCCGGAAGATTTTAGTTCAAAAACGCCCGTTTTCTATTTTTCCGATATCGGACTTTCTGATTTGGAAACCTCCTCGTTAACCAGTTTTGCCGCTTTTAATGGGGATTATTGGATTGGCGGATTTAATCTGTTGGTGAGAATTCAAAAAGATAGGGAAGGCTGGAGGTCCTTAAGGTTCTCCTATGATGCAGAAAACGACTACACGTTTAAAGGATATAATGTGACTCATCTGAAGTTTGATGAACTTGGAAATCTCTGGATAGGTACTCAGAAAAACGGCATAAACCATTTCAACCATGAGAAAAACCAATTTTTGCATTACAACTGGAATGCGCCATCATTAAGCAGGCCCGATGCTGATCCTGTAAGAGCTATCTGTCGCAGGAAAAACGGAGATTTATGGCTCGGTTTCGACCGTAACGGTGTAGGGATTATTTTTCCTGATGGTCATCAGAAATATTTTAGTCACTATTATACCCAATCGGGAGAGGCCAGTGGCATTAATAATGTTCGATCCATATTTGAGGATTCAAAAGGTAATGTCTGGATTGGGGAATCCGGTGAATTATGTGTTTATAATGAGAAAGAGGAGCGCATCGAGGCGGTGGATGTACGTTTCAACTGGCGATGGTCTTATCAGAGTTATGTGATAAGAGAATGGGATAGAGGTACTTTAATGGTAACTTCTTCCGGAAATATAGGCTGGGTGAATCTGGAATCCATGACTCTGGACAGGGTTGTTAATCTTAGCGAAAAGGTCGGGTATTTGTCGGGTAGTTTGCGGGATATTGTAAGGGATGAAAACGGCCATTACTGGGTAGCTAAAGATGAGAACGGAATTTTCAGGGTGGATGAGTGGGACAAGCCCTTTGAGACGATTCAGAAAAATTCCCACCTGTTGTCGGATAATAAGGTGTATTGTTTGGCTGTTGATGGCGATAGTTTGTGGATTGGCACCAATTCAGGTCTTAATTTGTTCAGTCTTGGAAAGGGAGAGGTCATAAAAAGATATTTTGAGCAGGATGGGTTGAGCAATAATATCATCTACAGTCTTAATATTGATTCTTCAGGAATTATATGGATGAGTACCAATCGGGGAATTAGCAGGTTTAATCCTGTTTCCGGTGATTTTAAGGCTTACTTGTCCAACGATTTTTTCATGGATGATGCCCATTTTGTGGATGATGATGGCCAAATCTACTATGGTGGCTATACCGGAGTTGTCGGGTTTCACCCTGAAGATATTGATCCGCTTCGTGTTAAGGTCAGGGCTACTTTGGAGAGCTTTATTTTGTTTAACCGGCCAATTATGCCCGGAGATTCTGTGAACCAAAGGGTTTTGATGAGAAAACCTCTGGGGGATACTTCCGGACTGAAGCTCCGTTATGATGAGAACTCATTTGCCATACATTTTAATGCTTATCCTTTTGACGTGCCCAATAAAAATGTTTTTCGGTACCGGTTGGCCGGACTGCAGGATGAATGGACCGTTTCTGAGGGAAAGAACCGGCAGGCCCGTTATGCAGCCGTTCCTCCGGGTGATTATACCTTTGAAGTTCAGGCTGCGTTTAGTCATGCCGATTATGGGCCGGTAACGCGATTGGATATTGAAGTTATTCCTCCGTTTTGGCAAACGGGATGGTTTAAATCGTTTTTGGTACTTCTTCTGCTCTCGACGGTTTTTGCTGGTTACCAAATACGATTGCGGCAAATTCGAAAGCGCAATGTTTTATTGAAAAAGCGGGTTGAAGAGCAGACGCGCGAATTGAGAGACCGCAACAGGCAAATTGTGGAAATATCTGAAAAACTTCATGAGGCAGATCAGTCAAAACTCCGGTTCTTTACCAATGTTTCTCATGATTTTCGCACACCCCTGACCTTAATTCTTGCCCATTTGGATAGTCTTGGAAGTGCACGAAGTAAAGCAGTAAAAACTATTCGCAATAATGCGCTTCGATTGCTTAATTTAATAAACCAGCTGATTGATCTGCGGAAACTCGATCAGGGCGAATTGGCGCTTACTATCTCCCGGTTTGATATTGTGGCTTTTACCGCCGGGGTCGTGGAATCGTTCCAGGTTTTGGCATCTAAAAAAGGAGTTGATCTTGATTTCTTCAGTTCTGAGGATAAGCTGGAGGTTTGGTTGGATACCGATAAAACAGAGAAGATTCTCTATAATCTGCTTGCCAATGCTTTGAAATATACGCCGGGTGGCAAATCGATCCTGGTTAGTGTGGCAGAGAATGCCGGTCGGTTTTCTTTGGTTGTTCAGGATCAGGGCATGGGAATGTCAGAAGAAGAGGTGGCGAATGCTTTTGATCGCTTTTTTCGTTCGGAAAAGGGGCAGGAACAGGCCTCAGGTCATGGAATCGGTCTGTCAATAGTGAAAGGACTCACCGAAATTCAGAAAGGTACTATTCATGTTGAAAGTGAGGAAGGGAAAGGAACTGAGTTTATTTTGACATTTTTGAAAGGCAGAGAACACTTTTCGGATCGTGATTTTAAAAACGCCAATGAAGAACCCTTTATCCAGGAAGAAACCGCTGTTGTTTTGGGAAATAATGGGTTTTCGAAGTTTGGGGAGCAGAATATTCTGGTAGTGGAGGACAATCACGAGCTTTCTGAGTTTTTGAGAGGATTGTTGGATACCTGGTTTAATGTAAAGGTGGCTGAAAATGGACGGGAAGCCTTTGAGATAATGGCCGATTTCGCCCCGGATTTAATTATTTCCGATGTAATGATGCCCGTGATGGATGGTATAGAATTTTGTCGCAAAGTAAAGGCAGACATACGGACTTCTCAAATTCCTTTTATTTTGTTGACGGCGCGGACAGATGCCGAAACGCATATTGAAGGATTTGAATTGGGCGTGGATGATTACATCGAAAAACCTTTCAACAGCCGGATATTTTTGGCCCGGTTGAAAGCATTACTCGAAAACCGCGAAAAGTTGAAGCGGCATTTTGAAGACCAGCCTCAAAAATTCATCTCCGTAGAAGGTCTTACCAAAAGAGATCAGGAATTTATTGAATCGGTGAACAGTATTATTGAAAAACGTTATGCTGAATCCAACTTTGGTGTGGAAGCACTCAGTTTTGAGATGAATATGAGTCGCTCCACATTTTACCGGAAATTTAAAGCGTTGACCGGCATTGCTGCCGCCGATTATCTTCGAAAAATCAGATTGCATAAAGCCTCGGTTTATTTGAAGCAGGAGGAAATACCGGCTTCTCAGGTGGCTGAGATGGTGGGCTTCCAAAGTATTGCCCATTTTCGAAAATGCTTTAAAGATGAATTTGGGGAAACACCTGGTGTTTGGGGAAGATAATTATATCTCCCAACTCGCCTTGACCAGACTTCCCTTCTCGTCATCATTATCAATTTTCAGAAAAGTGCCAATTTCCTGGTTCATCTCCTCCACGTGCGAAATGACTCCTACGATGCGGTTTTCATGACGCAGTGATTTCAGGGTGTCAAAAACAATGCTGAGCGACTCCCTGTCCAATGTTCCAAACCCTTCATCCAGAAAGAAGAAGTTTCCACTGGCGGAGGTATGTTTTTGGATGCTGTCGGCCAATGAAAGTGCTAATGACAGAGAAGCCTGAAACGTTTGACCACCCGAAAGGGTTTTGACACTTCGCAGGTGGCCCTCATTCATGAAATCACGCACCTGAAACGAATTGTCCGATGCCAGTTCCAGAGAGAGGTGCTGACGGGTGAGCCGGTAAAAGCGGTCGTTGGCCGAACGAACCAGTTCCTGCAGATAAACAGTAGAAATGTAATTGACAAATGCGCCTCCCTTAAACAGGTTTTTCATCATTTTGAGGTCTTCGGCCCGTTCCAGCACTTTGTCGTGTTGTTTTTTTATCTCTTTTGCCTTTTCCCGGTCTTTTTTCATGCGGTTTAGCGAGTTGCTGGCCTCTCCCCAGGCCCGGTTGAGTTCCTCAATTTTTTTGTTTAATTGCTGATGCTGACTGGTCAATTCAAGATATTTCTTTTCCTCAAAGGAGCGGCCATTAAGCTCCGTTTCATACTGACGGATAGAAGTAGAGACGTTGTTCAGCTCCTGCTTGTGTGTGTCTATTTGCTTGCGAATGCCATCAGTATCAAAGCTTTTAAAAACGAGTTTTACAACGGTTTCACGTTTCGGGTTTCCATTTTCATCAAGGAGTGAGTTGATTTTTTCTTCAACCGTTTTCCATTCTTTTTTAATTTCCGCAAGCTGTTTCTCTCGTGCCTCAATACGACCGCTCAGTGTGTCCAGCTTTTTAGAGGTTTCAGCTACCTTTTTTTCTTCCTGTTGGTAACGTTTATCTATCTCAGAATGTTGATTTTTGAGCGTTGCAGCTTTTTGTTTCAGTT
>NZ_JADQBH010000165.1 GCF_016278715.1 Marinilabilia sp. | reverse complement strand
TTCCCTCTTTGCTGTTACAGGTATTCCGAAGCAATCAATATGGAAGTATAACCCTCTATCTCACTCATGCTTCGCACAACCGGATAGCCATCTGACCCATCTTTCAACAATTCATAGGCCAGCGCATTTATTCTTTTATGCATCAACTGCTGCATCACCTCCCGTTTCTGATTGGCCAGATAAAGCAGGGAGATAAGCAATTGATTGGGGGACAACAGCTGACGTTCTTCCGCATCCGGAGGAGCCACCTTTAACACCACATCGCACCTAAAGGGTTCTTCATGATTGGAGACAATCTTTGCACCTGCTTCGGAGAAATCATGATCGTAATAATTAGCAGCATTTCCGGCACCACTTTCAATAACGATTTCATGTCCGTTGGCCGTAAGTAATTCAACGCCCTGCGGAGTGAGGGGAACACGATTTTCGCCTTCTTCCCTTTCGCAGGGAATACCAAATGACATAGACTTCTGTTTCCTCCCTATCTCCATCAATTCTTCCATTGGAGCAAGGCCGGCCTGATTCATAGCAAAATAGTACGATGCATTTTTTCGAAAATCCCCCATAGCGTTTTTCTTATTTCGGGATTAAGTTACACAATTCATGTGACTTTTAATGTTCTGGAACCATCCTCTTCTTCTTCGATGTAAACATCAAGCCTGTCGTCGGGCAAAACATCGGCTACTTTTTCGGGCCATTCAATGAGGCAATAATGATTGCTAAAAAAGTAATCCTCATACCCCATGTCAAAAACTTCGGTAACATTTTTCAGCCTGTAGAAATCGAAATGAAAAATTGTTTCGCCCTCTTTACCTTCATACTCATTAACAAGCGCAAAACTTGGACTCGTAACAGTGCCTTCCACACCCATAACCCGGCATAAACCTTTGATAAAGGTAGTCTTTCCCACACCCATATTTCCATAAAAAGCCACCACCTTATGCTTTTTTAATAGTGGCATAAATTCATGGGCTACCCTTTCCACATCCGATTCTGACTGAATGGTAAGTTTCCGACTCATAACTATTCATTATTTTAATACTTCCACAAAAATACAACAAAGATCATCAACTCGGATGGGGACAAAGACTTTTCATCTCAACGGAATCAACTCTACCAGGGGAACCATCATCTCCTCCAGCGAAACACCCCCATGCTGAAAAGTATCTTTGTAATAATTGACGTAATAATTATAGTTGTTGGGATAGGCAAAAAAATCGTCACCCTTGGCAAAAATATAGGATGTGGATACATTGGGGCGGGGAAGAAAGACCGCTTCAGGAGACTTCACTTCAAAAACATCCTTGGCTTTATAAGCCAGGTTTTTTCCCTGTTTAAACCGCAAGTTTGTGTTGGTATTCCGGTCTCCAACCACTTTCACAGAATGCTGAACCCTAATGGAACCATGATCTGAGGTTAGTATTACTCTGACCTTTTCTGACGACAACTTTTTAAGCAACTCAAAAAGAGGAGAATGCACAAACCATGAGCGGGTGAGCGACCGGTAAGCCGATTCATCAGAAGCCAGTTCACGTATCATTTTAATTTCAGTACGCGCATGCGAAAGCATATCTACAAAATTATAGACCAGTACTGACAAGTCATTATTCAACAGTTGTCCATAGTTTTCAGTCAGTTTCCTACCGGCTTCATTGTCGCTGATTTTATGGTAACTAAAAGAAAAATCCCGACGCATGCGTTTAAAGAAGGTCTGAATCAACTCCTCTTCGAAGTTATTGCGTCCGCCTTCTTCATCATCGTCCACCCAATAATCGGGATAAAACTCTTTGATCTGGGAAGGGAGAAGTCCTGAAAACAGAGCATTTCGGGCAAACTGGGTTGCAGTGGGCAGAATACTGCAATAGGTGGAATCGAAAACGACTTCGAATAAAGACCGGATATCATGTCTAATGGTCTCCCACTGGTCTAGTCTGAAATTATCAATAACCACCCAAACTACCTTTTCACCTTTGTCCAACTTTGGTAGAACCGAATGCTTAAAAACACGGTGCGACATAAGTGGTGCTTCATCGTCCACCAGCCAATGTTCATAATTTTCTTTTACGGTGCGTGCAAAGAGCTGATTGGCTTCTCCCTTTTGCATTTTCAATACCTCGTCCATCGGGCTGTCGGTACTCTGCAATTCAAGTTCCCAAAAAACCAGTTTCTTGTAAACTTCCTGCCATTCCGCCATAGTAAGTTTATCGCTCATGCGAAAGCCCAGATTTGAGAACTCTGCCTGGTAGGCACTGGTCGCTTTTTGGGAAACCAACCGTTCCCTGTCCACATGTCGTTTGATGGATGACAAAATTTGATTGGGCTTTACCGGCTTTATCAGGTAATCGGAAATTTTACTTCCGATGGCCTGATCCATAATGTCCTCTTCTTCACTTTTGGTGATCATAATGACAGGTAAGCTTGGGCGTAACTCTTTCATTCTTGAAAGTGTTTCCAGACCACTTAAACCAGGCATGTTTTCATCCAAAAAGACAAGATCAAAACGCTGAGTTTCCAGATTTTCCAGTGCGTCATTCCCATTGGAAGCCGTTTCAACAAAAAACCCCTTCTCTTCCAAGAAAAGTATGTGGGCCTTCAGATGTTCAATCTCGTCGTCCACCCAAAGAATTCTGATTTTCTTAATTTCTTCCATAACTCATCTATTCTCTAACATAAGGTTCTTCAGGAATCTCGCTTTCAGTTATTATGATGGCCGACGGATCACTGCCCGGCAAATATTTCTCAAGGAAAAACTGTCGGTACTCTTCAAGGTCGGAAGCAGATTTCAGCTTTCCGTAATTATCCTCAGAAATAAGCAACAACAAAGGTCTCCCCGGATTTGTAACAGCAAATACCGAAGGATTGTTTAACAATGCAAAGAAGTAATCCAGTCCTACTCTGCTGTTATTGAAAGGGCCCGTTTGCAAAGTATTGTAAGCAGCCTCCACCGTTCCACTTTCCAGTTGAAGTCCCCCCACGGTATATCGGTCAAAATTAAAATTAGCCAGATAAAACAATATCTGGTTGACATCCGCATCGGGCTGAAGGGCAATCAACAAATAGTGCACCTCCTCAGGCTGAAATACATACTTTCCGGTCTCATCTTCAGATTGTGAAGCATCTCCAGCTTCCCAAAGCTCTGAGCGCTCTGCCACCGATGTGTTCAACAGATCTTTTTCGGGATCATGCCCCTGCTTCAGCATTTCAAGCCAGTGTCGTGCCACATCGGCCTGCGATGAGCGTGGGTAAGCATCTGTCAGTGCCAGCAATCCATTTCGGAAAGCATTTCGATTCCCTGTCTGACTGTAAGCCGCGGCATTTAGCAACATTGCCTGAGGCATTATATCTTCATAACCGGATTTGAGAATAGTACTGGTATTATCCAACGTCCTGTTCCAAAACCCCTCTTTAAAGTCTCTGAAAGCTTCAGCATACAAAGTGTCCAACACTTGTTCCTGTGCTTCCTTTTTTTCGAAATAATCCGGGTCTTCAACAAACGCAGCAAACCTACTATCAGGAAAATCATCCTGTATTACCTGGCCGTAATGCGACAAGCAAGGGCGGTCCGGTATTTCAGCACAGGAAAGATAAATACCCATCAACGCCTGTTCACGAAAACCGGTCTGAGGATACTGGCTAATCAATTCTTCGAACCGGTCAATGGCCTCTGAATGTTTTTCAAAGTTCTGCGCCAACAAATGCCCGGCATTAAACAGGGCTTTCTGAACTTTCAACTGTGAAATCTCCATCTCTTCAGGTGTCAGGGGCAATCCGGAGATTAGTGCCTGCCTGTCAGGTTTACCGGCTTCCTCCCGCATTTCTGTTTCCGCAACAGGACCCGGCGGTTCCTGACTAAAGGGATCGGCAGGCATCATCCCGTCATTGGCGCCTAAATCTTGTTGCTGAATCTGTGCCTTCTTATTTTTCCTACGCCAGTTATCTTCCAGTTCCCGCCTTCCCCAACGCTTCTCAAACTCCATTTGTCCCAAACTAATCATGGTCTGATTGTAAAAATACCATTTCCCTGTCTCATCAGTACTCTTATTTCCCCTGTTGGCAAAATTCCGGTAAAAGAATGCATCATCCATCTGACCACCAAACTGTTCCTGCTCCTCCTGTTCCTGCATCGATGCCAACAGATTGTCGATAAACTGAGCCCTCTCTTCTTCCGAAAGCGCTGCAATGCGCTGCACACTGTCTTCATGTGAAATAGTGCGTAAACTTTCAGCCAGTGGTGTCAGCTTACGACGAAACTGTTGAATCTCAGAGACGCCAGGATAATTCTGAGGTAAAGCAGTAAGGGTAGAATCATAATAAGCATCAGCCGCCACATAATCTCCCGACTGAAAATAAATATCTGCCATGCGCTGGTAGATGTTTCCGGCAAGAATACGGTTTCTATCTCCATAGCCGGCTGCCAGCTGCAGGTTTACCAACGCATTGAGTGTATCCCCTTCCCAAAAGTGTGTTTCGGCAATGGAAAAAAATATTTGGTCTCTATAATCGAGGTTTTTGTATTCTCTGGCATATTTTTTAAGAATCTCCCTCGACTTTGCGGAATTATCGGGCCCTCCTGAAAGTAAAGCATTTTTCACTCGTGCATAAATCACCATCTCGTAATCGGGGTTCATCGCAACAACCTTTTGATATGCATCATAAGCCAGTTCTGAGCGATCAAGTTTCTCGGCTACCTGGCCCAAAATAAAAAACCAACGAATTTTTTGCCAGCGGTCGGTTGCATTTTCGGCAGCCAGGCGGCAATATTCCACCGCATTTTCATAATCATCCTGCATCAGCCAAAACCAGGCATAAGTAGCTGAAGCTGCCGGGAAAAATTGTTTTTCATTCTCCACTCCGCTGGAATAGCGTTCGAGACTAAGTCGGGCATTCTGTAAATCACCCATTTCAATGTAAGCCCGGGCAATCCAAAGCATCGCCTCAAACCTCACAGATTTTTCGGGGAACAATTGAAGCACCATATTAAATGCTCCTATTGCTTCGTACCATTCCCTTGAATAGATATGTGACTTACCCATTAACATATAGGCATCATCTACCCATCGATTAAACTCCCTTTGATTGTAAAAAGCACGGTATTCCTCCGTGGCGCCTCGTGCGGAACGACTGGGCTTGACAGTAATAGAATGTTTCTCAATGAGTTTGTAAGCTTTTCGGATAGCCCTGTTCATATCAGAAGATGAAACCTGACCTCCCGAGTTTTCAGAAAAAGCAAACACCGGTAATACTTTGGTATAATCATTCGTTACCGACTCCCGCATTTTATCCTGCCCACGGTCAAAACTCTGCTGTCCGTTGAATAAAACATTATACCTGGCAGTAAGATTGTGGTATCCGCGCGATAGCCAAGTGTTTTTCTGTGTTGAACACCCAAAAGAGACCAAAAGAACAAGTAAAAATATTATAGAAATTTTCTTCATGTACAAAACCAGACTGATAATACATTATAAACTACCCTATGGCAAAAATATTTCACAAATTGAGTAAGAAAAAATACTTTTAACCTGATTAATTCAGGAACACTCGTTGTCCAAAAAAACAATTTAGATTACGACCGGTGCAATGAATAACCCGGAAATTTGAAAATCCAAAACAATTACCAACAAAGATAATCATCTGGGTGGAAGTTTATTTGAAGCATCCCAGCTAATTTACCTTTTATTTTAACCCATGGGTAATACAACAACAGGTTCATTGAGAAATATTTAACTAGGATCACAGCCATGAGAGTTGACATTATTGAGGACGATGCTGTTTTCAGTAGAATGATTGAGCACATATTAAAACAAACCGGCCATTGTGAAACCGGGGTTTATCACGAAGGCAAAAGTTTTCTGATGCAACTCTCTCCCCAAACAGACGTGGTGACACTGGACCTTGGTTTACCTGATATTTCGGGAGCCGAATTGATGAAAAAGATCAAAAATTTCAATCCCGAAATTGAGGTAATTATCATTTCTGGACAGGACAACATCAGTCTGGCAGTTCAGCTATTAAAAGAAGGTGCTTACGATTACATTACCAAAGATGAAAATATCAAAGAGCGACTTTTGCACACCCTGAAGAAAATCCGTTCCAATCAGGAACTCAGGCAGCAAGTGGTCCAACTCAAAAATGAAGTCTCGGATAAATATCCTTTTCATGACACTCTTTTAGGAAACAGTTCTGCCCTTAAAAGCACTTTCTCTCTCATTGAAAAAGCAACCAAGGTGCCGAACATAAATGTCTCAATTTTAGGCGAAACAGGGACGGGAAAAGAACTGGTGGCCAAAACCATTCATTACAACTCAACCCGAAAAAATCACCCCCTTTTAAAAGTCAATATTACGGCAATGTCGAAAGAGCAACTGAAATCGACACTTTTCGGAATCGAAAAAGGAGCCTTTCCGGAAGCATTGATGACAACCAAAGGAAAGTTTGAAGAAGCGGGAGAAGGCACCCTTCTGCTGGATGAGGTCACCGATTTTGATGCTGACATGCAAATTGCATTGCTAAATGTTTTTCAGGAAAGAAAAGTCCGACGTATTGGAAGCAATGAAGAACGGGCCGTAAAATGCAGAGTTATTACCATCACGTCTTACGACTTGTTACAAGCCGTAAAGGAAAAAAAATTCAGAGAAGATTTATACTACCAACTGGTTGGCCTGCCCATCACCATGCCTCCCCTCAGGGAAAGAGGAAAGGACGTAATCATCCTGGGCGATTATTTTCTGCAATTGTTCTGTCAGAAAAACAATTTGCCCCCAATGAACCTATCATCAGGGGCAAAAAAGAAGTTATTGTCACACGATTATCCGGGAAACATTAGGGAATTAAAGGCCATTATTGAACTTGGCGCTGTTCTGGCCAACAGCTCCGTCCTGGAAGAACGGCACATTGTTTTTAACCATTCTGACCCTACCCCTGAACTCTTTCATGAGGAACTCACCATGAAAGAATACAACGACCGCATCATCTTCTATTTCATGAGAAAATACAACAATGTAATGGAAGTTGCCAGGCGACTGGACATTGGAAAATCGACCATCTATAATCTACTAAAAAAGCGAAAAGAAGAGGACGAAACTTCTTAACCAGGCAAACTCCAACATCACATTAAGCAACTCAACTCACACAGCGATAACTTCCAGTATTTCAGGAACTTTTTGCTTAACAACCATTTCCACGCCCCCTTTAAGCGTTTGCATACTCATGGGGCAGCCGTCACAAGCTCCTTTAAGCTGGACTTTCACCTGCAAATCGTTAGTAATACCAACAAAGATAATATCACCTCCATCAGATTGAAGATAGGGGCGAATGGAATCCAGCGCCTCCAGTACGCGTTGTGTCAGTTTCTCCTTATCAATTTCCATAATCGTCTATTTTCTTGTTATTTCCACCACCTTGGTGGGCGGTAGGTTTTCATTACGTTTTCCGACAGCTTTTACAACTGCTTCTCCCAACTCAACAAAAGCTTTACCAGTAACCGAATCGGGATTGAGCGCTGACGGCTCTCCTTTGTCACCGCCCTCACGAATGCTCTGAACTATAGGAATCTGGCCAAGCAATTCCACATTCAGTTCTTCAGCCAGACGTTTACATCCGCCCTCACCAAATATATAGTATTTGTTATCCGGAAATTCGGCGGGGGTAAACCACGCCATATTCTCCACCAGACCCAGCACCGGAACATTAATTTTCTCCCCTGCAAACATACTGATTCCTTTCCGGGCATCGGCAAGTGCCACATCCTGAGGAGTACTTACAACGACAGCACCGGTAATAGAGATGGTCTGAACCACTGTGAGGTGAATATCACTGGTTCCGGGAGGCAAGTCGAGCAGCAGGTAATCCAGCTCCCCCCAGTCGCCATCGCCAATCAACTGTTTGATGGCTCCGGTTGCCATAGAACCTCTCCAAACCAAAGCATCGTTAGTATCTACAAAATAACCGATACTCAGGTTCTTGACACCATACTTTTCTACCGGCACAATTTTGTCTTTACCCTCAACTTTCCGCAGCACCGGACGCTCACCTTCGGTATGGAACATTTTTGGAATGGACGGGCCAAATACATCTGCGTCGAGTAATCCTACCTTATAGCCCATATTGGCCAATGCCACCGCCAGGTTACTGGCAACAGTGGATTTTCCAACACCGCCCTTTCCGGAAGCTACTGCAATAATGTTTTTCACATCAGGCAAAAATTTCGGCTCAGCGATAGGAGCACGAGGGTTCACTTTAATAAAAATATTGCCCTCTATTTCGGCATCCTCTCCAACATATTTTTTTATGGACTGCACAGATGCTTTCTTTATGGCGGACACAAAAGGGTCGTTAGCCCTGTCAAATTTCAAGCTGAAACTAATGCGTTTCCCGTCAATTCGAATATCGTCCTCAACCATACCCAGAGACACAATATCTTTCTCTTTGGCCGGATGAATTACATGTTTTAAAGCGTCAGTTATAAGCTGTGGATAAAAACTCATATCTAAATTTATTTAAACTTTTTAAAGATAAGGGCAAAGATAAAAAAAATTCCAGAAAGCGAACAAATGCTTATTTAAACCTCTCCGCAATTCTTTTGAATTTCGATGATGATTTAATCTAGCCTGAACCATATAAAAATCATTGGTGTCCGATAAAAAACAGAGATTTTTTCCAAAAGGTTGGGATTCGAAATGACATTCAGACCTTAAGTTTTTCGGGATTCATCATAATAATTCGTGCCTGAATATTCTTTTTATTAAATCATAATCGAAAAACTTGAGAAAAAAACAAATACACATAGTACGACCCACCACGGGGGTCGATCCTCACGTAAACATTTCATCTATAAATGTCTGACCAACCTCGGGGTTATGTTATTATAATTGATAGAAACGGAGCCTTCAGAGTCATGTTTTTATATTTGATAGCAATCGAGCCTGAAGGGCTCTTATATTTATAGTTTTTCGTAAAATATAAAATATCGACGCTGAAGGTGTCGTATGCAATAGTGTTTGTTTGAAAGAACTTTTAAAACAGGTACCCATATTTGTGATGAGCCTAAAAACTAAAGATTCCTTGGTTACTTCGGGGTCATCTTTTATATTTGATAGCAATCGAGCCTGAAGGGCTCTTATATTTATAGTCTTTCGTAAAATATAAAATATCGACGCTGAAGGTGTCGTATGCAATAGTGTTTGTTTGAAATAACCTTGGTATCAGGTCATTGCTTTGACGTAGAATTACTCTTTCAATCTACCGCTTAAACACAACGAATCATACCACCTTTTGCATCCAGCAATACTTTTAAGGATCTATTTATCCAAGTAGCAGTCAATGTTAAAGTCATCCCAGAACACGTCTATAAAATCCACCACGGTGTCGTTATTAACTCGAACGCCTTCACTTTCGAGCAATTCCTGCATGGTACCGGCATTTGGAAAGGCATGCTTTCCGGTTAGTTGACCGTTGCGGTTAACCACCCGATGAGCAGGCACAAAACCGGGATGTGAAAAAGCTTTGTTCATGGCCCAGCCTACCATGCGGGAAGCGCCGGGGGAGCCTACAGCAGCAGCAAGAGCCCCGTAAGAGGTCACCCGTCCGGGCGGAACCTGTTTTACTGCTTCATAAACGCGAAAGAAAAAACCATCATCGCCCGCCATCTCAAACGTTGTTTCCGGTTCGTCTGGGCTTCACCCCCCTACCGGCACTTCGATAGTTATCCGGTTCAATATCCACATAAGGCTCAATCAGGCCATCAGCCTTTTGCAATACAAATTTCAGATATTTGATTGGTATCCCTTGCTCCAGCCATTTCCTTTCGTAATAAGTCTGTATACTTAAAATATCATCCTGATAGCCACAGGAATATAAATCCGATTCATCTACAAGCGGAGCTATACCATTGGCTTTTAGCAACTCGCGGGTATACGTATACATAAACAGGCTGTCTGTCTTCAGATGAATAATTCCTCCCGGTTTAAGAAAGCGGCCATAAGCCTCCAAAAAGCGGGAACAGGTCAAACGCTTACGGAACTTCTTTATCTGTGGATCGGGAAAAGTCAGCCATATCTCATCGACCTCCGACGGGGCAAAAAAAGCATGGATCGCTTCGATGCGAGTACGCAGGAAGCCCACATTTTTCAGCCCTTCATGAATTGCATCTGTTGCACCCCGGTGCATTCGATTGCCTTTGATATCAACACCAATAAAATTCTTTTGAGGGAACAAGCGGGCCAGCCCCACGGTGTATTCACCTTTACCACAGCCCAACTCCAGCACAACGGGATTGTTATTTTTAAAAAACATCTCGTTCCACCGTCCATACAATTCATGATTGTTTTGATGCACCTCACTAAAAGGAGCCTGCACAACATGTGGATAAGTGTCCATCTCCTCAAACTTTTTCAGTTTATTTTTTCCCACTTTTACTTAGTTCGATTCTGAATTTTCTTTTAAATCCGCTTCTTCTATCCACATAGATAAAGAAAGCACCCCCTCCAGCAAGTCGCGGCGCATTCCCTGGTGAACGATGAAAGAATACGCTCCCGGTTGTCTTAATTTCACGCCTGGTTTGTAAAGCCAGTTTGCAACTCTTGTTTTATCGTTTCCCTTCCCCAGCCAACGGCCATCAGGCTCTGCCAGAAAAAACTCCATCGTATCGGTTTGTTGATGGCCTCCCGGCCCGTTTACTTCCACAAACAACCAAAGATTACTATATGAATAATCATTGTTGTGTTTTAGAGAAAATCCAAGATTAAAAACTTTGGAAGTGTCCTCAATCACAGGGTTAAAAACAACAAGTGAATCTTTGTGCCAGCTGCCATGAGCCATTTCCCGGTTTTCTTCAAAAACCAGGCTCTGATTACAGGATACCAGTCCTATCAGCATAAGGATTGCCAGAAACTTAAACGTTCGGACCCTCTGAAGAATTGGACGACTTGTCGTTTCTGCGTCTTCGATTTTGATTGTTCCCATTTCCGGACTTATTAGTATTTTTACGTCGCTTATTCTTACGTCGTTTATTCGATTTTTGGTTGGTCTCATCAAAACGGGTGATACTGTCTTCACCTACCACATTGGTATAGTCGATTTCTTTAGCTATTGTTGCAGATATTTCACTGGCCAATTTATCTAATTTGGTTCCCGCCTTGTTCAGTTCAATTATCTCTTTGACCCTGTCCACTGTTAGCATGACCACATTCCCTGTGCTCTCCCGTCCGGATGAGAACCACATCAGCCGCTTAAAGATATCGGTCTTGAAATGATAATAGGTTTCATTTTCGGTTCGCAGGGGCACATCGGTTCGCGGAAAATCTTTTTGCGCGTCAATGTAGGAATCCAGCTCATAGTTGAGACAACATTTAAGCTTACCGCACTGACCGGCAAGCTTTTGCGGATTCAGAGAAATCTCCTGATAACGTGCAGAATTGGTGGTAACCGACACAAAGTTGGTCATCCAGGTAGAACAACACAATTCGCGTCCGCAAGGGCCTATTCCACCAATACGACCAGCTTCCTGGCGGGCACCAATCTGACGCATCTCAATGCGCACTTTAAACCGGTCGGCCAATACTTTAATCAACTCGCGAAAGTCAACCCGCTCATCGGCAATATAATAAAAGATAGCTTTGGTTCGATCCCCCTGATATTCGACATCTCCAATCTTCATATTCAGATTGAGCCGTTCCGCAATACGCCTTGACTCCAGCATGGTTTCATGCTCCATCGCCTTGGACTCTTCCCATTTATCGATATCCACCGGTTTGGCCTTTCGGTAAACTCGCTTGAACTCATAGGTCGCAGGATCCAGACCATTTTTCTTCATCTGAAGAATCACCAGTTCCCCTGTCAGGGTAACTTCGCCAATATCATGTCCGGGGGAAGCTTCCACAGCCACCACATCACCCTTTTTCAGTTTGACCTGATTACTGTTTCGAAAAAATCCTTTACGTGTATTTTTAAACTGGACCTCCACAATGTCGGTAACATATCCGGGTTGCGGAAGATCGGAAAGCCAGTCGAAAACTTCCAACTTGCCACATCGGCTACTGCAAGTGGTACACTTGCTTTCTTGTGGAATTGTTTCTTCTTCCATAACATTCCTGATTTTTGAAGAGAACTAAAAAATGATTTCAGACCAGTTCCGAAACATCTGAAAAGTGTCAGAAAACCATCAGGTCAGAAAGACTTCTCCAATGGAGTGTCTGTAAAAATTTTGTTGTTCTCAGGTATATAAAATAATATGGAAACTGTAAACATCAACAGTTTCCGCCGGTGGGCAATCAAACAAGCTTATTGGATATTCTGAACCAACTACTTATCTTAATTGCCATATCAAAAAGAACAAGCCTGGTGTTACCGTTCTGTTCAATGTGCGAGAGGGCCAGAGAAAACTCCTCAACCATCATCTCTACATTGCGATCGTTCACAAAAGGTTTGAACTTTCCAATAAAATCATTCTCTGCGGGGGTGGCATAAACCAGTTCCGCTATATCAAAATTCGCGATGTAACTTTCGCGCAAAATAGCAATGCAATAAAGCAATATATTTTTCAACCGCTCTTTGGGCAAAGCAGATAACTGCTCCACCCATCTGGAAATTTCATCAAGCTGACCTTTATAGGAATACCTCATGAAATTCACAAACATCTGATTAAAAAACTGTTTCTCCTCGCTGTTGCCGACGATGTCACGTGCCCTTATAAAATCGCCACCCGAAATACGCGCCACCGTATGGGCTTCTTCTTCAGAAACCATAAAGGCATCCATAAGCCCTTTGGTCATGGAAGCATCATCAATACGAGGAATCTTCAACTGCTGGGTACGCGATAATATGGTTGGCAAAATACCAACAGGATAATCAGACACCAGAAGAAAAAGGGTACGTGCGGGCGGCTCTTCCAATATCTTGAGAAGCTTATTGGCAGCAGAATTGTGCATCTTTTCGGGTTGCCAGACCACCATTATTTTATAGCGCCCCTCAAAATTCTTGAGACTAAGCCGTTTAATAATTTCATTCCCCTCCTGGGTATAAATCATTCCCTGGCTCTTTTCAGCATTCAGGAAAGAAAACCATTCATGAACGGTAAAATAAGGACTTTGAAGAACAAACTCTCTCCATTCATTGAGGTAATCGGCGCAAACAGGACTTTTTTCATTTCCCCGTTTCATAATAGGAAAGACAAAATGAAAATCAGGGTGAATAAGTTTTGCCATCTTTTTACATGATGGACAAACCCCGCAGGAATCATCCGGCCCGGGATTATGACAATTGACATATTGGGCAAAAGCCAGCGCCATTGGCATCAGCCCTGCACCGGAAGGTCCGGTGAAAAGCTGCGCATGACTAATCCTGTCTTCACTGACCATTGAAATCAAATGGTCTTTTATTGGCATCTGTCCTACAACGTCTTTAAAAAGCATAGCAAATCTTATCCTCTTTTTACCATTATATTCTGTAAGTGGTCAAAGATAGCAAAAACATCGGGACGTTGCTGTCTAAATTATCAACGGCTACGCAAGGCAACCAGTGACGAGAAACATGCATCAACATCCTGTACTTAAGTACTTTAAACCAAAACCAATAAATCAAATGAAAACAATCTTAGCTTTATGAGTAAATTTCGATAGTTTTGAAATGGAAAAATTAATTGATTTACAAAAACGGCTTTCACCTCATCAATTGAAAAAGATGCTGCACGAGGAGAAAAAAACAGTTCTCTTTTGTCCTCTGGACTGGGGCCTGGGGCATATCGCACGTGACCTTCCACTAATACGGGAATTTTCCCGAAACGGTCATCGGGTTATCGTTGCAGCATCAGAAAAGCTCCGTCAGTGGCTCCACGCCGAGGAACCCGGAATTGAAACCGTTTTTTTCGAAGGCCCTGAAGTCCATTACTCCGGAAAGCAAGGAGCATTTTTGAAGGTCTTACTCCAGCTTCCCGGGTTACTCCAATGGCCTGCGAAAGAAAAAAAACGAATAAAAGAGCTGGTATCTATTTATCATCCCCAACTCATTATCTCTGATAATCGCTACGGCGCCAGGCATCAGAAAGTTTTCTCAGTGCTTATTACCCATCAACTTTGTATAAAATTGCCAAAGTGCCTTAAATGGGGCGAATATCCGCTCTATCTGCTTGTAAAACAATCAATCAAGAGGTTTGACCAATGCTGGGTTCCCGACTTTCCGAAAAACAATTCGCTGGCAGGAGACCTTGTTCACAAATATCCTCTCCCGTCAAACGCCCTGCTCACAGGACCGCTTTCCAGATTTGACGGGATTTCGGCGGACCACAACAACATTAAGAGTAAAAAAGCTGTTCTTGGAATTCTTTCAGGCCCTGAACCGCAGAGAAGCTTGTTTGAAAATTTGTTAACCCAGGTTTTGAAAAAGCACCCCGGTCAACACACCCTGCTTACCGGGAAAACACCCTCGGATATGAGTTCAAATGAAACATCCGGGCCGGTTCTGCTGAATCATCAGCCTACTTCCGAAATGGCCAGATTAATCCGGGAACACCGACTCATTATCTCCCGGTCGGGGTACTCCACCATAATGGATATGTATTTCCTGAAAAAGAATATTCTGATAGTCCCCACACCCGGCCAGCCGGAGCAGGAATATCTGGCAACACATCACGACCAAAAAAACCATAAGAAAATACTTCAGTCGCAAATACCCGAAACAGATTTTTCAAAAACAACTCCTCCCGATGCAATTCGTCCAATGGAGAAATCGCCACTAAACTTTCGCTCTGTCCTGAACACTTACCTACAAAAAGCCGAAAAACAGAAGAAAATTTAAAGCTCCTGAGTCGGGCCAGACTCTCATCCATGAAAAGAAGTCCTTCATCACAACAAAGAATCTGTTCACAATATAATTGGCAGAAAAAACAAAAAGAGGAAACTTTTGTGACTGATTGACGTAACAGTTCAAAACCAATCGCATCAGACAAACAGAGTCAACAAAAGCCTATGTATTTTTTACCTTATGCAATTGCATTGGGGGTATCAGTTTCATTAACCCTCGTTATAGTGCGCAAGTTCTATCCTGAGTGGGTAAAAAAACGGGCAATAAAGAAACTTGATTCCTTCCTTTTTCCAAAGGGATACCGGCAAAAAGAAGAAGTGTTAAACACTTTCAAAGCATTTACAGGTGACCGCTTCAGTGATGATGAAATCCTTGATTATTTTTTCAAAATAAAAGGGCTTCAGTCGGTGGAAATCAATAAAAAAACCAATTTTTGGGTTAAGAAATATTTATTTAGGCCCACAACCATTAAATTAAATTATTTCGAACAGGTAAAATTCTATGAAACCTTTCTGAATTTTCCTGGACCACCTAAAAAAGCAAGAAAATCATTTTTTAAGCCTGAGAAGTTTTCTCAACAAAAAATAAAATCAGACCATGCTCCCCGAATGAGCAGAAATACAGTTTAACGACCAGACGTAAAAGCATTACCAAAGTCGTAAAAAAACGAACACCCGGCACGTATCTCACTTTATCTTCATGGCCCTTGATAGTGAAACATAACGTCCGGGTGTTCTTCTTTTATAATAGAACTTCGAGTAATTCTAATTTCCTTTCATCTAACAATGGCCATAATCAGCTTTAGACCTGATGTTTATACGGCTCTATTAATTCCTTGGGAATGTCAGAGACAGGAAACCCCACTACTAACTAAATTATTTTTATCAGAGATTCTTCGCAAGTTCAGAAAGACTGAAGTGTTTGGCTTGATTGCCTCCATTGGTTTCATAAGAGATCTTTCGTCATTCCTCCTCAGAATCAGTTCCTGGATAATCGGGTTATCTTGAAGCAACATTATTTAATCTAATAAAAACTAAAAATGTACACCTTGCACATTTTTTGTTGGTTACTCATGCATGTCATCTGAAAATCCTCACAACTGACTAATCTACTTTTATCTCTGCTTCCATTGGGCTTTTTAGTCCTCTGGCATTTACAAAAACAGCCTTTACCGACCCCACCAATATTTTGGCTTCAACAATAATGGGAATCCTGTTTTTATCATCTGTAACCCAAACAAACATTTTCTCTCCTTCTTCAAAAATAGTTCCCTCAACAAGCAAGGGTGAAAACTTCAGGCACCTGAATTCACGACCACTTCGGTCTTTCACCAATTCCTTACCGATATACCGAATATACAAATTGTGCACGTCTCCGTCAACAATCATATTTATTGGAATCCGGTCTCCCTCCTTATAACGCGAAAAATCAATATTTCTTGCATGATATACCATGGACAATAAATCAAAGGAACATTCGGGCCAGGTAAAAGTAGTATCGCGATAAGCTTTGCCCCGCTTACTGATGGAAGCGTTCACTTTTTGCTTGTCCGCATCAAAGAGATAGTGATGATGCGCTGTATAAGAACCTTCATTGGTTCTCCGGTGAAATTCGAAAGGTTGCAACGACGAAGGATCAACCCATACATCTAAGCTATCCCTGACTTTGAAGAAAAGATCATACGCTTTATAGGAAGCGCCATAAGAACTTATATGCCAGGCATTTTTCCCCTTCCAACTTGAGTTGTCAATGGCAAAAGTAACCGCCCCTGCATTAATCCAGACAAATCCCCAGTTGTAATAGGCATGATACGTCACCTCTTCCCCGGGGCCGAAACGGGTTACCGGATTTTCACATTGCCCCGAAGCTGTCCGGGCCCACAGAATTAGAAAAGCAAACACCAATAAAACCCTCAGCGTTGAAAACTTTAACGCATTCTTCTCAGTCACCTCATCAATCATTTACGAACCTTTCCAATTTTGGATTCCACGGAATCAATTTTAGCACTTATTCGGCCGACAGGCCCTTTCCGGGCATCGATGTTAATGGTTGTATAAATCCGGTCGGAGTGAGGCTCCAGTATTTTATATGCCTCATTAACCACCTGCAATGCCTCCTCCATCGTCTCTGTTTCAATAGAAGTGCCCATCGGGTTTAACTTGTAATTAACTCCTGATTCTCTCAAAAAAGCAATAACTTTGGCGACGTAATCACTCACACTGCCTCCCTTATCGGTGGGAAACATGGCAAAATTCAATAAAACAGACATAATTTACCTCCTGTTAGATTTTCGTTCCTCTTTTTTAATCCGGTTACGATTGATAAAATCATAAACCTTATATTCATTCACGTCCCAGGGAACCATTTGGTCCCAGTTGGCGCGTATTTCAATAACATCCGGAAAGTAAAGCATACTTTCGGGTTGTTGTCTGTCGGAAAAATCTCCGGTATCCCATTGACCATTTTGATTAATGTCTCTCAACATTCGTAAGAAATATTTCCCGGGCTTCATATATCTAAATGCAAGCTTACCGTTTTGAGGCAAATAGCCTTGTCTGATAACATTTTCTTTCGAATCCAGAACCTGAAGCAAGGCATTATCGGCCATTCCGGAAGCATCTACATACAAAATTCCATAGCTATCCTCCTTCTTAACAGTCAGATTTTCTTTCATGGGGCCATTGACCTTGCCGTAGATATCCCTGAAAGCAGCAGAATCAACCAACAACTGATATTGGGTTCCAGGTTGCCATTCGTGAATCAGGGCAAACTGTCGTATTCGAATAGAGTCCTGTTTCAGATCAAAAGGAACCGGTTGATAAACCGAATCGACCATAACAGAGAGCTGCAGAGAATCGAGGTAAACCTCAGAGATGGGCGTCGGAAAATTAAAATACGGGGTACTCCCAATTTCAAGATTCCCTCCGGGACTTCTGACTCTGAGTGGCTCAGCTTTCGGTGCATCTTTCTCATCATCTTTTCTGTTTCGTCTTCTCTCCTCAACCTTCCGGTGAAACATTTTTAGTGTATCTCTTTTGTCAACCGGATTATTCAACGAATCCTTCACCTGATAAATTAGCTCCATCGTTAACGAGTCTCTTGAAACCAAAGAGGTGTCACTTAACCAAACCATCACCGAATCATGCTTAAGTGAACGCTCATAAACAAACCATTCATCTGATTCCGGCTCTGCGTTAAGAACCTCAATTTCCAGGGGTTTTTCCAGACTTCGATTGAAGAAAAAATCAAGTCGGTATCGTTCTTTTCTTTCTCTGGAATCAAGATATTGTTCTTTGTAATCCTCCTGAAACAAAAACAATTTCAGACTGTCAGGAGTGTAAATAAGTTCTTTGGTGATAAGTACTGTGTCAAGGGTAACAGAATCAGTAAACAAAGAATCGATGCGATCACGATATTCAAATGAGGGTTCCACCAACTCATCGATCCATGCAATCCGCTCTCCGGGCTGGTCAAATTTATAATCGCGGTTCATATCTTCCAGGGCATAAATACGATATTGCCCCTCAGCAAGATTCCGAATAACAAATTCCCCGGCCTCATTGGTCTTAGCTACGCGGGGCGGAACCACTTTGGTCAGTGCTGTATCTGTAAGGTTGGAGTGAGCCATCACCATCACACCCGGAACAGGCGTATGGGAAAAAGCTTCAAAAACATGACCTGAAACCTCCAATGAATCCTGAGTTTCTCCTGTAGAAAAAGAGAAAGAAAAACCCTCCAGCACATTACCCTCATTATTATCCTGAATAGCATCAGCAAAATCGATGGTGTAGGTGGCACCGGGTTGCAATTCTTCTTCGAAAGAAATAGTAATGCGATTTCCCATGCCCCTGATGATCGGAGGCGTATTCAAAGGAGGCGACACCACTACTTTTTGGAAAGCCTCTTTGAGGACTATCAGCTCATTGAATTCTAAACTGATTTCATCCCCCTGGAAATTAGTAGAATTAAGTGGGGGGGTGGAACGAATCATCTTCGGAGGAGTTTCGTCAGCCGGGCCACCCTCGGGATATCCAATGTTGGCACAGTGAGAAAAACCAAGCATTAACAAAATGACAACAACAAAAAACGAAATATTTTTAAGCATCAGACGTTTATTTTCGGTAAAGAACAAAGCAAAGTTAGACTAAAATGATGAAACTTTTTAAATTTGTCCGGCATTCAATAAACAAAAACCATGCAAACTCAGGAAACAAATAACCCTTATAGGAATAAACCACTTTTCATAGCCCTTGGGATTACCGCATTATTGCTCATTGTGGTGGCAGTACTCTACATTTCCCAAAGCGTGGAAATGAAAGAAGTTGTGGAAGAAATGACCGTTGAGAAGGAGATTCTTACCGAAGAATATCAGGAATTGGCCCTGGGCTACGACTCTCTGGAATCGACCAGCGACACACTGAACATCATGCTGGAGCAGGAAAGGCAAAAGGTTGAACACCTTATCGAGGAGATAAAAACCATAAAAGCCACCAATGCTTCCAGAATGCGCGAGCTTAGAAAAGAACTATCGACCATGCGCGGAGTCCTGAAAAGCTACGTTCACCAGATTGACAGTCTCAATCGCCTGAATGAAGAGCTTAAGCAGGAAAACAAACAGTATCAGCAGCAATATACGCGCATTCAGAGCTCCTACCGCGAATTGGAAGGGGAGAAAGATGAATTGGAAGGGAAAGTGGAAATTGCAAGCCGTCTTGAAACAGCAGGTATAAGGGCTTCGGGCCTCAACACCCGGGGACGCAGCACTGACCGGACAAACCGAATCGATAAGTTAGAAGTTTGTTTTACAATATTAAAAAATGTGACTGCCCCCGTTGGAATAAAACCATTTTACGTAAGAATAGAACGCCCCGACGGACAGCTATTGCTTCACAGCCGTGATGACCTATTTGATTTCGAAAATTCGGAAATTAATTTCTCCGCCATGCGAAGTGTGGAGTATGGTGGTGAAGAAATGGAAATTTGCATTTATTATGACGTTGATATGGGCGAACTGATGCCGGGAGCATACACCGTAGATCTATTTGCAGACGGAGCCAACATTGGTCGTTATTCATTTGAGCTTGATTAAAGTGCCTGCCACTAACCCCACTCATAGGGGGTAGACTGGTAAACGTAATAGTTTAACCAGTTGGAATAGAGCAACTGCGCATGACTGCGCCACCGGACAATGGATTTTTTAGCCGGGTCATTCTCTATAAAGTAATTTTCCGGAATTTTTGTTTGCAATCCTCTTTGCTGATCGCGCCGGTACTCCTCGCCCAGGGTGAATTTATCATATTCGGGATGACCGGTGAGAAAAACCTGGCTTCGGTCTTTCGACAAAATCAGGTAAGGTCCCCCTTTTGCTGAGTCAGACAAAAGAATCAGGTCATCTACCTTCTCAATATCTGATTTCCGAACTTCGGTATAACGCGAATGAGGAGCCCAAAAAACGTCATCAAATCCACGCAGCAACGGCTCTTCCGGAGCATTCACAAAATGCTCAAAAACCCCAAAAAGCTTAGACCTCAACTCATACTTTGGAATTCCATAATGATAATAGAGTCCGGCCTGTGCCCCCCAGCAAATATGCAGCGTGGAAGTAACGTTGGTTTTACTCCACTCCATAATAGTGCAAAGCTCTTTCCAATAAGTCACTTTCTCAAATTCCAGCAATTCCACCGGAGCACCTGTGATAATAAACCCGTCGTAATGCTGATTCTTTACCTCTTCAAAAGTTTTGTAAAAGCTTATCAGATGTTCCTGAGGGGTGTTTTTAGGTGTATGCGATGAAGTAAAAAGCAACTCAACCTCGACCTGCAACGGACTGTTAGACAACACCCTGAGCAAATGGGTTTCTGTTTTAATTTTCAAGGGCATTAAATTGAGCACAAGAATCTTAAGGGGCCTAATATCCTGCGTTACAGCACGACTTTCGCCCATTACAAAAACATTTTCGGCCTCCAGCAAGCTTTTGGCAGGCAACAAATCAGGGATATTTACAGGCATAACAAGAAACTGATTGGTTAAAAAAAAGAGCATACAAAGATAGGGTAAAGATGAGAAAAATCAACCTGCAAAGATAATTCCCGTACAAACCGAAAATCCAGACCTTTCCAAATAAGCAGACCCCGCCGGTATCGTTAACATATCGGGCGGGGTCTGCTCTATATTGTCTTTAATTGTGATTTCTATCTTTTTAAAATCCCAAAGAAAAGGATATTGAGGATGTTGTCCAGTTGCAGTCTGAAATCATCAAAATTATCTACTCCTCTAAACAGGGGCAATTCCAATCCGCGCAATGCAGTGCTAATGCCCACAGCAGCAAGTTTCAGATTTTTAATATCAAATTCGCCCCCTGAAACCCCCTCTTCCAATACCGATCGGATCATCTCCTGTTCTGCCTTCTCAGATTTCTCACGCACCTCATCCAAAAAATGATAATCACTGTAAGTCTCGTCCCGCATGGCTTTTTGATAGTTATCAAGCTCCCTCAACGTTTCCATCCGAACAATAATATAATCGTTGAATTTTTGGCGGGGCGTATATTCACTGGAAACCACCTCACGTAATCGGTGTTCCAGCATATCAGCCTCCAACTCAATAACAGCCTGGAAAATTTCCTCTTTATTTTTAAAATAGTAATAAAGAGAACTTTTCCCTTTGCGAAGAGCCATGGCAATATCTTCCATGGTTGTTTTGCGGTACCCGAACTTTGCAAAAAGCTCACGCGCCGATCTTAAAATTGAGTTCCGAACAGTATCCTCCCCGGAAATCATAGAATTAAAAATTTCGCTCATAATATTTAAACTTAAGGTTACAGGACTATGGGGTCAAACAGGTATTATCATACTTAAAGTCAACTAAAGTCTCTAAAATCCCTAACCGGAACAATTCCTACATTTCTAAGATCATGCATGAAGTTCAGGTTTGTCGTTCTCCGAGACAATAATAATCTTAAAAACATTGTTCGACGAAATCAATATCCAGGGTCAAGTCGCCAGCACAAAATCCAATTGTCTTTTTTCAAGGTTGGCTTTGGCTATCTGAATTTTCACCGCATCACCCAGCTGATATTTCCGGTTTTTCCGGCGCCCTACCAAACAATAATTGTCTTCATCGAACTGATAATAATCGTCATCCAGGTCACGAATGGGCACCATTCCTTCACATTTATTCTCATCCAACTCCACATAGATTCCCCATTCGGTAACACCCGAAATAACGCCCTCGAAAACTTCTCCGACTCTGTCTTTCAGAAATTCCACCTGTTTGTATTTGATGGAAGTTCGTTCGGCATCCGAGGCCCGGATCTCCATTTTGGAGCTGTGGTCGCACAACTCTTCATATTTTTCACGTGTAGCTGAGCGTCCCTCATCGAGGTATCGCTGCAGCAACCGGTGTACCATCATATCAGGATATCGGCGGATGGGAGAAGTAAAGTGGGTATAATACTTAAATCCCAACCCGTAGTGACCGATGTTATGCGTGGAATAAACAGCTTTGGACATCGTCCGGATAGCCAGTGTTTCCACAATATTTTGTTGTTTTTTGCCCTGAACTTCGCCAAGTACCCGATTCAACGATGTACTAATGGTTTCGTTTTGTTTAGGGGCGGCTTCGAAACCAAATTTCCGTACAAACTTGCTGAATGACTCGTACTTTTCAGGATTGGGTTCATCATGAATCCGGTAAACAAAGGTTTTTGAATTTTTGGACGAACGTTTGTGCTCAGGAGTTAACTCATTGCGACCAATAATTTCAGCCACACGGCGGTTTGCCAGCAACATAAACTCCTCGATCAGCTTATTGGAATCTTTGGCTTCTTTAAAGAAAACATTCAGTGGTTTACCATTCTCATCCAACTTAAACTTCACTTCCACCCGCTCAAAATCGATCGCCCCTTTGCTGAATCTAATGGCTCTAAGTTTTTTGGCCAGACGATTCAGTGTCAGTATCTCATCTTTTAAGTCACCTTCCCCTTTTTCAATGACCTCCTGAGCTTCTTCGTACGCGAATCTTCTGTCGCTGTGGATTACCGTGCGTCCTACCCAGCTATCGTGAACGGCTCCATCTTCATCAACCTCAAAAACAGCAGAAAAACAGAGTTTATCTTCGTTTGGGCGTAACGAACAGAGCTCATTACTCAGCCGCTCCGGCAACATGGGAACCACCCTGTCAACCAGATAAACTGATGTAGCCCGATTGACAGCCTCTTTATCCAGCACACTGTCAGGAGTCACATAATGTGTCACATCAGCAATATGTACACCCACCTCCCAGTGCCCGTTTTTCAGTTTCCTCACAGACAAAGCATCGTCAAAATCTTTGGCATCGGCCGGATCAATAGTAAAAGTGGTCACCTTCCTAAAGTCACGTCTTTTCTTAATCTCTTCGGGAGGAAGTTTATCCTCAATTTTTTCAGCAGCCTCTACCACCTTTTCCGGATATTTGTAGGGCAAGTTAAACTCCGCCAAAATAGCATGCATCTCGGTGTTATTATTCCCGGGATCACCCAGAACATCCACCACTTTACCAATAGGATTTTTGGCTTTCTCGGGCCACTCAGTAATGCAAACCACAGCTTTTTGGCCCTGTTTTCCACCATTTAGTTGATCTGGTGGGATAAAAATATCGTGATGCATCACACGTGAATCAGCAACCAGGAAAGCAAAACTCTGTGAAACCTCGAGTGTTCCCACAAACTGGTCGCGGCTTCTTTCGATAACCTCGACCACTTCGCCTTCTGCCTGCTTATTGCGCTTGCGTGCATACTGAAGAATCTTCACCCGATCTCCGTTCAGGGCATGTCCCAGATTGCTTTGAGAAACAAAAATATCTTCATCTCCCTCTTCCGGGACGATGTATGCCGCTCCTTTAGCGGTCATATCCACCAATCCTACCACAAAGGTTTCGGGAACCATCTTCATCTTAAAACGCCCGGTGGACACTTCGTTCAGGAAGTTCTGCTCGCTCAGTTCAAACAGGAAAACTTCAATCTGCAGCCGGCCGGTTTTTTTGGTTATTCCCAAAGCAGCGGAAACCTGCTTGTAGTTATAGGTTTTCTGAGGATTATTCGAAAACAGATTTTTCACCTGTGACTGTAAATCACTCTTTTTGGTTTTCTTTTTATTTGATTTGTTCTTCTTTGACATAAATTTCTTATTCCTTAAATTCTAAAAATAACAGGGTTTGGTAAAATGTTTTCTAATTACAAAAAACCATCATGGAAAAACAGGTTACATACACAATTCCATCCTCTTTTCTGTTTTTGAAAAGAATGGAAATTCTCAGAATATACACCACAGCAAAATATTCGAAATCAATTGCCCTTGAAAGTATTGCCGGTTGTTTTTTTGGAGTTAAAAAAATGCTTTTTTAACTGGGAAAAAACAATCCGTCCAATATCTTAGCCCTATATTAACCTCAAAGATAATAATATCCATAACAATAATAAATGCTTCGATTAAAATGTTCGATTATTTTTTTAACTTAAAAACCATATTAAACCAACACAAAAGCCTTTTTAATGGCATCAATTAAATCATCCGGCTCTTCCAGACCAATACTTAAACGCACAAGGTTGGGATGAATCCCCAACTTTGCCCTGTCCTCATCCGAAACATCCACATGGGTCATGGTTGCAGGATGTTCAGCAAGACTCTCGGTTGATCCGAGACTAACCGCAAGTTTAAAAAGTGACAAATTGTCCAGAAAGCGGAAAGCCTCCTCTTCCCCTCCCGAAATATTAAATGAAATCATGGAGCCGTTGCCCAGACATTGTTTCTCAAAAATGTTTTTCTGTGCATCCCCCGATTTCAGGAATCCCAGGAAATGAACATTCTCCACTTTAGGGTGGTTCCGTATATATTCAGCAACTTTAAGTGCACTTTCAGCTTGTCGCTCCATCCTTATCTTCAGTGTTTCGAGGCTTCGCATCACCAACCATGATGAGTGCGGGTCGAGCATGCTTCCCATAAATGTTCGCATTCCTTTGATGGCGGCAATCACTTCGCCGGAACCCACACAAGCCCCGGCTATTAAATCACTGTGACCATTGATGAATTTGGTGGCCGAATAAACCACCAAATCAGCACCATGCGCAAGCGGATGCTGAAAAACAGGTCCTAGAAAAGTGTTGTCAACTGCCAGCAGGCATTTCTTATCCTTTGCGGAAAAAAAATCAGCCAAACGAGCACACATCTCAATATCTATGAGATTATTGGTAGGATTGCCCGGCGTTTCAACATAAATAAAAGAGGGCGTTTCGCCCGGCCAGGCAGCATTCAGCAAGGCCTGAATGTTCTCCTCACTGTCGTCTGAAGTAAACATCAAGGTTCGAATGCCAAACTGTGGCAGAACATGGTGAATAAAATGGTCGGTACCACCGTACAACGGAGAACCAAAAAGCAAAATATCACCAGGTCTGAGAAAAGTAAACATCATTGTAGAAATGGCTGCCATACCGGAAGCAAAAAAAGCAGCATCCTCGCCCTTATCCCAAAGCTTAAGCCGTTGCTCCACAATTGCAAGATTAGGATTGTTTACCCGGCTGTATATCATCCCCATTTCTTCTCCTTCTCCGGGGTTTCGAAGTCCGTACGCAAGTTCAAAAAAGGCTTTTCCTTCGGATGCAGAGGTAAAGGCAAAAGTAGAGTCTGAAACAACGGGCATTTCACAGCCCCCTGGTGTTCGGCAGCTTGGTATCCATACGACATCATCAGACTTTCAGGATAATAGGGAATTTTATTCATAACAACCGGATTTTAAAGTTTATTAAAAACATGAAAATTTCATTTAACTAAAATTAACAAAAAGTCATTCAATAATCCAGTCATTTTCACATAAATATCCGGTTGTTCGAAGTGATTTTTATCATGACAAACAAAATTTTATATTTTTGCACCCGAACTCACCTGACTCAACAATGAAGCACATCTTATTTTTTCTCTTTTTTTTTCTTTCCATTCCGGTTTTTTCGCAGGTAGAAACCAGGCACCACATGGGCTTTTCGATGGGTGCGGATCCATTGTCCGCAATCAGGGTTATGTTGGAAAGCATCGGTGATGATGATTACGACCCAAACGAGGATTATAATACAGACGAAGATGACTTTGGAGCTGTAGCGCTTGCCGTTTACTACAAGTATAAGCCACTCCCAAAATGGGACTTTGATGCCGGGGTAAAGCTGGGAGCCATCAGTTATGGTGCATTAGAATATACCCATTCCGACATCCATGCAAAAATGGACCTGGGATTCAATTTCGGTTTTTTCTCTGCGGTCAACTTTTCCACCCAAAACCCTTTCTCCAGACATTCCAACAACCCGTTTTTCTCCTCACTGGAGATTGGCTGGACAAGCCCCCCAGGAGACTTAGAAATCCATAACCGGGTAAGTAATGAAACGGAAGTTATTGACAACCTTGACGGCTCCATCTACTTCGAAGGAAAAGCCGGGATGAAATTTGGCTGGGAAAACAATGCCGTAGGACTTTTTCTGGCAGTGAACAACATGACCAACACCAAATCAGCCGACAAAGAATTACGAAACCGCGGCTATGGGGAATTACCGAAAATCGGAGTGGTTATCCTTGTTGGAATGACCTACGAATTCGGATTCAGAAAAAGTGATAAAAGGAACGCTAGGGAAACAAAAACCATTTATCCCGATTGGTTTCAACCTGTAGAGTAAAAACTTTAATCCAGCACAAAAAAACCCATTTTCTCAGGGTGATCGAGTACCTTTTTATGTCCGGGAATTTTCTTCAGCATTTTGAGGGCCACCAAATCTCCGCCGGCACCAATAATATAGATGTATCCAAAAAACCAGAATCCGAAAGACCCTGTAAAAAGTGCGACCACAAATGGAGCAAACCCCAGTACCAGCAAAGGCATTAAAGCCCCCAACCGGTAGTATTGCACACGAATGGGTGTGGTGCAATGACAAAAAGGCGTATAAGTTCGTGGCTCGACACCAAATTTAATGGATTTGTAGCCTCCCCTGGCAAACATCCCGAAAATGAGTGCATGAAATAATTCATGAAGAGGAATACCCACCGAAACGCACCCCAAAAACATAAGTACCCCCATCCAACTCCAATGCTGAAAAGGCTGCCAGCCATGTAACACAAAAAACGGAATACCGGTGGCGAAAAGTGCCGGAAGAATAAGCCCGATTACTTTGCGGGCCGTTTCATCTATGGTAAGTGAAATCTCTCTCATTTAATTAATCCAAATGCTCCTTTGGACAAAAATAGGGTATTTGGTTCAAATTCTTCGTAATTAAGAATGCCTGTCTGACCTTTTATAAGATCTGTCGTCTCCACTTCGCTGCGTACAAAGGAGTAAACGCTGTCATTTTCAGCTTCTTTAACCAAAACCCATTTCCGGTTTTCCACATCCACTACTGCATCAGCGGGCAATACCCACATCTCCCCGGAACTCTTCAATATTTGTGCATTTACAAACATATCTGGCAGCAAAGCCGGTGCTACACCCTTGAAGGTTGCTTGCACAGCAATGGTTCGCGATTCCGGATCAACCTTTCTGGAAATACGTACAATCTGTGCTTCATGCCTATCAGCACCAACAAGTACCTCCAAACCCTCGGCTAATCCATCCATTTCGGATTCATAAACATCCATCTCAACATAAACCGACTCCGGGTCTATAATCTCCATAACTTTCTCCCCGGGTGACAAAAACATCCCCTGACGCACCTCCTGCATGGTCACATTCCCGGCAATAGGAGCTTTAATCGTTATGCCCGAAGCGATCTCAACTGATTCCTCCAGCTTTGATGCATTAACCCCCAACAGCTCGAGCTGAGCTTTTAGTCCAGAAAGCCTTGCCTTGGCACCCATAAAATCGGCACGAGCCTTTTCAAATACCTTCTGTGAAGCAATTTCCTCACTGACAAGTTCTTTTTGTCTTTCAAAATCAGACTTCAAAACAGGATAAAGAGCAGCTGCGTCCAGATAATCCTTTTGCAAATTGATAATGGCAGGGCCCTCCAGCACAAAAAGAGCTTCTCCCCTTTTCACCCAGTCGCCCAGCGAAACAAACACTGAGCGCACCCGCCCTTCAATAAGAGGACTGATTTCGGAGAGATGGCCGGGCGTCACTGCGATTCTGCCATTAACATCAATCTCCTCAGTCGCTTCAACTTTCTGAAGAGGGGCCATTTCCATCCCGGAGGTCTCAAATTGTTCTTTGGTTACCACTACTGCACCATCAGAAAAAGTAGTTTCTTCGGATGAAGCATCTGTTTGATCGCCTGAACAGGCAGAAAAAATCAACAGCGAAACAACCAATAAAAGAATATTCTTAAACATAGTCGATATTTTTTATGAAAGTGTTTTTATTTTTTTATCACTGAGCAGACTCATCCCTATCATTACCGCTTCTGGAATTTATGTAACTACCCGAAAACGACTTCAGCTCCGTCACGGCAACAGGTAATTGATCTCCAGCACCGTCCGGTTGTAAGCCCTCAAACTATCCATATAATCCAGAATCAACCGGCGGGCCTGATCCATCACGGTGACATACTCCAGCACACTTATTTCTCCGGCCTCGAAAGATTTTCGGGCCACATGCATCATTTCCGAAGCCTGTGCGCTTCCGCTGGATTCGAAAACCTCAAGCGACCGGGCATGCTTTCGGTTTTGGCCAATTAGTGCTTCCAGCTGGCCGGAGAGTTGTCTTTGAAAATTACGATAATCCATACGGGCCGCTTCCATATCCAATCTGGCTGATTTCACTTTAGAACTTTGACTTCCAAAAAACAAAGGAAAAGCCAGTCCTACTTCAAAACCACGATAAACCCGGGCATTCTCCTCCTCGTTGGTACCCTGAAAATAACCCAGATTGATGTCGGGCAACCAGTTTAGTTTGTGCACATTCAATTGTTTCGAAGCCATTTCGCCCGAAGCATTTTGCATCAGCAATCCGGGATGTCCGGCCAAATCAGGGACCTGCATATTCAGGCGTGGCAGTGAATCCATTGCTACCTCAAATTCATCCTCGCTCTGAAGCAAACTGGACAAACGCTGCATAGCTGTCTTCTTATCTTCCGAAGCCCGCAGCAGCATCAGAGCCACCTCATCTTTTTTGGAGCGGGCCAGCAGAAGATCCAACCGGTTGCCGGCTCCTGTTTTTTGTCGGGTGTCGGCAGCACGGGCATAAATGGAATAAAGCGAATCAAGAGATTGATAGTGTTTTTCCACACATCTAAAATATACCACGTCGTAATAAGAAGTCAAAACGTTCAGGGTCAGCTCCTGCTGATTCATTCGATGCCGATACAACTGAATCTCTTCTTCAGCTTTCAAGACTTTCTTCCCGGCCATATAAACCAGAGGGAATTTCAGGCTCTGTTGAACTCCCCAAACGGTTATGGGGTCATCATTGTCGGCAGCAATGTTATTTTCATCATAGCTGACATAAACCTCCGTCTTATCCAAATCCCATGCTGTGGAAGTCCTGGCACCGGCAGCTTTCACTTTCAGGTCTGACGCCAAAATACCTGTATTGTTTTCCAGCGCAATTTTCACGGCTTCGTCCGGGCCAAGCGGTTTTTGAGCAGTTAGCCCCACTGGTACTAACAAAAGCACCAAAACAGTCAGCCAGTTAGGGATTCCAAACTTCCGCAACTTTGAGCGATCTTCCATCAAACAATACAACACCGGCAAAACCACCAAAGTCAGCAAAGTAGCTGTTACCAAACCACCCACCACAACCGTAGCCAGAGGCCGCTGCACTTCAGCACCGGCACCTGAAGAGAAAGCCATCGGGAAGAAACCAAAAGCGGTGGAGGTGGCGGTCAAAAGAACAGGTCGCAACCTTTGCCGTGCACCGGAAAGGATCAATTCTTTCAAATCAGTCATGCCCGAGCGTCGTAAATCATTGTAATGTTCTATCAAAACAATACCGTTGAGCACCGACACACCGAACAATGCCACAAATCCTACCCCCGCCGAAATGGAAAAAGGCATTCCACGCAACCATAAAAAAAGAATTCCGCCCACGGCAGAAAGAGGCACAGCTGAAAATACCAGAATGGCCGGACGAATACTGCCAAAAGCAAAATGCAACATAATAAAGATCAGCAACAGCGCCACTGGTACCACTACCAGCAATCGCTGACGGGCACTTCTTAAATTTTCAAACTGTCCGCCGTATTCCACATAATAACCGGGAGGTAAATCAACTTTCTCATCAATCAAAACGCCGGCATCTTCCACCACCGATTCCAGGTCGCGTCCTCTGACATTCACACCAACCACAATTCGCCGTCGGGCTTCATCTCTGGAAATCTGAGCCGGTCCCTTAGAATAAGAAATATCAGCTACTTCTCCAACAGGAATAATGCTGCCTCCAGGAAGGGTGACCATAAGATTTTTGAGATCTTCGATAGAATTTCGGGATTCCTTAGCCAACCTGACCACCAGATCGAACCTACGTTCTCCTTCATAAACTGTCCCAACAGTAGTTCCGGCAAAGGCCACATTTATCAACCTATTAACATCAGCAATATTAAGCCCAAGGGAAGCAAGCTTCTTGCGGTTGTAGGTCACAAGCATCTCGGGCAAACCGGTAGTCTTTTCCAACACCACATCAGCCGCCCCCGGAATTTGGTGCATCAATTCCTTAATCTGCTCCCCCTTCTGATTGAGCACATCCATATCGTCACCAAACACTTTGATGGCTAAATCGGCCCTCACCCCGGTAATAAGTTCGTTAAAACGCATTTCGATGGGTTGAGTAAACTCTATTTCAAGACCGGGAATTTTTGCCTGAATCCGTTCTTTGAATTTGTCGGCAAGCTCATCTTTAGTATCAGCAGTAGTCCATTTCCCTTTACGGATAAGCGTGATTATTACGTCGGTTTCCTCCATAGACATAGGGTCGGTAGGCACTTCTGCAGCACCGATGCGACTTACCACCTGACGGGTTTCGGGAAATGACTTGACAATTTTTTCAATGCGGGTCATAATTTCGATGGTCTCCCCCAGACTGGTTCCGGTTTTCAGCACAGGTTGAATCACAAAGTCGCCCTCGTCCAGGGTGGGGACAAACTCTGCCCCCAGACGGGTAAAGATAAACCCGGAGCCACCAAGCAACAGAGCAGCAAGAATGACTACAACTTTTTTATGATCCATTGCCCACGCGATGGTGGGTGCGTAAAGGCGGTTCAGGAAGTCCATCAAACGATCAGAGATGGTCCTTTTTTCCCTGCTTGATGCTTTGATAAACAATGCTGAGATGGCCGGGACAAAAGTAAAACCAAAGACCATAGCACCTATCAGAGCGAAGCTAAAAGTCAGCGCCATGGGACGGAACATCTTGCCTTCCACACCGCTTAGCGTAAGTATAGGTATGAGAACAATAATGATGATAATCTGACCAAAGACGGCCGACTTCATCATTTTTGAAGCCCCTTCAACAGACAAAGCATCCCTTGCATGGAGCCGTTCATCAGGGGACAACTCATTTAAGCCTTTTCGTCGCACATTAACTTTATAGGAAATGTATTCCACTATAATCACTGCGCCATCGATAATAATACCAAAGTCGATGGCTCCCAGGCTCATAAGGTTGGCATCAACGCCGGTCATATACATCAGTGAAAGGGCAAAAAGCAAACTTAAAGGGATGATGGCAGCCACCACCAGCCCGGAACGCCAGCTGCCAAGAAGAAGTACCACCACAAAAATCACAATCAGGGCGCCCAACACCAGGTTTTCTGCAATGGTGGCGGTAGTTCGGCCAATCAGGCCGCTTCGGTCGAGAAATGGATTGATGTAAACCCCTTGTGGTAAAGTCTTCTGAACTTCCGCCACACGTTCTTTCACACGATCTATCACCGCTTTCGAATTTGCTCCTTTCAGCATCATCACCTGCCCCATCACTTTTTCGCCTTCTCCGTTTCCGGTAATGGCACCAAAACGGTTGGCACTGCCAAATTGCACTTCGGCGACATGCCTGACCAGGACGGGTGTTCCCGCTCTGTTTCGAACTACAATATTTCGGATATCATCCAGATTTTCCACCAGTCCTTCGCCCCGCACAAAATAACTCTGCCCGCTACGTTCAATGTAACTCCCTCCCGCCATATTATTGTTTTCGGACACGGCACTAAAAACCTGCTCCAGGGTAACATCCAACGCTTTAAGCTTGGCCGGATCAACAGCCACTTCGTACTGTTTCAGGAACCCGCCCCATGTGTTCACCTCCACTACCCCCTCAGTACCGGAGAGTTGCCGCTTTACCATCCAATCCTGAATGGAGCGCAACTCCATAGGTGAGAAATGCTCTTCATACCCAGGTTCCACTTCGAGTGTGTATTGAAAAATCTCGCCCAATCCTGTTGACACCGGTCCCATAAAAGGTTTTCCATATCCTTCTGGAATCGCTTCCGAAGCTGCATTAAGTTTTTCTGAAATCAACTGTCGGGGAAGATAAGTACCCATATCCTCATCAAAGACGATGGTTACAACCGAAAGCCCAAATTTTGAAACCGATCTAATCTCCTGAACTCCGGGCAAATTGGCCATTTCCATCTCCACCGGATAGGTAAGAAATTTCTCAACATCCAGCGTAGATAAGTTACGTGAAGTAGTGATAACCTGAACCTGATTATTGGTCACATCGGGTGTGGCACCAATGGGTAATCGAGAGAGAGAGAAAATTCCAAAAGCTGAAACAGTGGCGGTAAAGAGAAACACCATCAGCTTATTTCGAACACTAAACCGGACTATTGCCTCAATCATAGGAAGTGAAGTTGAATGGTTATTGGCTTAAAATCAGTGGTTAATTTACAAATAAAAAAACAAAATGTTCAACCATGCATTCTACCAATTCGAAAAATTACATTATCCATAGTTTTGACAACAAATCCGGCAAGATCATTCGATTTTATTAAACTTTCACTACTCCAACAGACCGTTAGATTTTTAGATATTAGAATTAAAATAAATCGTATAACGCTGAAAATCTGCATTTCATCACAAATCAATCCTCCGGCGTAAACAACTGATTAAAAGAGTTCTTTGTAAAAGTTTAATAAATTATTAAGTACTCAATAGTCCGTTAAAAAAGCATAAACGCAGAGGTGCATAAGTGCCTGACTTTTAATATTCGTATTTTTTTGGCAAAATTTTTCCAAACATTTATTATGAAAATGGCTGCGCCATTTTTTGTTTGGCGTCCACAAATTACACGAATTGATTAGAGATTTCTTCGGGCATGGACCTCGCAGTATCTGAACCTCCGCGTAAAAGATAAGAGATTTGAAGGATTAAACTTTAAACAATTCGCACCTCTGATATGTATAATTAAAAGAATCTAAAATTGAGAAACCAAAAAAAAGGAAAAGAAAATGAAAACACCTGAAAATTGGATTATTGAAAACAATCAGCTTACGCGCACATTTGTGCTGAGCAACTTTGTAAAGGCCGTTGAATTTGTGAACAAGATAGTTCCAATAGCAGAAGAGGCCGACCACCATCCGGACATTGAGATTTTCGCTTACAAGAAGGTAAAAGTAAAACTCATCTCGCACGACGTAGGAGAAATAACAGAGAAAGATGTGAACCTTGCTGAAAAAATAAGTAACCTTAAAAGTTAAGTTCGTTACTCAACCACAGTAACATCAAGCGCACGTGCAAGGGATTCATCGAAAAGCGCGGGAAGAAACAGTAAAAACTCACTTCCTTTGGCAGGTTTGGATTTTAACTCAATATGTCCTCCCAGCATGTTTGCCAGATGCTTGCAGAGCGCCAGCCCAAGGCCATTCCCCCCAAACATACGGGTATGGCCTTCATCGGCTTGTCTGAAACGTCTGAAAATAACCTTGTGCATCTTTGCAGGGATACCAATTCCTGTGTCTTTCACGGAGAATAACACCCACCGGTTTTCGGTATAAGAAACCGTTATGGTAATGCCACCCTGTTCTGTAAACTTCACTGCATTGGACAAAAGATTCAGAAGAATCTGACGCAGACGCGACTCATCGGTAACAAGCTTAAACTTGTCAGGTAGTGCATTCTGCACTGAAACCTGCAATTGATTCTTATTGAGCTTTTTCTTAAAGATTTCGGTCTCCCCAAGCAAATCATCCAGCAGTTTTTGCGCCTGAATTCTTATTGGATGAATCTGAACCAGTCCTGAATCAATAAAGGAGAACTCAATAATATCATCCATTACATGCAATAAGTGCTCGCTACTCTCATTGATCATGTCAATGTACATGAGTGACTCATCGCGAGAGAGATCTTGGTCTTTCAGCAAGCCTGAAAATCCCATAACCGCATTTAGTGGCGTGCGAATTTCATGGCTGATATTGGCAAGAAAGGCAGATTTCAGCCTGTCACTTTCCTCTGCTTTTTTTCGGGCTTTCACAACTTTGGTAACATCCCTGAAAAAGGTCATTTTTGCCTGATAGATGCCTTCAAACACTACAGGAACGGTTGTAATCTGGTAATCCCGCTTATTGATACGATGCTCCTGCCGTTTGCGAAAACCCGACATATTCTCTTGGGCTGCCATACACCAGGGGCAGGGTTCTTTGAGCCCGAATACCAGCGAGTGGCATTTCAAGTTTTTCTTTACGTTGCCAAAACGCTTTTTAAAAGCCCGGTTAACATACACAATTTCGTATTGATCGTCGCTAATCATGACCGGATCCTGTAGGCTTTCCATCATTGTCCGATACTTCACTTCGCTCAACTCAAGCGCCTCTTTTGCCTTTTTTGTATCGGTAACATCTTCTACGAAAGTCACTTTTTTATATTCACCCGAAGCATCTTTAATGCGCGTTGCATCAGCCACAATGAAATGCTCCTTGCCGTCTTTGTCAATAACCGTCCAGTTGCCTTTAATTTCTTTTCCTTTATTAATAAAGTCGTCATGAAGTTCGAACATGTATGCACGATTGTCCTTCGGCACCACCAAAGTAAAATGCTTTCCAATTAACTCTTCCGGTGTATAGCCGTATATCTGGCAGTACTCTTCATTCACAAACTCAAAATTCCCCTCTTTATCGGTGATACAAATCCCAATAATGCAACTTTCTATAATGTCTCTGAAACGTTGTTCACTGTTTTTCAAATCTTCCAGGGCCCTCTCTTGATCGGTAATATTCCGGGCAACAGCCAGTATCGCTTTACGGCCTCCCAGATTAAAAATGCGGGCATTCACTTCGGTTGGAATTTCTTTTCCCGACTTGCTGCGCTGAATAACTTTAAAAACAAAAAATCCTTTCTGTTCAAGCCCTTGAGCCACCAGATTGTAATTGGTAGATCCTGCAACATCAATATCAGCGGGCGTGAGGGCAAAGAGCTCCTGTTTGGTATATTCAAGTCTCCTGCAGGCCACCTTATTGGCTTCAATAATTGTTCCCGGCACACTATTCTTTTCATCCCAGGAAAAAAGCAATACGGCATCTCGAATATTCTCAAAAAGAGTTTGATACAAATTCTCGCTATCCGAAAGAACCCTTTTACTATTGTTCTTACCTAATGCTTTTCGAATTACCTCCGCCACATAAGGAAAGAAATATTCTTTTTGGTCAGACCATTGCAAAAATTCTTCTGCACCACCCTTCATCACTTCTGAAGCCTGACTTACATCACCATCTTCGGCAATCACCACAAAAGGAACTTCTAATTCATTCTCATTCATCCACCGTATAAAACCGACAGCATCCATATCGTTGAGATGATCCTGCAGAACCATGATGTCATATTCATTTCGAACCAATGCCTCTTTTGCAACAGAAGTATTGGTGAGCATCTCCACCGTGCCAAAAAAATCGCCCAGAAAATTCTGTAGCTCTTTTCTTTGCCCCGGTTTATTCAGAAGAAGTATTTTGGATGAAATATTCATTACTAGTACAAAAAAAATCAAGCCTGCATGGAAAGCAAAAATCCAGGTAAACGCCCTTCCCGATAAAAATACATGCAGTTTATGTGGCAAGTTTAAAAAATCAAAACCCCATGCTTTTTTCAGAAGACATTTCCAGCTTTTGTCTTAACCAAGTACAACTTTACGTAAAAAAAAACTTTTTGTTCTGTTAAAGAACCGCAACACACAACCTCATCTATAAAAACCCCGTTTTTTCTACTATTACAGTAGTAAAAGTAATTTACAACATATCTCACCACAAATACAAGAATGTCCAGCGAAGAAACCAGATTTGCAGTTTTAATTGAAAGGCAGAACAACAGAGAAGATACTCCCTGTGCCGATAGTTGAACGAACTTTTAGAAGTCCCCCCATTCCTTCCACAAGATTCTTACTTATGAACAATCCAAGTCCGTTGCCTCCTGCCACGCGAGTGGATGACTCATCTACCTGTCTGAATCGCTCAAAAATAATGGGTATTTTGGCTTTTGGAATCCCCATTCCGGTATCTTCCACATTAAAAATAACTTCTTTATCGTTCCGGAAAGCCTCCAATTTCACATACCCTTTTTTCGTGAATTTGATTCCATTGCTCATCAGATTCATTAAAATCTGTTTCAACCGCAAAGGATCAGAATTAAAGCTAAAACCGGCAGGTAAGGTATTCGCCAGCAATAACTCAATTTCAGGTTTACTCCCATCAGCCAGTTCCAGCCGCATCACATCCATCACCTCCGAGAGCAAAATATTCACATCCACCGGAATTTTAGAAATACGTAGGTCACCTTGTTCAATACGGGCAACATCCACTATGTCATCGATGATGTTCAACAACTGAATACCACTCTGATGTATCAGATCCACAAAACGGCTTTTCTCTTCATAAGTCAGGGTGTCGTCATTTAAAATATCTGAAAAGCCCAGAATAGCATTCAGGGGGGTCCTTACTTCGTGACTCATATTGGCAAGGAATGCTGTTTTTAAACGATCACTCTCCTCTGCCCGTTTTTTATCTTTGAGTATTTCAGTAAGATCGCGAAGCACCACCATTTTCCTCATCACTTCCGGTTCAAACTCAACTGGCACCATGATTATTTGAAAAATACGACCGTCAGACTCACGGTAATACTCCGATTCAAATTTCTGACCGGGCTTTAGGTTCGCCACATCTTTACACCAGTTGCACTTTCTCTCTGTTCCTCTTATTTTTCTGTAGCAAAAAGTATCGTTATCGATATCTCCAAAATGGCTTCGAAAAGCTTTATTGGCAAAAATTATCCTGCAATCATTGTCCGTAATATACAAGGGAACATCCAGTTCCTCCATCATGCTTCGATACCTTTTTTCACTCCTGCGTAACTCATCTTCTGCCCTTACCTTTTCAGTTACATCGGTCACAAAAGTCACCAGACGTTTTTTTCCATTCAACCAGCTTATTGGAAGGGTTTCAATAACCACGGTTTTTTTCTCCCCATTTTTATTTCTGACGTTCCACGTTCCCTGACGATTCTCTTCATTGTCGAGCAACCCGGCATGTACTTCCAATGTCATCAGACGAATTTCTTCATCCACTAATAAACCTATAGAATTGCCCAAAAGTTCTTTTTCCGAATACCCATAAATTTTACAAAATGCCGGATTTACAAACTCAAACACGCCAAACTTGTCGGTAATGCAGATTCCTGAAACCGATTTTTCAATCACTCCTTTAAATCTTTGTTCACTTTGTTCCAGCGACTCCGAAAGACGACGGTTCCGACGCAGATAATTCTTGATTATCAGCAGCAATAACACTGAAACCGAAACCACGAAAAACTCACCTTTCCATGTTTGCAGACGGGAATATTCATGGGGGTTATCTACAAATATAAAAACCAAGCGATCGCTGAACAAAATCCATGCACTCCCAATCACCAGAAATAACACTGAAACACGAATGGCCATTCCCCATTCCGGATCAAGTTTTTGCTTTAGGCGATTGAGCATATCGTGTTTTATTAAGTTTTTTATATTAACCTAACATCTATACGAGAAAATTCGTTCACAAGATTCAAAAAAGAGTGGGTGTAATGGTCAACTCCACAAAAGCAAAGTTGGGAAAGCGCTCCTGAACAACACCTTGCAGCTGGCGAAAAGAGTCGGTGGGAAGATAAAAAAGCCATCCTGCCTTCAATGCTCCCCATCCATTAAATTTAAATTTTAGTTCCACTTCATTTTCCATTCCTAGTGCTTTACCATCCGGAGTATTTGAATTGGTTTGCGCAAGACTAAAAAAATGAGTCGTGTTTTTCAGCGAAATATTGTCCGACACTTTGTATCCCAGATATCCGTACCAATCAGACAATCCACCACCACCGGTATGTGAAGTCATATTCCGGAAATAATCCATGTGTCCAAAAAATCGGTGTCGGGCTCCATACAATGCATCAAACAAATTTTCGGTGGTGGAATCTGCCTCATCATTTCCGGACAGGTAACTAAAACCCACGCCAGGCTTATATCGTCCCAGACTCAAAGAGGCATCTGCATCCACCAAAAAAGCGCTGACTTCGGTTCCAACCTGGTTCTTTCCATACTGAAAATAAAAATTTCCCTTCATCGAGAAAGAACCCACATTATAGGTCGCATATACTCCTGATGTCTGTTTAAAATGCATGGTATTGGTTGTATCGGTTTCAGTCACCCCGGAAGCAATGTGGCTAAATGAAACATCAAAAGTTTCCCCAAAACTCTTTTTTAACCATAAAAAATTCAAAGACTTTATTCTGTCAGAAAGATAAAAACTCTCCGATGCAGTAGCTTTTAAGGAGTTCCAGGAAGCACCGGCATGTATAGCCCAGGCACCGGCTATGGTTTTAAACACAACAGCATCGTAAGCCAGTCCGTGCTGATTCCAGTTCCGTCCTGACAGCAATCGTTGATTATCGTAGGAAAGTTGCTGACGCCCCACGGAAATCCAACTGTTTTCCCACAACCTCAATTCGGCATAACCTTCAAATAAATCAAAAGATGCCTCGTCTCCAAAAACACCGGTCGAACTGGAGAGCTGCTCGTCTCCCCAAACTCTCACATCCTGAGGAGCAAACTTCAACTTCAACCCATCGGTCTGATAGCTGACAGACATCCGCAATCGCTGTAAAGCAATAAAGGATGGAGAAGCACTGCTTGACAGCAACTCCCCGTAACCGGCTCTCCATTCAAAGCGCGGTCGGTATTCCACTTCAGCATTTACCTGTCCCCTGACTGAAAATGAGGCAAGAAAGCCAGTAAGGGTCATCAAAAAAATAGTCATTAAGCGTGTTATTGTTTTCATAATTCAAACGTTTTCCCGTTCTGACACAATAGAAGAGAGGATCATTCGAAAAATCATCAAGGCGAAAACTTATTGTCTACCAAAAAGCGGGAAAGGGTTTTTGCTTATTCTGTCAGATTCGACATTCAAAGCAGAAAGTCTTTGTAAGAAAAGGTTAAATACTTCAATATTTTTTCTTTTTCTCATTTCCAAACGATATGCAGCTCAGCAAATTTCTGGTTTTTTGAAACCTTTTGTCCCGATTTTACGATAAAACAAGAACAACGAGATACCTTATCATAACTGATTTCCAACAAGCTTATCATTTAGAAAATGAAGCACACCATCTTTATTATATTATTCCTGATATTCTCACTTCCATCAACAGTCGGAAGCCAGGGAGTAAAGACTGCGCCCAACCAAACAGATGAAAATAATCAGCGAACCGGTCAATGGGAAACATATTACGATAGTGGCGAACTAAAGGAATCGGGTATTTACGCTGATGGCCAACGCACCGGCCTTTGGAAATCGTTTTACAAAAGCGGCGCCCTGAAACATGAAATCACTTACGAAAACGGGATGGCCAAAGGCCCCGCAAAGTTTTTCTATCGCGACGGACAACTATGGGAAGAAGGTTATTGGGACATTGACCACTGGAAAGGAAAATACACCTTATACCATGCCAACGGACAAAAATTCTATGAATGGAACTACAATGATGCCGGGAAACGAACCGGAGAACAGAAGTATTTCCATGCCAACGGAGAAGTGCAATATTCAGGCGAGTGGAAAAACGGACAGGCAAATGGTGAGGTTTCTGTTTTTAACAACCGGGGCCAACTACTTGAGAAGCGCGAATACTCAGAAGAGGGATTCAGCAAAAGTACCGTCGTAACCTCCCGCCCCGAAAATACCGATGAAGATCCTGACCGAAAAATACTGCCATTCTACGGCACAGGACACTACACACTTCAGTCGATCGACGGACTCACCATCAAGGAAGGCTATTTCAGGGACGGTATCCTCCAGGACGGGAAACATTATATCTACAGCCAACAGGACAGCCTCATTGAGGTCAGAATTGTGGAAAACGGGAAATATGTGAAGTAACCAGGTACACTCCCAACACTCCTGATATTTTTCTTAACTTAGCCGTCTGAAATTAACGCTTAACAAGCAGACGACTATCATGGAAAACAATCTGACGCTTTACAATACGCTTTCGCGAAAAAAAGAATCATTCAACCCCATAAAACCGCCGCATGTAGGACTTTACGTCTGTGGCCCCACCGTTTATGGCGACCCGCACCTGGGACACGCCCGACCAGCCATCACTTTTGACATTCTGTTCCGTTACCTGTCACATTTGGGATATAAAGTGCGCTACGTACGCAACATCACCGATGTAGGCCATCTGGAAAACGATGCCGACGAAGGCGAGGACAAAATCGCTCAGAAAGCGCGTCTGGAAGAGGTTGAGCCCATGGAAGTGGTGCAGTACTACACCGATCGTTACCACAAATTCATGGAGGCTCTCAATGTAAAACCGCCCAGCATTGAACCACGGGCATCCGGCCATATTATTGAGCAACTGGAAATTGTCAGGGAAATTCTTGACAAAGGGTATGCCTACGAGAAAAACGGATCCGTCTATTTCGATGTTCAGAAATACGACAAAGACCACAAGTACGGAGTCCTGTCGGGTCGTGTGCTGGAAGATTTGCTAAGCACCACCCGCGAACTGGAAGGGCAATCAGAGAAACGCAACAGCTTCGACTTTGCCCTCTGGAAAAAAGCCACACCGACACACATCATGCGCTGGCCATCGCCCTATAGCGACGGATTCCCCGGATGGCACCTTGAGTGCTCGGCCATGAGTGCCAGATACCTGGGCGAACAGTTCGACATCCACGGAGGAGGCATGGATCTGCTGTTCCCCCATCATGAATGTGAAATTGCACAATCGGTCGCGGCCAACGGAAAAACTCCTGCGCGCTACTGGATGCACAACAACATGATTACCATCAACGGACAGAAGATGGGCAAATCGTTGGGCAATTTTATTACCCTGGAGGAGTTCTTTACAGGCAACCATAAGCTGCTCGACAAAGCATGGTCGCCAATGACCATTCGCTTCTTCATTCTGCAGGCTCATTACCGCAGCACGGTGGACTTCTCCAACGAAGCACTGCAGGCTGCTGAGAAAGGGATGGAACGCCTGATGGAAGCCCTTCGGCAAATGGATAAAATCAAAGCGGGCGACAAAACCACTTTCAATCTGAATCAGTTCAGAGAAAAGTGCTACGGTGCCCTCAATGATGATATGAACAGCCCCATCCTGATAGCGCATCTCTTCGAAGGTGTAAAAGCCATCAACAGTGCCCTGGCCGGAAAAGAGTCTTTTACCCTAGAGGATTTGGAAAAATTCCGCCAACTGATGCATTTGTTTGCAGAAGAAATTATGGGACTATCTCAGGAAACAACAGCGGATGCAGGAGATTCTCAGGTGCTAAACGGCGTAATGGAACTCCTCCTCAATGTGCGTCAGCAAGCCAAAAAAGCCAAAGACTTTGACACCTCCGACCGCATTCGTGACGGCCTGAAAAACCTGGGCATTGAAGTGCGTGACGGAAAAGACGGAGCTGATTGGGAAGTGAAATAAAGACTCGGGGTGCCCAAAAGAGACTTTGGAAGAAGGTTAGACATTGGAGGTTAGAGGATCGAGGTTTGATCTACTTTGAACGATTTCAAACAGGCTGAAAGTCTGTAGAGAAAAAGCCCCGGACAACGCCCGGGGAAAATAGATTATTCATCTAAAAAGGCAAAACATTCCAATAAAAATTGAATTAAATGCAAAAGCAAATCACTCAATTTATTAACATTCCATTGGTATTATCAGTGGTTGCTTTGATTTCCCTTGGATCAGGATGCAACAGCACCGGCTCAAAGAAATCATCAGAGAAAGAAGATATAGCCCGGCCGAAACTTCAGACACCAGCCTTCAATGCCGACTCAGCCTTCAGTTATATTCAAAAACAGGTTGATTTTGGGCCACGGGTTCCCAACACACCTGAGCACGAAGCAACAGCAAACTGGCTGGCCGCAAAAATGGAGAGTATGGGGGCCGATGTCATTATTCAGAAAGGCAAAGTCACCGCTTTCGACAACAGCATCTTAAACATCAAAAACATCATTGCGCAGTTTCAGCCCGAAAAAAACAACCGCATTCTGCTTTTTGCCCATTGGGACACACGTCCTTTTGCCGACTATGACCCCGACCCGGCCAAACGCAATCAGCCCATCGACGGAGCCAATGACGGAGCCAGCGGTGTGGGCGTTTTAATGGAGATTGCCCGGCACCTTCAGGATAATCCTACACATCCGGGCATCGACATCATCTTTTTCGATGCGGAAGATTACGGCACACCCGATCACCTCAATGTGGAATACAAACAAGATACATGGTGTTTGGGCAGCCAGTATTGGGGAAAAAATCCGCACAAAAAGAATTATTATGCCCAATATGGCATCTTGCTGGATATGGTAGGAGCCAAAAATGCCCGTTTCTATCAGGAACAGGCTTCTCTGAGATTTGCTCCGAAGCTGGTCAACCATATTTGGGATACAGCTGCAGCACTGGGGTACGGCAGTTATTTCATTTTCCGGAAAGGCGGATACATTACCGACGACCACGTTTATGTAAATAAACATACGGGCATACCTGCCGTAGATATTATTCAGTACGATCCCTCTACCAAAACCTCATTCGGTAGTTACTGGCACACACATGACGATACGATGGAGAATATTGACCGCAACACACTGAAAGCAGTGGGCCAAACGGTAATGGAGGTTATTTACGGCCCCCTCTAACTCTCCAAAAATGGGAGGAGGGCCCCCGGAAAAAAAGGAAGAAGAGAATGCCTGGCAGAAAACAAAAAGCGACCATAAAAGAAAAACTACCAACCGTCAGGGGAGAATTGCTGCCTGCCGACGGGCCTTTAGTCGCCGGTTGCGATGAGGCAGGCCGTGGATGTCTGGCAGGCCCGGTAGCAGCTGCTGCCGTTATTCTGCCCGAAGGTTTTAATCACCCGCTACTGAACGACTCCAAACAAATTTCTGAGAAAAAACGCGATTTACTAAGGCAGATAATTGAAGATGAAGCCCTCGCCTGGGCGGTTGCTATGGTTCACAATGAAGAAATTGACCGCATTAATATTCTGAACGCTTCCATAAGAGCCATGCACCTTGCCATTAAGCAGTTAACCCCAACACCGGTGTCGTTGCTAATCGATGGCAACCGGTTTCACACTTACAAAGAAATCCCCCACCGGTGCATTGTAAAGGGCGACAGCATTTATCGATGCATTGCAGCTGCCAGTATTTTAGCCAAGACACACAGAGATGAGTATATGCTGGGCCAACATGAGAGGTATCCTTTTTATGACTGGAACAAAAACAAAGGCTACCCCACAAAAGCACATCGTTCAGGAATCGAGACTCATGGAGTAACGTCGGTTCACCGACTATCTTTTAAGTTGACAGAGAAACAAACCAGTATTCAGTGGGAGTAAATTCCGGTTTCTATTTTCCGGAATTGGTTAGAAACAAAAAAGTCACCTCCTTATTATCCGGAAGTGACTTTCTTAAATTCTAATTACTTCTCAAATATTAGAACGAATAGCTTAATCCAACCTGAATTACACTGTTTTTAATATCGCCATCTTCTTCGTCAGAAATATTTGAAAGCCCTATATTATATCGTACATCCACCCCAAGCGGTCCAAAATCGTATCCCGCACCAACATTAAATCCAAAGTCAGAACCTTTCAAATACTCTTTAATATCCTCAGTTTCTGACTCACCGCCACCTTCATATTCATTCTCAGCTGACAGCAACAAACTCACTTGAGGACCTGCCTGCAAATTAAGTCCTCCGGCAATGTTATACTTTAACATCAAAGGAATATCAAGATAGTTAAGTTTAGTCGTCTGGTCAAAATCTACCCCCATGATTGAAGAAGTGTTTTTTATTCCTTTCATAGAGTACAATAACTCAGGCTGAAACGCTAACTTTTCTCCAAGCCCGAGATTAACAAAGGCACCAAAAAATGGAGCTAATCTTGAATCGGCATCCTCAACATCATCACCGGTAGCATTCGCTATGTTTACACCGGCTTTTAATCCAAATTTAGCCTGAGCGATGGATGCTGTGGAAACACTTAGTAACATCACAGCTACAAAAAACAAAACTTTTTTCATAATAAATAAGTTAGTTTGATTAAAAAAAGACATTAACTGTCTGCATTAATTGTATCGAAAATAAAACATTTCGGTTGAAAAGCTTTCCAAACTCATTGAATACCCACCTTTTTTATGATGAATGGCTCCTATCTTTACACCAACCCCTAATTTTTATAGATAAAAACATGTTTTAACACTATTTCCAACTATCTGATTATTAACCTTAAATAGTCTATTATTATTTATTGCCTATTCATATAAGGTATATGCACAAAAAATGTACTATCTCAATCGTTACCGATAACCATTATAAATTAACCTTTTTTGACCACTGCAGGATTCAAATTAAAAACAAATACTTATTTTCGCAACTAGTCTTAATCAAAATCATATTTATTATGAAGAAACTTTTAATCGTTCTGACCCTTGTATTGGGTATTTCTGCGTTTACTACAAACGCAAGTGCATCTTACACTATTGACGATGCCCAGATTGAAAATCTTTTTGCCTCAGCTACAGCTACAACTTTCAGCATGGTTGCTGATATAGCAGAAGCTGCTCCTGCCATGGCAGTTGCTTCAGCCAGCGGCGGAAAAGACCCTTTAATTGCCATTTTGCTTGACTTCTTCCTGGGAGGTTTCGGTATTCACCGTTTCTATCTTGGAACTAAAGTCATGACAGGAATTGGATACATCCTTACCTGTGGTGGTATCTTCGGCCTGATGCCTTTGATTGACCTTATTGTTTTGGCAGTCAACTGGGACGACATCAGCGCTTATGTTGATAATCCGAAATTCTTTATGTGGTAATACAAAAACCATTTTAACAAAAAACAAACAGGTCTGTCATCCCGACAGGCCTGTTTTTGTAGTTCCAACTTCCTATTTAACATTATGAATTCTGTTTTCGGTAAAAGAAATTATTTTAAAAAAGCAGGTTTTCTATTGCTGGTTGTTCTCTCCATGCCAGCGATCAACGTTTTCGCACAAACCTACACAGGTCAGGTGAGCGTAGATGCACTTTACCAGAACTATCAAAAAGGGAGTCTGTTTACAGCAGAGGCCTCTTCGTTTTACGACGGGCAAACCGGGAAAATAATTACGCATTACCTTTCCCCTACCGAGTTCTACAAAACCATCAATGCAAAAGGTGAAACAACCATTTATCTTCCTGATAAAAACACGGTTTCCTTTATGCAAAACAGCCACTATTCAAGTAAAACTGAATTACTCTATTTCTTTGTCAACAACCTCACGCAGGACATGGGCCTCAGACATGAAGGTTTTACACAAATAAATACACGGCGCGAAAACAATTACATCATCACTACATGGCAGGCACCCCCGGGCATGCAAGCTATCAGCACAGTTGAGTTGGTTGCGGAAAATTTCACACCCATCTATGCTCAATACTTTGACAACAAAGGGGCTGTGAAAAGAAAAATCTACTATTATGATTATTATATTGGCCCACAGTTTCTCCTCCCAAAAAAAATAACAGAAATCAGTTATACTGCTGAAAATGACAGCACCATCAGGCGTACCACTTTTTCCAATATAAAAACAGGCTTCGAAGCCGATGATAAATTGTTTGATTTCAAAATCCCGGATGATGCACAAAAAGTCGATTTCTAAATGTTCGATTGTTCTGGTGTTATTTCTTCTATTCGCATTCGGTGCCCATTCTCAAAATAAAGATGCCCTCCGAAGCGATTTAACACGGATCAACTCCTCCGAGCAAGACGATTTGCTGAAAATTCACCAGACAGAAAACAGAAAAAGGGTATTTCTTGTAAAAAAAGAGGACCCTCTGATAGACAAAATCAATCCCATAAAGCTTACTTTTGGAGGGCTTTTGTATTTTTATCAGACTTCGCTTTCCAAACATTTCTCAGCCGATTGCCTCTATGAACCATCTTGTTCCAATTTCAGCAAAGATGCAATTTCTCATTATGGACTGATAAAAGGTATTTTTCTTACTTCAGACCGACTTAGCAGATGCAACAGAATAGCACAAACATCCCTGCATCCACTCACCATCAATCCTGAAACCAGACACTCATCAGATGGATGGTCCAAATACCAGTTCAAGTCCTATAATCCTTCAGAACATTTTCATTGATGCGGTTTTTAATCTTTATTACCATCATTCTTTTTGCGGCAATTCATGCCTCGGCACAAAAGGCGCCGGAAAGGATTCAATTTTCCGAATACCTGATAAACCAGGCCTTGTACGAAGAGGCGGTGTATGAGAGCAATCAAATTTTGCAGCTAAAGCTGACAAAACCACAAACCGACTCGGCACTCTATAGATCGGAAGAGCAC
>NZ_JADQBH010000256.1 GCF_016278715.1 Marinilabilia sp. | reverse complement strand
GACCTTGGCAGGTAAGCCTAAAAACAAGGTTGTTTTATCGTAAAATCGTCTCTGTTTGAATCTCGTGCGCGCAGCAAACGAGATGAGTTTTGACGATTTCGATAAAAGAACCGTAGTTTTTAGAGCGTAAGCTGGCTCAGTCTTGACCTTTTTTGATTACTTTTTTGTATCAAGACAAAAAAGTAATTCAGGGTTTAAGGGATGAAATCCCTGTTGGGTAAATATTTAGGTCACTAATGATTTTACAACAATTTGGTTTGCTTCGTTGGTTTTGGCGCTTTTACCACCAAAATGCGAGCAGGCTTATCGGAAGTATTGGACAAATAATGCACAATATCCTTAGGACTTTCAATAACCCAGTCGGCCTGAACCATTTCTTTCTCTTCTCCAATATGGACATTGGGCGTACCCTCCAGGATGTAAAAGAAAACATCCACCGGAGTAATATGTGGTTTTAAAGTCTCTCCCGGTTCCAGTCGAATATGCACAGCCTGCGCAGTCTCATCATCATAAACAGGACGCGTATCTACCTTATGCGGGGTCTCTTTAATGGGCGCTTCGCTTACTTTTGTAATCTTCATAATGAAATCATTTTTATTATTGTTTGAATCAACTGGTCTCCTTCTTCACGCAAATCGAACCGGCAATCCTGCATTTTCCATTTCCGCGCCAACAACCTTACCGGGCCGAAAAACATCATTACCAACGTTTCAACAGGCGTACCTGTCAAATCCTCTTTTAAAGCAATTTCAGAAATAATGGCACCAAGCTCTTTCTCATTAATCTGCTGAATCTCCATCACTTTTTGGCTCAATGCCGGCTCGTTTCTGAAAATCTCCTCGGCAAAAATGACTGAAATCAGCGTTGGGTTATCAGCAAAAACATTAAATATCATTTTAAAAAAGAGTTCCATCCGTTCCCTTGCCGGAAGTTGAGCAGCAGATTTCTCCTTGTGATAGAGACTGACACGCTGCAGGAACCCGTCAAGAATGGTTGCCAGTATTTCCATTTTACTATCGAAATGACGATAAATTGCAGGCTCGGATATTCCAATCTCCTTCGAGAGATTTTTAATGGTAAACCCCTGAATCCCCAGCCGGTCTATTAACCCGATGGAAGCCTCAATAATTTGTTCCTGACGTTCTGAAAGCATTTTGTAAATTTGGTTTGTTAGTATTCACTCACAAAGTAAATACATTTTTTCTGTGAGTGCAAGTTTTTTATTAAAAAAAGTCATTATTGTCATAAAACTGGATTATTCATAAATTATAATTCGTGTCCGGTTAAAGGATTGAGATTGCTTCACTAGGTTGCCAAAGACAGATTTTTGTAATAAATAAAAAATCACACAGTTAATAGTTGGCACCCTTTCGGGGACCTGGTTCATTTTGCCCAATCTCCCCCGGGTCGATAACCCGGGGTTATTTCAAGTTTGCCCCCTACGTGAACGAGCCAGGTCTATCATAGCCCGATTATTCCTCATTTTTTTTTGAGGTAGACACTACCAATGACAGATTAGGTGCGGCGGATTCCGATCCGCCGCACCTGCTCAACGAATAACCTTTCCTATAGTTTTAACATTGAGCATCTCTGCTTGTCATATTCCCATTATGCCTCAAAATCTAATTGAGTTGGACATTCGTAATGACGGGCCTTAGCAGGATATTGAGGGAGTTATACAAAAAGTACAAAACACAAAAAAGTGTCATATTGAGCGTAGTCGAAACATCTGGTTTTCAAACGAACAGATTTTTTCAAAACACTTCCAACCCAAGAAATTAGTGTTACTATCTTTATAATATATAAAAGACAGGCTGCAACATTGAATGCAACAGTCTGGGGCAATAAACACTCATCCCCCCAAAAAAATTATCTTTGTGAAACCGACCATTAAAATCAACTCAACCATGAGAATTCTCCATACATCCGACTGGCATCTGGGCAAACGGCTCGAAAGCTTTTCCCGGCTGGAAGAACAAAAAGAGGTATTGAATGAAATCTGCTCCATTGCGGATGAAGAGAACGCAGAAGCCATTGTTGTTGCAGGCGATTTATTCGATACATTTAATCCCTCCACTGAAGCCGTGGATTTATTCTACAAATCACTAAAACGTCTCAGCAACAACGGCCACAGACCAGTTATTGCAATTGCCGGGAATCACGATTCGCCCGACCGCATTGAGGCTCCGGACCCCCTGGCACGGGAATGCGGAATTATCTTCGCCGGATTCCCCAATTCCAGGATTCAACCTTTCAGCCTGGAAACGGGTTTGAAAATCACCCAAAGTGCGGCCGGATTCATAGAAATCATTCTGCCGGACAATCCTGTCCCGCTTCGAATCATCACCACCCCCTATGCGAACGAGTTGCGGCTAAAAACCTTCCTCAACCCAGATAAAAAGGAGGAATCCCTGCGGACTCTTTTGAAAGAATCCTGGCAAAGAACAGCGAATGACTTTTGCGATAATAAAGGCATCAATCTTTTAATGACGCACCTGTTTATGATGAAAGAGGGCGGGGAGATACAGGAAGAGCCCGAAGATGAGAAACCCATACTTTATGTAGGCGGGGCACAACCGGTTTTTACATCAGACATCCCCGAAAACATTCAATATGTGGCATTGGGACACCTTCACCGCTATCAGGAAATTAGTGGGGCCGCGTGCCCTGTGATTTATTCAGGTAGTCCCCTCTCCTACAGTTTTGCCGAAGCCAATCAGGAAAAACATGTGGCTATGATTGATGCAGAGCCGGGAAAACCGGTTTCGGTAAAAAAAATCCCCATCAAAAGCGGACGACGATTACAGCGAAAACGTTTTGAGGATATTGATGCAGCAGTAGAATGGCTGACCGACAATCCCAATATGTTTGTGGAACTAACCATTGTCTCAGACACCTACCTGAAAACCGAAGACCGCAAAAGACTGTACAATGTTCATGACGGTATCGTAACAATTATCCCAGAGGTGAAAAACACTGTCACATCCCCTCTTGGGCAAGGGCCCGACATTGACCTGGCCAAAAGCATGAACGATTTGTTTGATGATTTTTTCGTCCATGCCAAGGGTCAGAAACCGAATGAACGAATTAAGGAGTTGTTTAAGGAGATTGTGGGGGCGCGTTGAGAGTTTTGAGTTCTGGGTTTTGAGTTTTGGGTTTTGTGTTGAGAGTTGCAGGTTTCGTGTTGCAGGTTTGAGCTCTGATTTTTGCCTCTTTGCACCAGGCCCCTAGCTCCATGCACTTTGCCCCATGCACTTTGCCCCATGCTCCATGCCGCATTCCCTCCAACCATTTCACCATTACACCATTACACCATTTTACCTTTTAAACCATAATCACCATGATACCAAAAAGACTTACCCTACAAGGCATATATTCTTATCAGCAGGAACAGACCATCGATTTCAGCACCCTGACGGAGGCCGGTTTATTTGGCATCTTTGGAAGCGTGGGAAGCGGAAAATCCACCATTCTGGAGGCCGTTTCCTTTGCATTGTTTGGTCAATCGGAACGCCTCAATGCACGCGACAACCGCAACTACAATATGATGAACCTCAAATCGAACGAACTGAAAATCGATTTTGAGTTTACCTCGGGAGGAGAAACCTATCGTTTTATGGTTCAGGGGCGGCGCAACAGCAAAAAATTTGAGGATGTTAAAAAACTTGACCGAACGGCTTATCACTTGAAAAACGGAGAATGGGAAAGCATTCCGGAAGATTCTGCCGAAGAAATAACCGGCCTCAATTACAACAACTTTCATCGAACCATCATCATTCCACAGGGCAAATTTCAGGAGTTTTTGCAGCTTGGTTCGAAAGAGAGAACCGACATGCTGCGGGAGCTGTTCAACCTAAACAAATTTGAACTCTTCGGACGTGTTGCAGAGATGCAACGCAACAATGAATTGAACCTTGTGGAACTCACTACCAGGCTGGAAAGCCTAGGAACCATCAATCCTGAGGAAATAGAGGGGCTGGAAACAAAAATCAAGACCACGGGTGAAGAACTTAAACAAGCGAATGAGACAGTAACCAATCTTCAGAAACAAATCAAGGCAGAAGAGGGAGTCCGGGAAATACAAAACAAAATCAATGAAACCAAAGCCCGCCAAACCAACCTTCTGAAAGAGAAAGAACAAATAGACGGGTTGGAAAAGGAACTGAAAGAATATGAAACGTTTTCGCGCATATTTCGCTCTCCGCTGGAAAGGGCCGACCGACTGACCCAAGACCACAACAACATTGAAAAGGAGCAAAAGACAGAAACAGAGGAATTACAAAAACTCCGGGAAAGACTGAAAAATCTGAACGAAGTTTTTGCTAAAACCCGCCAACAATGGTCGAACCGGGACAAATGGCTCCGTGAAGCCGAAGAATTTGAAAAAATGAGCACTTTACGGCAATTGGAAGCCGAAATTGCCAAAGAACAGGAGCGACGGAAGAAAGGCGCCACAATGGTGGAGGAAAATCTTGTTGTTTTAGAAAAATTGAAAGACCGTCTGAAAAACAACAAAGAACTCCTGAACGCTAAGAAAAAACAACTGCCCGACCTCAAAATATTATCCGATGTGCGGGATTGGTTTTCGCAAATCAAACAACTATCGGGAAGTCAGAAAGAGACGAATGACCTGCTAAATGAAGTTTCAATTGCTGAAAAGAATGAATCTGCTCAAGTCATAAAAATTGCAGTAAATCGCAACATTCCTGCTGAAGAACCTGTCGCCAACCTCATAAAAACGTTGCAGGCATCGATTTCGTCTGAAAAAAAGCAGCTGGAGGAAAATAAAAAACAACTGGAGGCTGACTGGCACCAGGTACAAGTGCAACAACAACTGCAAAAGTTCGCGCACGAACTCACTGATGGAAAACCCTGTCCTCTCTGTGGTTCAGAGCATCATCCCAATATTTTGGAAGCAGACGACCTGTCTGAAAAACTGGAGAAAATAAAAAAGGACCGACTAAAAAACGAGGAACAAACCAAACAACTTTCCGAGACAGAAACCACACTTCTGCGAATCTCCGACAGAATAGAAACCATCTCTAAAGACCGGAAAAAATATACAGCCAACCTGAATCTGCTCACCGAACAAATCAAACAGCACCGTGAGAAGTTTCAGTGGACTCAGTTTTCATTCGATAAAGAAGAACAGGTTACAGAGGCTTTCAAAAAGCATGAGGTCATCAGTAATGAAATCAAGGAACTGGAAAACGAGCAGGAAAAAATTGGCTCTGAATCAGAAAAGGCAGAGAAAAACAAGGAGAATTACAGCAAAGTGCTTGAGGAAATTAAACATTCCATTATCGAGAAGAAAAGTCGCGTTGATACCCTCTATAGCCAGTTTAATGAGTTTAAGCCGGAAAACTTAACTGCATT
>NZ_JADQBH010000313.1 GCF_016278715.1 Marinilabilia sp. | reverse complement strand
ATTCGACGAGGCTAATGACCGTTTTCTGCATTACCGTGATGGAGACCTGAATTCAGTTAATTCCAATTTCATTCTGACCATGGAAGAGGATAATGTGGGCAACTTATGGGTGGGTACCTCTTTTGGCATTAATGTGTTGGATAAGAATACCGGCAGATTTTCTCATATTGCGGCCAATCCTGGAAAGGAAAACGCTTTGAGTCATCATATTGTGCTGGCCATTTTGCAGGACCAGCGGGGAACGATGTGGTTTGGCACGCGCAACGGGCTTAATATGTACGATCCACAAACGCAGGAATTTCGTTTGTTCCTGGAGCGTGACGGGCTGCCCGATAACAATATCCTGAATCTGCTGGAGGATGATGCCGGAAATATCTGGATGAGTACGTTGAATGGTTTATCCCGATTGGAAATAGACGAATCAGAGGAGAGGACAGACTACTCTTTTAGCAATTTCGATCTGTTGGATGGCTTGCAGGGGCGGGAGTTTAACGAACACGCTGCGTTTAAGACATCAGCAGGAGAATTGATTTTTGGTGGGCCGGATGGGTTTAACTTGTTTAATCCGGCCAATATTCAGAAAAGTACCCGAATTCCTCAGGTGCGAATCACCGGCTTAAGGCTCTTCAACAAACAAATTGAAGTAGGCGAGAAAGTGGATAGAAAACCGATTCTCGTAAGCCCTTTGTTTCTTTCTGATACCCTGACCCTAAAGCACAACCAGAATGTTTTTTCTCTGGAGTTTTCGGGAATGGGCTATTTCCACCCCGAGAAAGTTAAATATCAGTATAAGCTGGATGGATTTAATGAAGATTGGGTCTCTACCGATGCCTCCAACCCATTAGCAACTTATACCAACCTCAATTACGGGACTTATCGTTTCCGGGTGAAAGCAAAAGTGGGAGAGGATGGTTCGTTGGGAAGTGAAGCCAATTTAACTGTCGTGATTAAGCCTCCTTTTTATGCGACTCAATATGCCTATGCCGCTTACATTATTTTATTTGTGGGGTTGGTAGCGTTTTTTGGTTTTATAGTCAGGCGCCGTGAACGGATTAAATATGAGCGGCAGAGCGAGTTGATGCAACATAAGCGCATTCACGAAATGGATGCAATGAAAATTCGGTTTTTCACAAACATCAGCCATGAGTTTCGTACACCGCTTACTCTTATTATCACCCCCCTGGAAAAGCTGGTCAGAGAGGTGGGAGATGCTTCTGTGAGAGACCAATTAAAGCTGGTAACCCGGAATGCTAAAAGACTGTTGGGGCTGGTGAATCAGTTATTGGATTTCCGAAAAATGGAAGTTCAGGGCCTTACCCTCAACAGAAGCCAGGCAGATCTTGTTGCGTTTGTAAAAGAGGTTGGACTCTCTTTTTCTGATTTGTTTGAAACTAAAACTATTCGGTTTTCAATCTTTGCCAATACCGATTCATTAATGATGGCATTTGATCCTGATAAAATGGAGAAAATTGTTTTCAATTTGCTTTCCAATGCTTTCAAATTTTCCCAGGAAAACGGAGAGGTGTATCTGAACCTCGAGTATTTAAAAGCGGGTTCGGAAGGAGTCATTGATGATAAAAGAGGGGTGGTGAAAATCATTGTTGGGGATAAAGGAATCGGCATTCCACAGGAAAAACAGGAAAAGGTTTTTGAAAGATTTTTTCAGGCCGGTGACGGGACTGAACAGAACATGGGAAGCGGTATTGGGTTGGCCATAACGAAAGAGTTTGTGCGCCTCCATGACGGTGAAATATATGTGAAAAGTGAGCCGGGTAAGGGAAGTGTTTTTACTGTTGAACTACCAGTTGTCTCTCAAAATGATACAGGTGACCCCGAACCAATCAAAATTGAACTTAGCCAGGATGTTCAGCACAACGAGAGTCATTTTAAAGTGGAAAAAAGGGATGACTCAAAAAAACCTTTGCTCCTGATAATTGAAGACAATGAAGATTTGAGGTTTTATCTGAAAGAGAATCTTGGAGCACAATATAGAGTTGTTGAGGCCGCCGACGGGGATGATGGACTGGAAAAAGCCCGTTCTGTCTATCCTGATATTATTATCAGTGATATCATGATGCCGGGAACTGATGGTGTGGAATTATGCAGGAGCCTGAAAAGTGAATCCAAAACTTCTCATATTCCGTTGATTTTGCTCACCGCTAAAGTCTCCTCGGAACAGGAAGCCGAGGGATTGGAAGCAGGTGCCGATGATTACATCACGAAGCCTTTTAACTATGAGGTGTTGGAACTCAAAATCCGAAAGCAGATCGATATTCGCCAGCAATTCAGAGCAAAACTCGAAAAACAGCATTACGAAATTGCTCCGGGGGAAATTGGGGTGACATCGCTGGATGAGAAATTCATTAGAAAGGCCACTCGTTTTGTGGAAACAAATATTTCCAATACCGAATTGTCGGTTGAGTCCTTTAGCCGTGAAATGGGCGTAAGTCGCGGACATTTGTACAACAAAATCCTCGCTCTTACCGGCAAGACTCCTACCGAGTTTATTCGCATCATGCGCCTGAAGCGTGGAGCTCAACTGCTCGGGAAAAGCCAGCTAAACGTTGGGGAGATTGCGTTTAAAGTGGGATTTAATGATCCAAAATACTTTTCTCGATATTTTAAAGATGAATTTGGCGTTTCACCTTCTGAGTATGCCAAACGTGTTGAGAATAATGAGTAAAATCTCTCCCAACCCTTCAACTTATGTTCAGTCACGTCATGGAGATTGCCCAAAAAGTTATGGGTTTCGTGTTTTTTGTCATTACTAAATGCAGTGAAGAATCTCGTTGTCAATAATCTACAAGACCATGCTCCGCGCAATACAAAAGCTGTGGTGACTATTTAGACTGCTCCAATCTCAAACTTTTAACCGGACACCAATGATTTTTTTTAATAATTATTAGCACATCGACTTTGTGGCTGATAATGAGTGTTTTAATCATTGATTGTAAGACATTTCACTCCCTTTTAAAATACATTTAATCTCCCTCCGGTTACCAAACCACCCCATCATCCATACAAAACGACTTAAATCTTAAATAGTGTTAAAATATCTTTGAATCATCCAAGTCCGAAAACCGGAATGGAGGTAAAGTCTATTGGCTTGCCAAATCAATGAGTGTTTCATTTATTAAAGATTTAAATCCAATGCTATGTTAAAAAAGAGTTTTCTTTTATTGTTCTTTTTTGTGGCGGGGATAGGCCTGATGGCTCAGCAAACAGTGACCGGTTTGGTTACTGACTCGTCAAATGAACCCGTTCCCGGGGTCTCCATCCTCGAGAAAGGGACTTTGAATGGTACCATTACCCAGGTTGATGGTAACTACTCAATAGAAGTAAGCGAAGGGGCCACATTGGTTTATTCGTTTATCGGTTTTGAAAATCAGGAAATTCCTGTTGAGGGACGTTCAACCATTAATGTGGTCCTCACAGAAAATATCACAGACCTTGATGAAGTCGTGGTTGTTGGTTACGGAGTTCAGAAGAAAAAACTTGTAACCGGTGCCACGCTTCAGGTAGATGGAGAGGACCTCCAGAGAAGGAGTAATACCAGTGCTCTTGAGGCTTTGCAGGGACAAACACCGGGAGTTCAGATCTCATCAACTTCCGGACAGCCTGGTGAAGGATTGAAGGTTGTTGTTCGTGGAATGGGAACCATCGGAAATAGTGGTCCCCTGTATATTGTTGATGGAGTTCAGACCGGCGATATTGCCCATTTGAATAATGCCGATATTGAAAGTATTGACATTTTAAAGGATGCGGCCTCTGCTGCTATTTATGGATCTCAAGCGGCCAACGGAGTTGTGCTGATTACCACAAAATCAGGTAAAAAAGGCAAAGCTCAGATTACCCTTGACACCTATTATGGAATTCAAAACGTTTCGCGTAAAGTGGATATGCTGAATGACCGTGAGTATGCTGTGATTATGAATGAAGCAGCTATCAACTCAGGTAAAGCACCGCGTTTTACTTCCGACAATATTAACAATATTGGTTCGCAGGGATGGGGCAATACCAATTGGATGGATGAGATGTTCTATGAAAATGCCATCACTCAAAACTATACTTTAGGTGCTTCCGGTGGAAACGACGTGTCGACCTATTCCACTTCTGTTTCTTATACAGGGCAGGAAGGTATTGTTGGAGGTCCGGCAGTTTCGAATTATGACCGGTACAATTTTCGTGTGAACTCGGAGCATAAGTTTTTCGACGGATTGATTACTATGGGGCAGCATTTGACTTTTGCTTATATCGAGAAAAACGGAATAAGCGTTGGTAATCAATACAACAACAGTATGCGAGGGGCTTTCAATACCAGTCCATTTTTGCCTATGTATGATGATTCGGGCAATTATTTGAATAACACCGGAAATGCCGGAGTTATGTATCAGGAAAAAGAATGGCAACCTTGGTATGATGGAGAAAGCAACCCCTACGCTTCGATGATGCTCGGAAATATGAGCGACGATAATAACCAGAAGTTGCTGGGCGATGTTTACATCAGGGTGAATCCTATTGAAGGTCTGACTTTTGAAACGAAATTTGGTGCAGATTTCTACACCAGCGAAGGTCGTTGGTATGGCCCTGAATATGAGCTTTCAATGTATGCTTTTCGCGATCATGATGTGGCCACACAGAATCTGAGCAAAGGATTGGCTCTTACATGGGATAATATACTGACTTATGACTTTAATATTGCAGACCATGGTATCACCGCAATGGCGGGTATGTCCTCTTATCAGAACCATGGATCAGAAATGAGAATTTCCAACTCTGATTTGTTGCCTACCGGACTGGATTATGCCTGGATAAATAACACCACCAATACCGACCTGGCCCGATTGACTTACCAGGGAAAACCTTTCGATGAATCGATGCTTCTCTCTTACTTCGGAAGGGTAAGCTATGATTTCAGGGAAAAATATATGTTGAATGCGACTTTCCGTGCTGATGGGTCATCCCGGTTTGCAAAAGGAAACCGTTGGGGATATTTCCCTTCTGTTTCTGCCGGTTGGGTTGTAACCAATGAGTCTTTCATGGAAAGCATCCAGGGCGTGATGAATTTCTTTAAGCTTCGGGCAAGCTGGGGACAAGTGGGTAACCAGAGTATCGACCCATGGCAATATCTGGCTCCTATTCAGACTGCCAATACAAATTATTATTTCGGCTCGGCAGATTTCGATGCCGCCGGGAACACCAACGGAGCATATCCTAACCGTCTGGCAAATGAAGACCTTCAGTGGGAAACTTCAGAACAAATCAATATCGGTTTTGATGCCCGCTTCATGCGTTCACGATTGGGACTGAATGTCGATTTTTATGAAAGGTCAACCAAAGACTGGTTACTTCAGGCTCCTATTCTGGCTACAGCTGGTGCCGA
>NZ_JADQBH010000062.1 GCF_016278715.1 Marinilabilia sp. | reverse complement strand
ATCTTGGGCATGACCGTGGATGAGGTTATCAATGGTTTGAAGAATGGAAGTGTGGTGTTTTACAACATTAATACTTCCAGAGGACACTGGGAAAAAACCGCTCCGACGAAAGGAGAATCCGGCTGGTATTACAACTCGGCAGGAGGTATTACTGATGATGGCTCGGGATATGTTGCAAGTCTCGACTTTGATGAAAATGGAAAACGGTTGGTTATTGATGTAAATGATGAAGCAGAGGCTGGTTCTGAAACCTACTTTAATGTTGGGTTTGCGCTCAATGGGCCGGATTATGATGATTATGTTCGCTTCTCTTTTAATGTTGCTGTAACTGATCCGTCGCTGATCATTACCAGTGTAAATATTCCCGATGGAGACTATGCTGCTGCAGGAATAAATTTGTTCGATTATGCTGATGTGATAGAGTATAATATGGGTGTTAGTGTAGAAGAGTTTCTCGCCAATCTTGATGCTAACGAAGGAGGAACTATTCATTTGTATGTAGTGGATAGAGAAACAGGTGTTTGGGATGCTGAAAGCGGATACACCGCTAATCCTCCGGGATATTGGTTGAATGCCGCAGGTGAAGTTTGTTCCTGGGGTGATGACGGATTTACATTATATGCAGAAGTGAATATGGCGGATGGCATATTTAATATTGGCCGTGCGCCGGAATTGTCTGCCGGAGATTCATACAAAATCAGCCTTGGCTTTAAGGATGTTAATGAGGAGCTAAGCTTTGTCCGTTTCATTATCACCGTCACTTTGGAATAAAGAGCTTTTTCAATGAATAAACATTTTCCCTACTGATTGCTGCGGCCCACCAGCTGCGGTAATCAGGGGAGATTGTAATCCGTTGCAAAAGTGGGAATAGACTGAAATACCATGCACTATGAAAAAAATCGAAATCTTAAAGAATACTGATTACTTCCTGTTTCTCTTTGTCCTGATGTTCACATTTGGAACCGTGACCGGTTGCAAAGATGAGAATCCGGAACCAAAAGATGAAGAGAAACATGAGATTGTGGAAGATGATACCGAGGACGAAAAAGAAGGGAAAAAAATATATATCCCTCAGGAGTTTACAGGGGATGATTTTAATGATGAAAACAGTACCTGGTGCTATCAGCGAAGCCGGGAATCGGAAAACTTTGTTGTTTTTTGGGGAAAAGGGTATGGTGATAAGGATCCTGGGTCATCAGAAGTTCCGGAGGCTTATCGGGTAGATATTGATGATATGCTGGAAAAAGCCGAGGGGTTTTATGATCTTAATGTCAATCAATTGAAGTTTGCTGAAGTCGGGGTGGGGAAATCCAATCTGGATGATTATAAGATGATGATATTCCTGTTTTATCAGGATGAATGGAATGCCACCGGAGCCGGCTATGATGATACCATTGGTGCATTGTGGTTGAGCCCAAATACCTCTCAACCTGTCGGGTCAACGATTGCTCACGAAATTGGCCATAGTTTTCAGTACCAGGTGTTTTGTGACCTGGGGGCAACTGCGGGATACCGTTACGGATTTGGCGGTAATGAGGGCAATGCATTTTGGGAACAATGTGCTCAATGGCAGGCTTATCAAAGCTATCCTGATGAAGTATTCTCTTCCGTACATTATTCGGTTTATTGCGACAATTATCATCGTCACCTGCATCATGAGGACTATCGTTATGCCAGCTATTTTATACATTATTACTGGGCCCAAAAGCATGGCGTGGATATCATAGGTAAGCTGTGGCGAATGGCTGAAGAGCCGGAAGATCCCATTCAAACCTACATGCGAATCACAAATATTTCTGTTTCGCAATTAAATGATGAGATTTATGATGCTGCCACCAGGTTTGTGACATGGGATGTTGAAGAACTTCGTGAAATGGGAGCTGCCTATATTGGCAAGCAAACCTTTAAATACACTGAACTTGAGGATGGTAGTTATCAGGTTGCTTATGAACGTTGCCCCGGAACCACCGGGTACAATGTAATTCCACTGAATGTTCCTGAGGCCGGAACAATGGTCTCCACCGAATTTGCAGGACAGGTAAATGAGCCGGGATTTAATCAGGTTGATGATCCGGATAGAGCTGGTTGGCGCTATGGCTATGTGGCTCTTCTGAATGATGGGGCTCGTGTATATGGAGATATGAATAGCGAAACGGAAAATAGTATAAACTTCACTATTCCTGAAGGCTGCAACAAACTTTGGCTCGTTGTTACAGGAGCACCCGACACCTATGCAGCTCATGCATGGGATGACGAGGAAAGCAATGACGATCAATGGCCCTACAAAGTGAAATTTTCAAATACAGATATCCTGGGAAATATCAGCTTTGACGGTACAGAAACACCTGAGAATGTTGTATTGAACTCCAATGTAAGCTTTCCGTTCAGTTCAACCGATTATTCAGGAAGCTCTGTAACAATAGAAGGAGAAAATCTTATCGAATTGTCTAAAGCTTTTGTACTTCAGCCTGGTGAAATAACCAGTCAGATGGAGGATAAAATCACGTTTTATGCCATGGAGTCCAACGGAACCCTTAACGCAAATACTACAGCCAACGGTTACGGCCATTGGTTTAATGCCGATGGAAATGTTTGCGAATGGGGCAGTGCAGCCAGACTTTTCTCAGAGTTTAATGAAACGGCTTTTTCTTTTTCTATTGGACAGTATCCGAATCAATGTGCCCCGGGTGAGCAGTATTCAATCAGTCAGGCATTGGTTTATGAATACGAGGCCGGAAAAACGGTTCAGGCAACTTTTACTTTTAATGTTACCATTGAGTGACAACCCCAAAAACACTCCCGACGGATCTTACAATAACTATTTAATAGATAATGAGAGAACTGATTTTTCAAAGATTTAGGACAGACTGGAAGAAAATAAGTGGTCTTTTAGGTTTGATTTTTTGTTGGGGGTTATTGCAGGCTCAGGATGTGTCTTTTGATTCTCCTGAGGCGGGCAACCCCCTTCTTCCAGGCTATTTTGCCGATCCTACTGTTAAGAAATTTGGTGATACATGGTACTTGTACACCACCACAGACGGGATAAAACTTGCTTCAGGAGAGCCGCAAGTCTGGATTAGTAAAGACTTCGTGAATTGGTTTAACTACGAGATGGAGCTGGATGTTCCGGAAGGACTAACCAATGTGTGGGCTCCTGATGTGGTGGAAGGCAAGGACGGACAGTATTACTATTTTATGGGAAATTGTCAGTTTGGATGCAATATTTACGGATATGTATCCGAATCACCCATGGGGCCCTGGAAACCGGTTAATGATGGAAATGCCGTGATTGAAGTTGGAACCGGGCTCAGGAATATTCCCGCTCTGGATGCCCAGTTTCTAAAAGATGATAATGGCTCAGTTTTCAGCTGGTTTGGCACTTGGTGCCATTTGTTTGATGGAATTGGCTGGGCCGAGATTGACCCCGGCGACATGAGCACCATTCTTCGAAGTGGAGGAATCCCAATGGAGCAGGTACCAGAGGCATTTGAAGCTGCATATCCTCTGAAAAGAAACGGGAAATATTTTTTGATGTATTCTTCGGGAGATTGTCGGCTCAGCTCTTATGCGGTTCACTATTCTGTTAGTGAACATCCGGAAGGGCCATACCGATATGGTGAGAACTCTCCGATTTTACAATCATCTTCTGATGGAACCATTGACAGTCCCGGCCATCATTCTGTTCTGAAAGAGAATGACCAATACTACATTGTTTATCACAGGCATGATAATCCCCACAGTTCAGGGGGAATGTTTCGTCAGGTTTGTGCCGACCCATTGGTCTTCAACAATGACAGCATTATTCAAAAAGTAAATCCCTCTCACAAAGGGGTTGGTTTTTTTAAGAAACCGAAAGTTGGTGAAAATCTTGCACAAAACGCTTCCGTTTCAGCGACTTCCTTTTACCACCTGGTGTCAAAAAAGACCCGCTTTTCCAACGGAGACATCGACCACAAATATTCTCCTGGTTTTGCCACCGACACTAATAACGGAACCCTTTGGAAATCAGCTTCCGCTAAACTTCCTCAGTCTTTAGTGCTTGATTTGGGAAAAGTAAAAAATATGAAGCGGGTAATGACGCGTTTCGAGTATCCTACTTTTTATTATCAGTACAAAATAGAGACTTCGACCGACAGTATAACCTGGAGTTTGTTTGCTGATAAAACCAATAACCGCAGGTCTGGTTCTCCCATGATCGATGATCATGAAGCTGTTGCAAGATATGTGAAGCTTACAGTGACAGGAACAGAGAAAACCGGGCTGCTGGCTGCGGTGTGGGAAGTTGAGATTTACGATGCTCTTTTTGATGTCCCGGCTTTCCAAAATCCTGAATCTTTTGAGGGGCCCGGTGTTCAGAGTACCCAAAGTTGCATTGCAAATCTGGATGCAGAAAGTCTGAAAGCCGGTCAATTTGTAAATGAACTACCGAATAAAGGAGCAATTGGTGGTCATTTCAAGTCAACAAAACCGCTGAAAATAGAAGAAATTGACGGAGTAAAAGCCTTTGTCTTTGATGGGGAACAAATACTTGAACTTAGTGAAGAAGCCCCTGGAAGCATGTCTTGGAATGCTCCTTATACGGTTGCCGCCTGGGTTAAAAATCCGCAGGTTGGAGAAAATGAGTGTATTGCTACGTGGACTTCCAGAGAGAATATGCTTATGGGATCCTACAGTGCACTTATGTACGGAACAGGTCGATATGGTGCTGTGGCCCATGGGGATGGCTATGTGGATTTGGCATATGTTAATGTTCCTGAAGAGGATAAGTGGCACCATATTTCACTGGTTTTTGATGGAATGAAAGAAGTTCTCTACGTGAATGGAGAGCCGGTAATAGAACAACCCATCAGTTTGTTTGTGGAAAACAGTCGTGTAATTATTGGGGGCTCCGGATTTCCTCAGGAGAATTTTTCGGGGTATATCTCCACTTTCAGGTTATTCGATAAACCAATGAAAATGGATGAAGTAGAAGTTTTAATGAATGAGACCAGGCCTAGGGGAATAATGAAGGTTGGAAAGGAATAGAAAAAACAATAGATATTAATTATTAAGATAAAATTTTTTAACATGAAGTTACTAAAGGCACGCAAACGTAAAAAATCCGGAGGAAGGGCTTCTTTCTCTTTGGTGTTGGGGGCTTTATTCATTGCTGGCAGCGGAGTTTCTGTCAGTGATGCTATGGCTCAGGGAGATTCCGGTTCATCGGCGGATTTATTGAAGCTTTCCACTCCGTCATTTTATCTTTCCGTGGATAAATCGTCTCAAACAGCAGTAGAATTATCTCCAATAAAAGAACCCGGATTTAATTATACTACGGGTGAGTGGTCGGAGGTTCGAAAAGGCGACGGGTATTATCAACTGGGGGACATAAACTTCCGTGTGAAACCGGAAGGTACGG
>NZ_JADQBH010000086.1 GCF_016278715.1 Marinilabilia sp. | reverse complement strand
TTTTGTAAGACTAAGTGTCAACGACGGATATTTGGATTCAATCATCATAAATCCTGTTGTCAGCCAGTTGTTAACTGTCCAGGCAAAACCTTCGTGAAAATTGATACCATCAAAATTCACATACACGGTGTATTTTTCACTGAAGGTAGCCGAAACATTTCCTATTCCATAAATTTTATCGATATCTGTTGCCAATGAAGCGGCCCCAGCCGAAGCCGTAATGGAAAACTTTTCGGAAAATTCTCTTGATTTCAGAAAGTTCACGTAAAACGACTGGTCACTGTCTCCCGTACGAATACTTCCAGTGCCCAGAACAATACCGGGACGCCAGCCGTCTTTTTTCTCTGTCAACGGTTGAATGCGTGCATTCCAAATAATTTTTTGCGCATTGAAAGCGTATCCAACTCCAGCATCAAGCCATTTAAACAGGCCATATCGTAGGCTGGTGATACCCTGCTCATCTTCGGCAGTAGGCATATAAAGTCCTTGAAGCGACAAGGTCTTTGGCGCCAGCAACGAACCGTCTATTGTTCCTGAACAGGCCGGACAGTTTGGTCCGCAGCCCTGCGCATAGATTTCGTTGACTCCTATTATTACAAAAAATAATATGATAATATATTTTTTCATGCTTTCTTCTTTTATAGTTAAAATTTAAACAGACTGTATTACCTTTTCAAGTTTCGACCTGATTTCTTTTGCTATTACGGCGAGCTGGTCATTTTCAACGGCCTGCATGGACATAACCGGATCAACGGCAGCTACTTCTGTTTTACCGTATTCTGTTTCCTGTACAATTACATTACAGGGCAGCATGGCGCCAATTTTGTTTTCAGCCTGCAGCGCTTTATGTGCAAATGGAGGGTTGCAAGCGCCCAAAATCTGGTATTTTCTGAAATCTACATCCAGTTTCTTTTTCAAGGTGGCCCGAACATCAATTTCGGTTAAAATTCCAAAACCTTCTTTTTTCAATTCTTCTGTAACTTTTTCCACTGCTTCGTCAAAAGCATAATCCGTAGTTTTTTCAAAATAGTATTTCATAATCTTGTGTTTTAGTTTATTGAAAAAATGAAGTGCAAAAAAAGTAAAAACTGGCCCTTCATTTACCAGCAATTCCTTCGACGCGACATCATTCGTCTGCGTGACTTCCTGTCCATATTTCCAGAATACCAGCAGTTTTCGGACATATCCCACCAACTATAGTTATTGTTGTTAAAGTAAGTTAGTTGCTTTTCAGTAAGAAGCTTTCGAACCTGAACTTTGGTTTCCAAATTGATGCTGTCAATTTTTTCTTCTTTATCTCTGATACTACTTCTTAATGATTTTACTCTTTTAACGTCCAATTCCGGATTTGTATTAGCTGCCCGGTATTCCATTCTTAAACTGCGAAGCTCATTTTCGATTGGAAGCTTTTTCTCGTAGCTGCTTTTACGAAACTCATTGATTTCCGTAATTTGTTGAGCTGATAAAGCATATTCTGCCGGGGTGTTGTAATTCCACCATTGGGCATTGGCGTTAGCCGACCAGTTTGAGTTACAACAATGGTGCTGTGCCATAGACTGCGATGCGGAAAAAATGATTAATCCTGCAAGTAAGAAAGTTAATCTAAAATTTTTTGTTTTCATAACTGATAATTTTTGATGTTAAACATTCTAATAATTTCAACAGCAAAATTACCATGAAGTTTGTGCAACACTGTTGCAAAGTTTAATCACAACGCGGGCATACCCCTTGTATTATGAATTGAGCCTTATCGTAGGTATAGCCGGCAGGAAGTTTCATTTCAGGGATGGGAAGTTCTTTCATACAACGGGTTCTGCCGCAACGGGTACAATAAAAATGAACATGGAGGTCATGGATGTTACACGTACAATCGTCATCACAAACAGCATACTTCACGGCCCCTGTTCCATCATCTACAGGATGAACCATAAAATTCTCCTCGAATGATTTAAGTGCCCGGTAAATAGTTGAACGTTCCACTTTTTCAAATTGCATTTCCAGGTCAGCCAGGCTCAACGCTTTTCCCGAATTAACAAGTGTCTTGTAAACCAGGGTTCGCATTGCGGTTGGTTTCACGTTTTTCAATGCGAGTTTTTTTTCAATTTCGTTGTTTGTCATTTTTCAATACAATATAATAAAATTAGCTATCCGAAAGCTCAAATTGCTAATAATCTGCCTATAATGAGCTTGTCCGTCAAAATTTTCTAACCGAAATGATTTGAAAAAAATACTCAGGCAAAACGCTCAACCGTATAGCAAGGGCAAGTGTACCTGAGTAAATTTAAACAGTCGTTCTATTTTTAAAAGTCCATCAACCTCTTGCAAGAACCTTTCTGTTAACTGTTAAGATTAAAAATTGTTTTACATTAAGATGCAGATTTTCAACAATATTTGATTTATCCTAACCCCAATATCTAAAAGTTTTACCATTTAATGGTCTTAAATATCTCTACAAATTGTTTATATCCGGCAAACAACAGAGCAGACAATCTTTTATTTTGTCCTTCAAATGTTTTATTAATCTATTCACCGACACCATGTGGGGGGCCAGCCTGAATTCTTTGGTAAAGTTTATGGGCATAAATGATGTACTTCACATAACTGTCCACCCATTTACGGCCGGCTTCAACGTTTTTATCCTTGTTCATTTTGGCGTCCAACGCTTTTTTGAACCATTTAGAAGTCTCCATTTCCAATTCCTTCTTGAGTAGTGCCTGCAAGGGCTCAATGTTTCCAGTTTCAAGAGCCTTTTCTGCCTTGGCGATATCCGGGGGATTGGGGCTTGCCGGTTTCAACCCTGTAAAAGGCATACCTTCGGCAGCGCGGTGTAACCTGACAGCCGTTTCCATAAAATAATCCATGGCTAATTCGCGGGCTTCTGCCCCGTTTTCAAAAATTGTAAGTGCTTGTTTAAATTTCGCTTGAAGCTCTTCCTCTTGTTTTTCACCGACCCATTTAACTATTTTATCAAAATCACCGGTTTCAAGAGCTTCTTTTGCATCAACAGCCACGGGCCCGTTTTTACGGTCGCAATGGGCTGAGGCGGGAGACGCAAAGAGTAACAAAAATAGCGAAACGAAAACAACCGGGAGGACTGTTTGCAAATAGCTTTTACGGATTTGAAGTCTTTCGCGACTTTCCGTTCCTGAATAGAAATCTTTTGCTTTCATGATTAATTGTTTTTATGTTTTAAATTAATTATCAGGAACAAAAGTAAATCCGGAAACAGTGTTGTGCGACCTACTTTGTAAAGTAGTACCTAATTATACTGCGCACGGGATAAATTGTGCCATAGCGTGGGATTATAACCTTTTTAAACTTGCTTCTTGTATTCACTTGGAGTGAGCCCGGTTATTTTTTTAAACACCCTGTTAAATGCCGATTTTGTATTAAAACCACAATCGAATGCAATTCCTAAAATGGTCAAATTATCAAATTCGGGATTTCTCATCCTTGATTTAACTTCATCTACCCTGTATTGGTTAACAAAATCGAAGAAGTTGACATTAAAATGTTCATTTATAACACGCGAAAGATGATGGGAAGGAATGTTTAGTTTTCGGGCTAATTCCGGAAGTGAAAGATTAGCATTTAAATAGGGTTTTTCGTTACTCATGAAACTTCGTATTTTGCTTACATATTTTTCCGCTTCATCCTCTTTCAATACTACGCTGGAATATTTTGGTTTAGATTCCGTAACGTATTCGATACTGTTATCAGGATACTGAATAAAAATTTCCTTTTGCTTTAGTCCAAAATATCCTATTAAAATAATGAAAACAGACAGCGAGAGAAAAATGCCGTGCGTACAAAAAAACCAGAAAAACATTCCGAAAAGATGATGTATTGAAACAAAAACCATCAAAACTGTCCAGATAGTACCGAAAATATAAACAAGCGTTCTTAACCAGTCGAGGTTAACATGCTCATACGATGAAAAGTTATTGAAAATATTGATATCCAGTTTCTTAAAAAGCCGGATGGATAAAATAAAATAGAATGGTCCGGATAAAACGGTAAGGATAAGGAATAAATTGAACAACAAAGAAACCCCTTCTTCATTTTTCGCGTGGTCTAATCTTATTCGTTCGGATATTTCCGGAAAAAGGGAAGCAATAACGATATAAAGGTTGAATAGGATAAAAGGAATAAAATGGAACAGTTTTTCCCTGTTAAATCGAAACTTCTGGCCAATCAAAGCAGAAATGTATAAAAACAAGAATGGCCCGTGAAGTAGAAGCAATGAAATAAAGCTCGCTGAAAGGAGGTGAAAATCCAAAAATAGTTTATTTGAAAACAACCCATAAATACCTGTGTATAACCCCAAATAAATCAGCCAAAAAATCAGCACTTTATCATGTAAAGCCTTTTTTTTCTGCAAAATCAGAACCGCGAAAAACAAGGCATTGAAGGCAGCTATCAGGAAAATATATTTCATTGGTTATTTCTTATAAGCCAACAATCTCAACGCATTAAAAACCACAACCAGGGTTGAGCCTTCGTGAATAAGCACGGCCAGTCCAATACCGGCCAGTCCAAGTATGGTTGAAGGAATAAGCAGGGCTACAATACCGAGGCTTATCCACAGGTTTTGTTTAATGATGCCTTTTGTTTTCCGGCTCAGCCCAATGGCAAAGGGCAGGATTTCCAGTTTGTTGCCCATCAGGGCAATATCAGCAGTTTCCAGAGCCACGTCCGAACCGGCCGCTCCCATCGCAATACCAACGGTACTGTTGGCCATGGCGGGGGCATCATTTACACCATCGCCTACCATTGCCACCCTGGATTCTTTCTTCCTGAGTTTTTTTATGGCATCTACTTTTTCCTCGGGCAACAGGCTGCCCCAGGCATCGGTCAGGCCTATTTCTTTTGCCACGGCATCGGCCACATTCTGGTTGTCGCCCGTGAGCATAATCATTCGTTTAATACCGATTTTCTTTAATTGCTCCAGCGTGCTTTTTGCCTCTTCCCTCGGGGTGTCCATTAAGGCAATGATGCCTTCATAATCGCCATTGCGGCGGATAAGCATGGTGGTGTTCCCTTTAGATTCAAGCGCTTTTACTTTTTCTGTAATTTCCTCCGAAGGTTTTTTGTCATCGAGGGCTTCATACAGTTCCAGGTTTCCTATATACACTTTATCGTCACCCAATGTTGCTTTTATGCCTTTTCCCAATACGGCTTCAAGGTCTTTGGCTTCAGGAATGTCATTTCCTTTCAAACGTGTTTTGCCATCCCTGACCACCGCCTTTGCCAGCGGGTGGTCGCTCAGGTTTTCCACGGCAATGGCCATTTTCAGCAATTCATTCTCATCGGTATTGTTCAGCGGGATTACTTTAGTGAGTTTAGGTTTGCCTTCGGTAAGCGTTCCGGTTTTATCGAAAGCCAGGGCAGTTAAAACACCCAGGTCTTCC
>NZ_JADQBH010000181.1 GCF_016278715.1 Marinilabilia sp. | reverse complement strand
CCAAAGGAATGGTGAAATACCAACATTTTCTAAGCCGGGGTTAACGTTAAGTAAAGCGCTACTTCGTTCCCCTCGTATCGGTCAACTTAAGTATTAATTACAATACCTGATTTATTCCTGAATAAACCAGGTTAAAATAAAACACCAGGATTAATTATGAATAAAAGAGTTGTTACTTTCGGAGAAATCATGTTGAGGCTCTCGACACCCGGATATCACAGATTTGCACAAGCAACCTCATTTGATGTAAACTATGGAGGCGGAGAAGCCAATGTAGCTGTTTCACTTGCCAATTACGGGCTGGATTCAAGATTCATTACCCGGTTGCCACAAAATGATTTAGGACGAGCCTGCCGCATGGATCTTGACAAATACAGTGTTGATACCGGTCACATACAATATGGAGGTGAGCGTTTGGGCATCTACTTTCTGGAAACCGGAGCTGTGGCAAGAGCCAGTAAAGTAGTTTACGACCGCGCGCACTCCTCTTTCTCAGATGTTCAACCTGGCACATTTGACTGGGATGCTATTTTTGAAGGAGCAGACTGGTTTCACTGGACTGGTATTACTCCCGCAGTATCTCAGGGAGCTGCCGATGTTTGCCTGGAAGCCATTAAAGCAGCCAATGCCAAAGGAATTACGGTTTCGTGCGATCTGAACTATCGCAAAAACCTCTGGAAATACGGCAAAAAAGCCGGCGAAGTAATGCCCGGACTGGTGGCAGGCTGCGATGTCGTACTGGGCAACGAGGAAGATGCAGAAATGGTATTGGGCATAAAGCCCGAAGGCGTAGATGTAACCGGAGGCCACGTGGAAGCCGAAGCCTACCGAAGTGTTTCGCAGCAAATAATGAAACAATATCCCCGTGTCAAGAAAGTAATTACCACGCTAAGAGGCTCTATCAGTGCCAACCACAACAGCTGGTCCGGTGTACTCTACGATGGGAAAAACCTATTTACAACACCCACCTACCAAATTACACACATAGTAGATCGTGTGGGCGGAGGGGACTCATTCATGGGCGGACTGATTTACGGACTGCTCACCTACGACAGTGATGAAAAAGCTTTGCAATTCGGCACGGCAGCATCCTGCCTGAAACATACCATACCAGGCGATTTCAACCAGGTTACCGTGGAAGAAGTAGAAAAACTGATGGGCGGCGATGCATCAGGCCGTGTTTCGAGATAGAGGCTGGAAGTTTGGGGCTGAAAGTTAGAGGTTAGAGATTTGGAGGCTAGAGATTAGATAATTGGTATGCGGAAGCTTCTCAACATATAAACACAAACCCTTCCTTAGGGGCGAACAATTGAACGAAATGTTTTTGAGTGATTTAACTGATTTATTTAAATAATTACAACTATCAAAAATGGCTAAATATTCCAGAATAGAAGTTTTTCAGAAGATGCAGGAAACCGGCGTTGTACCGGTGTTCTACCATGCCGATATAGATGTGGCAAAAAAAGTGGTGAAAGCCTGTTATGACGGTGGCATCAGAACCTTTGAGTGGGTTAACCGGGGAGACTTTGCCCATGAAATATTCAGTGAATTAAACAAATATGCACTCAAAGAACTTCCGGGAATGATTCTGGGAGCAGGTTCAGTGGTGGAAGAAGGAACTGCAGCTATATATATTCAAGCCGGAGCCAACTTTATTGTTTCTCCCCTGTTGAATGAAAATATGGCACGTATCTGTAACCGCCGGAAAATTATGTGGGCACCAGGTTGCGGTTCCGTTTCTGACATCGGAAAAGCGGAAGAGCTTGGTGCCGAACTGGTGAAAATATTCCCGGCATCAGAAGTCGGTGGTCCCTCATTTGTCAAAGGCGTTAAAGGCCCCTGCCCATGGACCAACATCATGCCCACCGGAGGCGTAGATACCTCCAGAGAAAACCTTCAGGAATGGTTCGATGCAGGTGTTACCTGTGTTGGCATGGGCTCCAAACTCTTTCCCAAAGACATAATTGATAATGGGGATTATGAAGCACTCACAGAGAAAGTTACCGAACTCATCAATACCATTAACGAAATAAAATCAGCATAACTATGACAGCACCAATCAAAGAGCTCAACATTGAAGGCAAAGTGGCCGTAATCACCGGAGGTGGCGGCGTAATTTGCTCAGTAATGGCCAAAGCACTGGCCATGAAAGGGGTAAAAACAGCAATTCTGGATCTCAAAAAGGAGAATGCCGACAAAGTGGCCAACGAAATTAAGGAAACTTACGGCACCGAAAGTTTCGGTTTTGCCTCCAATGTACTGGACAAAGCATCACTGGAAGCGGTAAAGAAAGAGATCAATGAAAAATTGGGAAGCATTGACTTCCTCATTAATGGTGCAGGGGGAAATGCTGCAACTGCTACCTCTAAAGCAGAAAAAATAGAGCAATCGGACCTGGATCATCTGGAAGATACCTTTTTCGGACTTGAACTGGAGGGTTTCGACAAGACTTTTGCACTAAACTTTCAGGGAACATTACTTCCCTCCATGGTTTTTGCTACCGATATGGTTAAAAAGGGGAATGGTGGAATCGTGAACATTTCGTCCATGAATTCTTATCGTCCGCTAACCAGAATTCCTGCCTATTCGGCCTCAAAAGCTGCTATCAATAACTTCACCCAGTGGCTGGCCGTGCATTTTGCAAAAACCGGAGTTCGGGTAAATGCAATCGCACCGGGATTTTTACTTACCAATCAAAACCGATTTTTGCTGGTGGATGAAAAAACAGGCGAATCTACCCCACGTGGGAAAAAGATAATGAACGGAACCCCCATGGAGCGCTACGGAACCCCTGAAGAACTTACAGGAGCTCTGACATTCCTGCTTTCCGACTGGTCTGAATTCATCACCGGAATCATTATTCCAGTTGATGGCGGATTCAGTGCCTACAGTGGAGTGTAATCCTGTTGGCGGTAAACATTTTCACAAACATTTATCCTCCTTCATTTTATGAACTAATTAAAAATCCGGCAAAATGAATCTACAACTTAAAGATAATTACAAATATTCCATGGTGGTTCCTACCAGTATGGGACTTCGAATCACACCTGAAAACGGACAACCTGTACACAGCAGTGATACATTTAAAATGCAGGCAACCAGTGCCGAAACCAATGTAGCCAGTATTTCTTCCTACCTGGGACTTCCTGTCAAGGTGCTGACCACCTTCGTAAAGGGAAGTCCGTTGGCTCAATTCATCAAAAGTAACCTTCGCAACCGGCACATGGATTACGAAGGTCCCGAGGTAGAGCAAGGAAATCCCTGGGGATACCGACACCAGTTTAACATCGCCGACAGTGGCTATGGCGGACGTGGACCCCGGGTTCAGAACGATCGTGCCGGCGAAGTGGGACGCACACTGAATGCCAAAGATTTTGATCTGGAAAGAATCTTTGGAGAGGAAGGGGTCCAGATTGTTCATCTATCAGGATTAATTGCTGCCCTTTCGCCTGAAACCAGTAACTTTTGTCTGGAAGTGGCACGTTCGGCAAAAAAACACAAGACATTAATCTCCTTCGACCTGAACTATCGTGCTACATTTTGGGAAGGCCGCGAACAAGAGTTACGCGAAACTTTCACCGAAATTGCTTCAGTATCTGATGTCTTAATTGGAAACGAAGAGGACTTTCAGCTTTGTTTGGGAATCAAAGGTCCCGAGGCAGGAGGAAAAGCCATCGGTGAAAAAATTGAAAGCTTTAAAGAAATGATTATGCGTGTCAAAGAAGCCTTTCCAAATGCTTCAGTATTTGCCAACACCCTGCGCGAAGTTGTTAGTGCCAATGAACACTTGTGGGGAGCCATTATGCTCCAGGGCGATAATTGGGAAGTCATTGAGCCACGCCCCATTCGTGTACTCGACCGCATTGGCGGAGGCGATGGTTTTGTGGGTGGTTTACTCTATGGAATTCTGAAAAAATGGGCTCCGGAGAAATGGATTCAGTTTGGATGGGCTACAGGCGCTTTGGCTACCACATTCCTGACCGACTACGCCCAACCGGCAGATGAAGAGATGGTTTGGAGTCTGTGGAGCGGAAATGCAAGAGTTAAAAGATAACAACGGGGAGATAGGTACTCAGCTCTGCTGCTTTGTTCGTAAAGAATCCTTCCCACCTGAGCAGATAGAATCCACCCCCACTTAAAAATACTGATATGGTTTATTATCAACGCGGATCAGAAACTGAAGCATTGAGTCCTGAGGACTTAAAAAATGCTTTGTTTGCGGCATTGGAAAAAATAGGAACTAAGAAAAAAGTACTGGCTGTACCTCCCGACTACACAAGATATCACTCCAAAGCGGGTGAATTGACTGCTTATGCTTATGAATTCTACAAAGAAAGGTTAACCGACATTCTTCCGGCTTTAGGGACACACAGTCCGATGACCGAAGAACAGATCCGCCACATGTTTCCGGGGGTGCCACAGGATCTTTTCAGAATCCACGACTGGCGCAACGACATTGTTACACTGGGCGTGGTTCCAGGTAGTTACATTTCGGAAATCACAGGAGGTAGAATTGATTACGACTGGCCGGCCCAGGTCAACAAAATGATAAATGAAGGTGGTCACGATCTCATTCTGTCCATCGGACAAGTAGTTCCTCATGAAGTAATTGGCATGGCCAACTACAACAAAAACATATTTGTGGGAACAGGTGGTTCCGAAGGCATCAACAAGAGTCACTTTATTGGGGCTGCTTACGGAATGGAGCGAATTATGGGACGAGCCAACAACCCGGTGCGTCGTGTATTGAACTACGCCTCCGAAAATTTTGCCTCCCACCTTCCCATCATCTACGTCCAGACGGTTATCGGTCGTGATGATAAAGGGAACCTGGTACCACGCGGTATTTTTATCGGCGATGATGAAGAAGTATTTGAGATGGCCGCTGATTTGTCCATCAGGGTGAACTTTGAGATGGTTGATGAACCACTAAAAAAAGTAGTGGTATATCTTGACCCGTCGGAGTTTAAGAGTACATGGCTGGGCAACAAAAGTATTTATCGTACCCGGATGGCACTGGCCGATGGAGGTGAACTGATTGTGCTGGCACCCGGGCTGAAAGAATTCGGTGAAGACAAAACCATCGACCGGTTAATCAGAAAATATGGTTATTTTGGGACTCCCGCGACGCTCAAAGCCACCGAAGAAAACCAAGAACTGAGAGACAATCTGGGCGCAGCAGCTCACCTGATTCATGGTAGCTCTGAAGACCGATTCTCCATCACATATTGTCCCGGACATCTTTCCAAAAAAGAAATTGAATCCGTTAACTTCAAATATGCGGATCTGGAAGAAATGACAAAGCGCTATAATCCGGAAAAACTTAAAGACGGTAAAAACAGAATGCCCGATGGTGAAGAAATTTTTTATATTTCCAACCCGGCAGTGGGGCTGTGGGCACATAAAGACCGATTTTCGGACTAGAGAGCAGAGACCTTGGCCCCCCCCTAAATCCCCCAAGGG
>NZ_JADQBH010000164.1 GCF_016278715.1 Marinilabilia sp. | reverse complement strand
TGGACTCTTTCCTAAGTGAAAAACAATACATGATTGATTACTACCTTGATATTTTGGAAGACGCTGCAAAATTTGAAATGATGGTCAATTTTCATGGCAGTTTGGTTCCCCGCGGATGGTCACGAACCTATCCTCACCTCATGACAATGGAAGCAGTGCGGGGCGCCGAATGGTACAACAACAATCCTGAATTAACAACCACGGCACCCGGACATAATTCGGTAATGCCTTTTACCCGGAATGTGATAGGATCTATGGATTATACACCGGTTACTTTTACCAACTCCCAAAATCCGCACATTACTTCCTACGGCCATGAACTTGCCTTAAGTGTTGTTTTTGAATCGGCATTTCAGCACATGGCCGACAGACCTGATGGCTATAACGCTTTACCCGATGCACCCCGAACTTTCTTAAAAAATGTACCTGCAGCCTGGGACGACACCAAATTCGTTGATGGCTACCCCGGGCGTGATGTTGTTATTGCCCGAAGAAAAGGCGATATTTGGTATATTGGAGGGTTGAATTCAGAAAACAAAGAAAAAAAACAAAATATAACGCTGGATTTCCTCAACAGCGGGGTGAAATATAAGCTCACCCTAATTGCCGATGGAAAACACGACAAAGATTTTCTAACCAAATATTCAGTAGTTGATAACACCTCGAAAATTGATGTTAAGCTACTCAGGCGCGGCGGTTTTGCTGCCGTTTTAAAACCAGTTCAATAACAATCAAAATATTTGCCATGAAACCGATAATCGTAAAAAAAGCTTTAAAGAAAGCAATGTTGTTTTCTGCAGGCATTCTGCTGACAATATCCTCCATTGCCCAGGAGTACGAGTACCCCTTTCAAAACCCGTCATTAAGTTTTGAAGAACGTGCAAATGACCTAATCTCAAGACTGACCGTCGAAGAGAAAGCCGCTCTGTTGTGCGACCAGTCTGATGCCATTCCACGGCTGGGCATTAAGAAATTCAACTGGTGGAGCGAAGCTCTGCACGGCTATGCCAATAACGACAGTGTAACCGTTTTCCCTGAACCGGTTGGAATGGCTGCCTCATTTAACGATGAATTGGTCTTTGATATTTTCAATGCCACATCCGACGAAGCACGGGCCAAATACCACCAGGCCAAACGAAGAGGAGAAGAAAATCGCAGGTTTCTGAGTCTTTCGGTCTGGACACCCAACGTGAACATCTTCCGAGATCCCCGTTGGGGCCGTGGACAGGAGACTTACGGCGAAGACCCCTACCTGATGTCACGGATGGGAGTTCAGGTAGTTAAAGGATTACAAGGCCCTGAAGATGCCAAATACCGCAAACTGCTGGCCTGTGCCAAGCATTACACCGTTCATTCCGGGCCCGAATGGAGCCGCCACGAGCTAAATGTCAATGATGTAAGCCCTCGTGAGTTTTACGAAACATACATGCCTGCATTCAAAGCTTTGGTTCAGGAGGCTGATGTAAGACAAGTAATGTGCGCTTACCACCGCCTGGATGACGAACCTTGCTGTAGCAACACCCGCATTCTGCAGCGCATCCTCCGCGATGAATGGGGCTATGAGCACCTGGTGGTTGCCGACTGTGGCGCCATCACCGATTTTCATACCACCCATGGTATTTCTTCCACACCTGTTCATGCAGCAGCCACAGGATTACTTGCTGGAACTGACCTCGAATGCATCTGGGACAATTATCATTACAAGATGTTGCCCGAAGCCTTAGAAAAAGATTTAATCAAAGAGGAGCACATCGACAGTAGTTTATTTCGCGTCTTAATGGGGCGTTTCGAACTTGGAGAGATGGATGATGACGCCATTGTTCCATGGGCACAAATACCCGCTTCGGTTTTAAACAACGAAGAACACAGGCAGTTGGCTTACCAAATGGCTCAACAGTCCATGACTTTGTTGCAAAACAAAAACAATGTCCTTCCGTTGGATAAAACATCCCTCAAAAAACTGGCGGTTATAGGCCCGAATGCAGAAGATGAAGAAATGCTCTGGGGAAACTACAACGGTACGCCCATAAGAACCATCACTATTCTGGATGGAATAAAATCAAAGGTAGATTCTGACATTATTCTTCACGACAAAGCCGTTGATCTGGTGGATGATAAAGTGACGCTCAGCTATTTTTCAAAAGGAAAGATTGATGATAAATCAGGATTTAAAGCTACCTATTGGAATCATCCGAATTTTGAAGGGAAGCCTGTGGTGACTCAACAACTTGTTAATCCAATCAGGCTCACTGCCGCCGGACAGCATGAGTTTGCCCCGGGAGTAAAACTTGAAGATTTCTCTGCCAAGTATGAAACCGAATTTACCCCTTCCGTTACAGAAGAAATTGTATTCAAAGGAGGGGCCACCGGTTTTTTCGAAGTGATTGTAAATGGAGATACCCTGACCAGTTATACCAACTGGAGAACTTTACCCGCAAGAATTCCTTTTTCCGTTGAAAAAGGTAAAACGTATGAGATAGAAATCCGTTACGCCCAACGTGAAAACTGGGAGGCCAATATCGAACTTGATTTCGGAAAAGAAGAAGATGTGGATTACACGGCTCTTCTCAAAAAACTGGAAGGCATTGAAACCGTTGTGTTTGCTGGTGGTCTTTCCGGCTCACTCGAAGGAGAAGAAATGCCTGTATCCTTTCCCGGGTTCAAGGGTGGCGACCGCACCAATATGGAGCTTCCGTCCGTTCAGCGAAATTGTCTCAAAGCACTCAAAGAAGCGGGTAAAACCGTGATATTTGTGAACTGTTCAGGTTCGGCTGTTGCATTCGAACCGGAAACCGAATCGTGCGACGCCATTCTTCAGGCCTGGTATGCCGGAGAATCAGGAGGACAAGCTATTGCTGATGTGCTTTTCGGTGATTACAACCCATCAGGAAAACTCCCGCTTACCTTCTATCGGAACTCCGACAACCTCGGCGACTTTGAAGATTACTCCATGGAAGGCCGGACTTATCGCTATACAACCGATTATCTTTTCCCCTTTGGACACGGGTTGAGCTATACCACTTTCGAGATAGGAAAAGCCAAATTGAGCCGATCAACCATAAACTCCAACGAGACCATCAGCATAAACATTCCGGTTAAAAATACCGGTAAACGCGATGGAACTGAAATCGTTCAGGTTTATGTGCGCAAAGTGAACGACATCGATGGACCGCTCAAGACATTGAAAGGTTTTCAACGGGTGGATATCCCTGCAGGTAAAGCAAAGCAAGCGACCATCACTCTTCCTCCCTCCACATTTGAGTTTTATGACTGGGAGCAGCGAAAAATGACTGTGACACCCGGCGAATACGAAGTTTTCTATGGAAATAGTTCCGATGCCAAAGATTTAAAAAGCGAATTGATAAGTATTACTAAATAAAAGCCTCAATAGTCCGTTAAAAAAAACTTAAACGCAAAGGCGCGATGACGCAAAGTTTTTATTATGAGCGAGTTATAGCTTGCTTAAATAATTATATAATGAATTAATTATCAACTGTTTGAAGTTGTCCAAAAAGTATTAAGGATCAAAAAAATGTCATGTTGAGCGTATTCGAAACATCTGTCTTTCAAGTGAACAGATTCTTCGACAAGCTCAGAATGACATCAAAGTTGGACTTTTGGGTCAGCCCCAGAGTATTGAACCTACAAATCTTTATTTATGAAAATAAAAATTAAATCTCTTGTCGCTCTTGCCATTAGCGCATTCATTATTCAAAGTTCCCTCTCCGGACAAGAAACAGTTTCTTCTCCGGGCACGAAAATTCGAGTGGTTGAAGATGGCGGAACAGGCGACTTTAGTGCAATTATGTACACCGATAATTCCTTATCCACCCACACCATTTTCCGCCCTAAAGACTTAAATGCTTTTGGAACGAAAAATAAATTACCCATCATTGCGTGGGGTAACGGAGCCTGTGCCAATTCGCCATGGGAACACATCAATTTCTTATCGGAAGTGGCATCGCATGGATTTCTGGTAGTCGCAATTGGTCCTATGCCCCAGGAAGGGGAACGTGGCGGTGGCGGTTCAACCTCATCACAATTGACGGATGCCATTGATTGGGCAATTGCTCAAAACAACGACAAATCGGGCCCGTTTTACCAAAAAATTGATGTTTCAAAAATTGCAGTAAGCGGCATGTCATGCGGAGGCTTACAAACCCTCGAAACAGCACCCGACCCACGGGTTACCACCACAGTCGTTTGCAATAGTGGTATCCTTGGAAATCCCGGTGGTGGAATGCCGGGAATGCCTGATTTAACCAAAGATCATCTTACCAAACTGCATACTCCAACCCTATATTTATTAGGAGGGGAATCGGATATTGCTTACAACAACGGAATGGACGATTTCAACCGCATCAACCATGTTCCGGTTTTTGTAGCCAATATGGATGTGGGCCACGGTGGAACGTACCGTCAACCACATGGCGGTGAATTCGCCAAAGTAGCAACCGCCTGGTACAAATGGCAATTGAAAGGTGATAAGGAAGCCGGAAAAATGTTTACCGGAGAACCGTGCCAACTTTCAAAATCAACAGTTTGGACAGTTGACAAAAAGAATTTGCCATAGGTTTCCAACACCGACCAAAGACAAAATTCAAATTAAAACATCGCACCACAACACACTAAACGAAAGGGCGTTCCCCACACGGCTTTGTTTTGCCAGATTACTTGAGGGAAATTGGGTGTGTCGCTGTCCGTATTTAAAATGGACTAAAAATTTAGCTGAACTAAAGAGAATAGTAAAAAAAACAATTATGGTCAGATTTAGTATTCTTCCGCTCATTTTAATATTCGCTTTAACAAGTTTTACTTGTAACGGTCAATCGTTTCAGGAAACAGGCTCAGGCGCAAAAACTGTAGCTAACGGTATTAACCTTGAAATTCGATTTTATGGGCCTTCAACAGTCCGTATTCTTAAATGGCCCGAAAACAAATCTTTCGAAAAGGAGAGTTTGTCGGTGGTAAAAGAACCGGGAATTACTGATTTGAAAATCCAACAGGTTCGGAGTAATCTGATAGTCAAAAGCGACCAATTGGCAGTTATCCTAAACATGACCAATGGAACAGTTTCGTTCGAAACACCTACAGGCAAATCACTTTTGAAAGAAAAGGAGTCAGACGAAGGATTTACTGAATTTAACGATGCAGGAGATAAAACATACAGCGTTTCGCAATCATTCTCTCTGGACAAAGACGAAGCCATTTATGGATTGGGTTTTCAGCAACAGGGCAAAATGATACAGCGTAACCTGAAGCTAAACATGATTCAAAACAACACGGAAACCTTCGTCCCTTTTTTCCAGTCCGTCAAAGGATACGGCCTGTTCTGGGACAACTACTCCCCCACTGTTTTTTCCGATAATCAGGACGAGACTTCCTTCACTTCGGAGGTAGGAGACCTGATTGACTATTATTTTATATACGGAGGTAATGCCGATGGTGTCATTGCCCAAATGCGCGACCTTACCGGACATGTGCCCATGTTCCCGTTGTGGACTTATGGTTTCTGGCAAAGCCGGGAGCGGTATAAAAGCCAGGATGAAACTGTGGGCGTTGTCAGAAAATACCGCGAACTGGAAGTACCGCTTGATGGCATTATCCAGGACTGGCGTTACTGGGGCAACAAT
>NZ_JADQBH010000050.1 GCF_016278715.1 Marinilabilia sp. | reverse complement strand
TCTATGCAATTCAAAAAAAAAAAAAAATCACTAATAGTTATCCGGTTCTATCTCGAAATGTTCCTGCGGATGGTTACAGGCAGGACACGCTTTGGGAGCCTTATTGGCTTCATGTACAAAACCACAAACGCGACATCTCCAGCGGACCTTCTCTTCCCGTTCAAACACTTTTCCCTCGTCCACATTAGCTTTGAGCTTACGGTAACGAGCTTCGTGCTCTTTCTCTACTTTGGCAATATTTTTAAACGCGTTGGCGACTTTCTGAAAACCTTCGGCAACGGCAACCTCAGCAAATTTGGGATACAACTCCTCCCACTCTTCATTCTCTCCCATAGCAGCAGCTTCCAGATTCTCGGCGGTATTTCCTACCTTACCCGCAGGATAAGTCGCTGTGATCTCAACATCTCCCCCCTCCAAAAAATCAAAAAAACGCTTGGCATGTTGCAATTCCTGTTCGGCAGTTTCCATAAAAATAGCCTCAATCTGACGATAACCGTCTTTACGCGCCTGCTTGGCAAACATGGTATAACGGCTGCGTGCCTGAGATTCTCCGGCAAAAGCCTTCAACAAATTCTGTTCGGTTTCTGTTCCTTTTAATGACTTGTCCATATTATTTTTCTTTTTGTTTAACCAATTGAATTCTGAAGACGAAAATAACAAAGGAAATATTGAGAATGAAACCAAATAATGGCATCAAATACAGAGGTAAATTGTCAAAAAAAAAAATCAGATATCACCCCAGCCCTATTCACCTTGAAAAATTGAGATTGCTTTCCCAAAAGATCGGGATTCCAAATGGCAGGACTTACCGGAATCTGAGGAATGGAGGGATTTTCGGCAAGGCTCAAAATTAGCCCCTCCACCCTGCCTAAATGCCGTAGAACAGTCCACTGCGAGCAAAGGGAAGCAATCTTTTTTCAATAAATAAGTTTTTCCGGATAATAGTGATTACTTTTATAGTTACACACATCAATAAAATCAGAAACCATGAAAAATCTATTATTTCTTTCAGCAATTATTCTGCTGGCCTCCTGCTCATCGGGTGTAAAACCGGTTAAAAATACCCCCACTGCCAAACTGGGTGAAGGTGCAATATGGCATCCAGAAAAAGACGCATTACTATGGGTGGACATAACCGGAGAAAAAGTTTTTATGTACAAACCCGATGAAGGAATGATTAAGGATATTTCCCTTGAGAGCATGGTAGGCACTGTCGTACCATCAACAGGTGAGTTTTTTGCCATAGCAGCCCAGGAAACCGGGATTTTTGGTTTGCGGGAAGACGGAACCAAACAACAAATAGCTCCTTTTCCCGCCGATGCTTTGCCTAATGTGAGATTCAACGATGGGAAATGCGACCCAATGGGGCGATTTTGGGTAGGCACCATGGAGAAAACGGCCAAAGAAGGTGCAGCAAAGCTTTACATGTTCGAAAACGACAGCCTGTACACTAAAGAGAGTAATGTTACCATTTCCAACGGCATCGTCTGGGACAGCAATAAAAATCTGATGTATTACATCGATACACCTACCCAGAAGGTATTTGCTTATGATTATGACTCTTCTACCGGAGAAGTTGCCAACAGACGGGTCGCGCTGGAAATTCCTTTAGAACAGGGAAGTCCGGATGGAATGAGCATCGATGGAGAAGGAAAACTCTGGATTGCCCATTGGGGAGGAAGCGGAGTTTATCGCTGGGATCCTGAAACCGGAGAATTGATGGAAAAGATTGATGTTCCGGCTCCCAACGTTACTTCCTGTGCTTTTGGCGGGCCCAACCTCACAACCCTTTACATTACCACCGCCCGGGAAGGACTTACTGAAGAACAACTGGCCCAATATCCTTTGAGTGGGTCTTTATTTGTGATAGAAACAGATGTCAAAGGGACTCCTGCACATCTTTTCAGGTAAAAAAAACGAACAAAAATCCAACCTTTTTTGCCACTGTTCGTCTATCAGTTACCAAAACCAATATAACATGCGCAAACAAAGGTTTTTTCTTTTAACACTTATTGCATTTATACTGGGGGCATGTCAGAAGGACGAACTGACATTGCCCACCAGTGTAGATGTAAATTTTGATCTGATCCCTTTCACGAATAATGAAATTGAAACTCAATCCGCAGAAATTTTACTCAAAAACAGTTCTCTAAGCCAGGCCAACACCCCAAATCAAAATACTGCACCGGGGTTGATAAAAAAAATGGAGATTTTTAAAGCATCCTTTTTTATCACAGACATCATCATCGATGGAAAACGAGAACAGGGAGAGGATGTATATGAGAAGATTCCATTTGACCCTCCCTTAGAGATAAAACTGGATGAAAACACTACAGTCTCACAAAAACTTTCCTTTGACATCCCTCAGGGTATTTACCAGAAACTTAACCTCCAATTGTTCCTGGGCAATGAAGAACTTCCTGCTTTGGAATTTTCGGGAGTAGTCACTTCGGGAAAATCACAACCAGTAATTTTTAATTATCAATTCGGCCTGAAGCAGGAAATAACCATCCAGGGGAAAAGGGAAGATGGAAGACCAACCGACAATATCATTCTGAATAAGAACCAAAAAGAACAGGCATATCTCACACTGGATGCTGCCTACTTTTTCAAATATTTTCCTGTTTTCCTCCTGACACAACATAAAAAAGAAGAATTAACGGAGGAAAGCACCATCACCATCAGTAATAAAAATGAAAAGGACATGCCCTTTTTTACTACTTTACAGGGGCGGCTGGAAGAATCTTTTTCTTTTGTTTTTGAATAATATGAATGGATAGAGAACTGTTTCCTGAGGAGGAAATTATTGAAGGATGTAAAAAAAAGAAGCGATATTTTCAAGAGGTTTTATATCGCCGTTTTGCCCCTAAAATGTACGGGGTATGTATGAGTTATGCCAAAAATCGAGAGCAGGCACAAGACATTTTGCATGACTCTTTTATGAAAATTTTTCGAAATATTGACACCTACAAAAGTCAGGGCTCTTTTGAAGGATGGATAAGACGTATCGTAACCAATACAGCAATTGATTTCACCCGCAAAAAGTACAAAAATCTGCCACTGATAAATGAAGAAATTCCGGAGCAGGAGGAATTCCCGGACAATGAACCAGAGTTGAACATGAATGAGTTGCTGGAACAAGTTGCTAAACTGCCCGAAGGTGCACGAATGGTTTTCAATTTATATACACTGCAAGGCATGAACCATTACGAAATTGCAGAAAAGCTCAACATATCCGTTGGCACATCAAAATCACAATTCAGCAGAGCCCGACATTTGCTTCAGGGATGGTTAAAAGAATTAATAAAGAAGAGGAATGAGCTTTCTTAAATGGTATAAAAAAACAATAGAATCAGGGGCGGTCGAACCACCATCCAATACCTGGGAGAATATTCAAAACGATTTGGATATCGACCTGGTGTACGATCGGCTGGAAAAATCGCTTGCCGCAGAACGACGAAAAGTCTGGATTTGGAGAGCATCATCTGCTGCGAGCATTCTGCTACTGTTATCTGTGGGATATATGCTCATTAACCGGGTGCGCCAGACATCCACCGAGCAACCTATTGCCCAAAACACAACGTCTAATAGCCATTTAAGCATTGACACAATCTCAATACAAACGAATAGCCAAATTCTTCAAACAGATTCAACAACTAACCCGACCCAAATAACAAAAGAAATACCGGAGCTAATACCCATTACAGAAGAGAGCAGTTTGATTGTTCAAACCAACGCCAAATCAATTGAAAAAAAGTCTTCTTTAGAATCTGATTCGTTCAAAATTCATACAGTTGGATTGGAAATTCAGTTAGTGGATAATTCCAATCGTTATTTGAATAGCCGACTTGCTTCCATGGAATTCTCAATGCCCGATTTTCAGCTCATTACTGTTCCTGAAAGCCCACTGGCACACCCTGAATATCCTAAAATTAAACAGGAACCTCCACACCCAATAATTAACAATAGAAGAATATATTTTTCAAAAATAACCATCTCTGCCCATGGCGAAATTGCCAACACGTGGCTCATCAGCCCCAAAACCGTAGAAGCTTTTGACCCTCAGGAATTGACAGCCACCCGCCCCACATTCAAACAAAATTACGGAATCAGTGTTGCGGGAACGCTTACTGAACGTTGGGAAGTAATTGGGCAGTTTAGCATGGACAGGCAAAACGGGCAACATTACAAAGAGTACTATCAGGGAAAATATGTGTCCAACAACATTGACCTGGAATACACCGACCTAGCTCTGAAAGCACGCTATCGCCCATTTAGAAAAACGTTGAACCATGCATTTTCAGCAGGAATCTATACAGGGTTTTTAAATAACGCACGTCAATTCATCGGAAGCGAAACCTTTAATATATCCTCAGACTATGCCAATACCGATTTTGGGTTGACTGCCGGATATGAGTATTTCGCACCTCTGACTGATAAAATCACCCTGGCAGCCGGTGTATTTTACCGCCAGGGACTCAAGAACGTATTTACAGGTAACAAGCAAATAAGCAGTAACTTAAACCACTCAACCAACACCTCATTTAACTTCACACTTTCGGTAGGATACACAATTTCTTTATAAATACTTCCAACCCTTACAAACAGCTCCCGTCTTAAATACAAAGCCGTTTACCAAAGAGGTCTCTAATTAAAGGTAACCGGAGGAGTATTTATTTTCTAATCATAAAAATCAAGGGTTATAATGAAGAAACTAATCTTTCTGACAATCGGATTAATCACTCCATTCTTGTTCGCATCGTGTAACGAAGATGGTGATGAAACCACAGGAAATGGAACACTAAAACTGTCAATAACTGATGCACCAATCGAAACAGATGGAATTACAGCAGTTAACATTGGTGTTAAAGATGTTCAGTATCACATTAAAGACAACCAGTGGAAATCGCTTGAAGGATTTGAGCCCGACACATTCAACTTACTTGAATTAACCGGTGGCGAATCTGAATTACTGGGACAATTTGAACTGGGTGCAGGAAACTATACCCAATTGCGGTTTATTTTGGACGCTCCCGAAGGAGAGCAAGCATCAGCCATTGCCAATCCAGGATGCTATCTTGAGTTTGAAGATGGAACTATACAGCCCCTTTTTGTGCCAAGTGGTGCCCAAACAGGCTATAAAGCAACCGGAGATTTTACGGTCCCCGTAAATGGTCAGGTTTCGGTAACAGCCGACTTCGATGCACGCAAATCGGTTGTCAAAGCAGGGAGTTCCGGAAAATATATTCTGAAACCCACTATCCGACTGGTGGTGGACAATCAGGCCGGAAGCATTACAGGTACTGTAACCAACATTCCAGAAGGAAGCGGAATTGTGGTGTACGCATATGAGAATGGAGACTACACTGAAGAAGACGCCGCAGAGCCGGAAGAAGAGGCAGTCCGTTTCCCAAATGCTATCACAAACTGGACAATTGACGAAGAAGGCAGCTTTAAACTTGCATTTTTAGCACCAGGAACCTACGACCTGGTAGTGGTTGAAACTATCGAAGGCGAATTCAGTCAGTTTCTGAAGATTGTAGAAGATGTACAAGTTGAAAGCCTTAACGAAACTGTTTTGGATATAGATATTAATGACCAGTAAATCTAATTCATGTAAATCTAATTCATGAATTAGATTTACATGAATTAGATT
>NZ_JADQBH010000103.1 GCF_016278715.1 Marinilabilia sp. | reverse complement strand
CCGCAAATCCTGGATGATTTCACCATGCTGGACGACAACGATATTATGAGTGCCCTTAAGCTATGGCAAAATAACAAGGACCGCGTTCTTGCTTTACTTTCTTCCGGCATAATAGACCGCAAACTTCTAAGAATAGAGGTATCAGATACCCCCTTCTCAAAAGAAATGATTGACCGTCGTAAACATGAAAGCAAAAATTTAATTGGATTATCATTCGAAGAGATGGACTATTTTGTGTTTACGGATCATGTTTCCAACAGCACCTACAAAACAGGAGGTGAAATCATAAACATCCTATACAAAGACGGTTCCATAAAAAACATATCAATGGCTTCGGACATGCTTGACCACGTTGCGTTATCAAAGCCTGTCAGCAAATACATCCTTTGCTATCCAAAATAATTGCCCGCATCTGCTGAGCAAAAAATATTTTAAATTTCGGATATTTAACCTTGCACCACCCGCCCGATGAGCTCTGCCTGGCCTCCTTTAAGGGGCAGACTCTTTAGTGGAAGTTTGAAAGCATTCAACAATTTTGAGCATTTCATGGTTCAAAATTGACGTTTTAGCCGAAAAAAACAGGGCAAAAACGTCCCTGACAGCAACAATATTTTACACCAAAAGATATATTTATTAGTTTTGTCTCAAATTTTTCAACATGGAATTCACTGCACAACAGATTGCTGAACTTATAAATGGGACGGTCGAAGGTGATACAAACCAGGTAATACGGGATGTTTCAAAGATAGAAGAAGGACGCCCGGAGACACTTACATTTCTGGCAAATCCCAAATACGAACAGCACATATATAACACGGAAGCATCGGTGGTTATTGTCAACAACAATTTTAAACCCGAGAAACCGATAAAAACCACCCTCATACGTGTGGAAGACGCCTATCAGGCACTTGCTAAACTGCTTCAACTATACGAAAGCTCCTTACCAAAGAAAACGGGTATCGAACAGCCTTCCTTTATTAACCAGTCGGCATTGATGGGTGATTTTGTTTACATAGGTGCATTTGCATACATCAGTGAAAAAGCAAAAATCGGGAACAATGTTCAAATCTGGCCCGGAGCTTTTGTCGGGGAAGACGTTGAAGTCGGAGACGACACCATTATCTATTCAGGAGTAAAAATTTACAAACATTGTAAAATCGGAAATAGCTGTATTATTCATGCCGGAGCTGTTATCGGATCCGACGGATTTGGTTTTGCCCCCGGCCCGGATGGGGAATATCAGAAAATTCCACAAGTCGGAAATGTGATCCTGGAAGATTTAGTGGAAATTGGGGCCAACACCACTGTCGACCGGGCAACAATGGGTTCAACAATTGTTCGCAAGGGCGCCAAGATAGATAATCTGGTACAAATAGCCCACAATGTGGAAATTGGGGCCAACACCGTAATTGCTGCACAAACAGGAATTGCAGGCAGCACCAAAATTGGCAAAAACTGTATGTTCGGAGGCCAGATTGGAGTTGCTGGGCATTTAAAAATTGCAGATCAGGTAAAAGTGGCGGCACAAAGTGGAATTGGAAAAAGCGTTGTCAAAGATGGCACGGTTTTGATGGGTTCCCCTGCAATGGATGCCATGCAATACAACAAATCCTATGTAATGTTCCGAAAGTTGCCCGCTATTTATCAACAGTTGCAGGAAATCGAAAAAAAAGTTTCAGAAAAATAAGGCACGGACGCTCTACTTCTTTGCACTGCGGCCCGTCATGACTAATGATAGTTACTATGTCAGAAAAACAAAAAACCATCCAAGAACCAACTTCTTTAAAGGGCACCGGCCTTCACACAGGTGCAGAAGTTACACTCACCTTAAATCCAGCCCCCGTAAACTCGGGGTTTTCTTTTAAACGTACCGACCTGGAGAACACCCCTGTGATCAGAGCGATTGCCGATAACGTGGTATTCACTGAAAGAGGTACTGTGCTGGAAGAGAATGAGGCACGCGTAAGTACGATTGAGCACTGTCTTGCTGCCTTACGGGGAATGGGTGTTGACAATTGCCTGATAGAGGTAGATGGCCCGGAAGCACCGATTCTGGATGGTAGCGCGCACTACTTTGTACAAGCCATAAAAAAAGCCGGCATCGAAGAACAGGATGCTGACCGCAAATACTTCGTGGTTAAAGAAAAGATGATTGTGGAAGATCCGGAAACAGGCAGCTCGATTGTCGCCATTCCAGATGAGGGGCAAACCTACCAGACCATGATTTCATTCAACAACTCGATGCTTCTTTCCAACCAGTATGCGAATATGGAAAGCATGGATCAGTTTGAAACTGAAATCAGCAATTGCCGAACCTTTGTATTTCTGCATGAACTGGAGCCACTGCTCAACAATAACCTGATAAAGGGTGGAGACCTTGACAATGCTATTATCATCATTGACAAAGAAGTACCACAAAAGGAATTGGATCGCCTGGCAGCCCTCTTCAATAAGCCATCGGTAGAAGTTAAACCCATTGGAATCCTCAACAATCTGGAGTTGCACCACTCCAATGAGCCTGCCCGCCACAAACTTCTTGATGTAATTGGAGACCTCACCCTGGCCGGAATGCCCATAAAAGGACGCATCATTGCCAGTAAACCGGGACATAAAATCAATGCGGAATTTGCCAAGGCTATTCGTAAGGAGATCAAACGACGTCAGCTGAAAGCCGATGCGCCAGAATACGATCCGAATGCAGAACCGGTTTTCGATATCAACGAAATCAAAAAACTTCTTCCACACCGTCCGCCATTCCTGTTGGTCGACAAGATTATTGACCTTCAGAGCAAAACCATCGTCGGAGTGAAAAATGTCACCATGAATGAACCCTTTTTCGTAGGTCACTTCCCAGAAGAGCCTGTGATGCCGGGAGTCCTTCAGGTTGAAGCGATGGCACAAATTGGTGGAATTCTGGTTCTAAGTCAGGTGGACGAGCCAAAAAAATACAGCACCTACTTTCTGAAAATTGACAACATTAAATTTCGCAAAAAAGTAGTTCCGGGCGACACCATCGTTTTCAAACTAGAGATGATAACGGATATCAGAAGAGGTGTAGCCAATATGAAAGGCACTGCATTTGTGGGAGATTCCATTGTTGCAGAAGGCGAGTTTATGGCTCAGATTGTAAAAAACAAATAATCAAAGGAAATTCACAAACAAAATTCCTTTTAACTTCCTGAAAATAAGAGAACAAGACACATGAAACAACCATTGGCATATATTCATCCAGAAGCAAAAATAGCTCCCAATGTAGTCATTGAGCCCTTCGCGACCATCGACAAAAATGTTGTAATAGGCGAAGGAACCCGAATTGGCTCCAACGTAACCATCCTGGAAGGGGCCCGTATCGGTAAGAACTGCAATATTTTCCCGGGAGCAGTTATATCTGCCGTACCCCAGGACTTAAAATTTGAAGGTGAAGATTCCGTTGTTGTCATTGGAGACAACACCACCATCCGGGAATTTGTAACCATAAATCGCGGGACCAAATCAAAAGGACAAACGGTAGTAGGAAACAACTGCCTGTTAATGGCTTATGTGCATGTGGCTCACGATTGCGTTGTGGGAAATCATGTAATTCTGGTAAACAGCGTACAGGTGGCCGGGGAAGTAAAAATTGACGATTGGGCCATTGTAGGAGGTCTTTCCGCCATCCACCAGTTTGTTCATATCGGGACTCATGTGATGATTGCCGGTGGAACCTTAGTCAGTAAGGACGTTCCTCCATATGTGAAGGCCGGCCGTGAACCAATATCCTACGCCGGTGTCAATTCGATAGGTCTGCGAAGAAGAAACTTCTCCAACGAGCAGATTAGAGATATCCAGGATATTTATCGCTTTATGTTTCAGAAAGGGCTTAACAACAGCCAGGCGATAGAACGCATTGAAGCTGAATTAACGGCATCTGACGAACGCGATGAAATAATTTTATTCATTAAGAATTCGCAAAGAGGGGTTATTAAGGGGTATAATCCAGACAACAGCTAAACCCGAACAAAAAACGTTTTGCCCGGGGAACATCACTTAGTTCCCCGGACAAACCCACAGCATAAAAAAAGCATTGAAATCGCGGTTTCCAATGCTTTTTTTTATGCTATACAATAAAGAACATTAGTCCCTTTCAAAATCTCCTTTTTCAGCGGGTTTCAAGGGATCCGAAGATATCTCCTTGTGCAGATTCCGTCGATTAAAAATATCTACCGCAAGATAAACTGCTTCCCGGAAAGAACTCTCATCCGCCTTGTTTTCTCCGGCAATGTCAAATGCGGTTCCGTGATCGGGCGATGTCCTGACAATAGGCAATCCACCTGTTAAATTGACCCCTTCAGAGAAGGCAATACTTTTGAAAGGAGCCAGTCCCTGATCGTGATACATGGCCAAAACAGCATCAAAACGTCCAACATTTCCGGATCCAAACAACCCATCGGCCGGATAAGGCCCAAGAGCCATAATTCCTTCCTCACGGGCAACTTCGATGGCCGGTTTGATAATATTTATCTCCTCATCCCCCAACAGTCCCTGGTCTCCGGCATGTGGGTTAACCCCAAGAACGGCAATTCGTGGCTTGCGGATAGTAAAGTCGATGCGCAAAGTCCGATCCAAAACCCTGATTTTTTCCAATATTTTCTCCATAGTCAGCAGCTCTGGTACGTCTTTCAAAGGAACATGCCCCGTTACAATCCCCACCTTAAGCTGCGGAGCAACCATCAGCATAATATGCGATTGATTGCCAAACTGCTCTGCCAGAAATTCTGTATGTCCCGGAAAATTGAAGGCCTCAGAATGGGTGACATTTTTATTAATTGGAGCTGTAACCAATACATCCACCAGCCCATTTTTCAAATCTTCTACTGCTTTCTGAAGGGCAACAAATGCGGCCTGTCCACCGTCCTCGGTAGCTTTACCCAACTCAACCCGCACGTTGTCGTCCACGCAGTTAACAATATTCACCCTTTTTGAATGAGCCTCATCTCCTGATTTAATACTATTCAAACTGAAATTTGGGATATTCAGGGCTTTGCGGTGATAAGCCGCCACCTTTGAGGAACCGTAAATAACAGGAGTATAAAGCTCCAGGACTTTGGGATCGGCAAGTGTTTTGAAAATAATTTCATAACCAATGCCATTGATGTCTCCCTGGGTTATTGCAACTCTGACTTTCTCTGTACTCATAACATCTGATTTATTTCATGGACACATGTCTGTAACATGTGATATATATGGATGTTCAATGTTTTGAACTTCGAAAATATTCTTTAATCAAAACTTTCTTAAGCTCCCGGTGAATAATCAATTCAGTGACCACATCGGGAAGCTCAACACTCGGAAACTGTTTTTGATAACTACCAATTTCATCGGGAGACACATCAATTCGGTAAAGTAGATTAAAAAATTTCTCCCCATTCTCTCCCATGAGGTCGTCTACATGCGTTCGCATCTGACCAAAAAGCTCCCGGTAAAAATCATTCACCTCACCGCTAAAGTTAAGTTCCAGACAAAACTCCGCAAAATCCTTGATGATTTGCTGCGCTGTTTCGCGCATCAAATCTTCCCGTTTGCAAGCTTTTTCGAGCTCATTATCTGTGAGAGAAGGAAAATTCATTACTCTGTCTCCTTTTTTGATTCATCGTCCTCTAAAAACCTAAAAGAATACAGCATGGCTTCTAATTGCCAG
>NZ_JADQBH010000096.1 GCF_016278715.1 Marinilabilia sp. | reverse complement strand
AATTAGTTGGGCTTTCAGCCCGTTTCTGATTGTATTTTGGTGATGTCCCAAGGCGTTGCCGTTGGATTATAGTGAGCTGGGCTTTCAGCCTGGGGAATTTAGGGGCATGAGAATGTGTCCAGTCTCCGAAATTCGCCCTGAAAGGGCAATTTACCATAGCCCGGGGTAATCACCCCGGGAAAATGGAACAGATGCAAAGGATCGCCCTGAAAGGGCAACTAAAAATTACAATTTCTCCCTCAATTCCTCTACAAACGGTAATAAATGATCCACATGGACATGTTCCATGAGTACAATTTTATACCAGCTGGGGGATTCGTTGTGGGTATCCGGTACCAATCCGTACTTATGGGCAAGTTCCGGGGGGATATGTTTGGCGCGGATGGCCACAATGTTGGAACTCGGATGACGGTAAAACTCAATATTTAAGTCCTCGAGTTGATTGCACAGCCAGTTGGTGCGGTAGTTCAGTATGTGGATTTTTTCAAACCAGTCGTGCGGCCCGTAGGTTTGCAGAATCATCCACACTGCAATGGCATTGGCTCCCGAACGACTGCCGATGAGCGTGGCATCCAGTCCGCTGACATATTGTGCTTCGTCGGTAAATACATTGTCAATTAATCCTTTGCGGGCCACAAAGATACCCGTCCCAAAAGGTGCCTGAACCATTTTGTGGGCATCCAGGGTAACGGAACTGATATCCGGGTTTAGAAACGTCATTTCATCATTATCGGTGCTGAAAGGGTAAACGAAACCTCCGTATGCACCGTCCACATGGAGCCGGAATTTAAGATCCGTTTTTCTTAAGGCTTTCGTATAGGTTTCCACACAATCCACCGAACCAAACATCGTGGTCATCATGTTGGCAACAACAATAAAGTATCTCTTGCCTTGGGTTTTTGCCTCTTGAATGGTTTTTTCCACGCTTTGGCCCGTTATTTCCCTGGTGTCATCGGTTACAGGTACATAAAATACATCCAGATCAAGTATGTTTCCTGCTTTCGGCATTGAATAATGGGAATCTTCCGAGCATAAAATGCAGATTTCCCCATAGGAGGCATCAAACTGCTTTCTGAACTGGTTTCGATATATCCAGATGGCCTGAATATTTGCCTCTGTACCCCCGGATGCCACATATCCGTCGTATTGATTCGGTTCACATTTGAGAATGTCTTCAGCCACTATTCCAATCAATTCTTTTTCCAATTTCTGGGTTCCTGCAAAAAACGGTTCTGATTCGCCCATGGTATGACAGCCAATGTGGTTGGGATTGTCGGTCATGGCTTTTAGAAACGGCGCGTTGTTAAGGAAAGAAGGGTCCATATTAAAAACATTTTCATCCAGATGGGAGGCCGGAATGCCCAGAATGGTCCTTTCCTGGTAATTAATGTTTTTTGCCAAAGCATAATCCACTCTGGATTTTATCTCACTCTTTGTCAGTTTTTTCCAGTATTGCATAGCGATGTTTTTTACAAAAATACACCTTTTGGACGCCAAAAACATTGATAAATAATAGGATGATTACAAGCTGTCATTTGCTTAAAAAAAAACAATTACAACCGGCCGAATAATATTGGTTAGGCCCGTCACAATAGATCGTTAGATTTAAGTGACTGAACCACAAAAGAAACAAAAGATAACAGGAAGAGATTAAACCACTTTTGTCCGGTGATACTTATTTCTTGAAAAAAGAATGCTTCACTTTACTACCAACCCTCAATATCCTGTAAAGTCCAGTCATTGCGCACGTAGTGAGGCAATCTCAATTTTTTAACCGGACATTAATGTTCTTTAATCTAAAATTCTAACGGTCTATTGTTATATATGTTAATAAAATTGCACCCCTTCGTAACTGCCTCTTTGTGTTTGAGCTTTATTTACAGGTAATTGGTCTCAATACTCCGTTAAACTTTCGTAACATCCTGTCAGTCAATTGTTTGAAAACACATTGCTTAAGCTGTTAAATAGTTGTTTTTCAACATGATACAATCCATCTAACATCTAATATCCGAAAATCTAACGGTTTATTGTGATCTTAAAATTGTTTAAAATCCATATTCGTTTTGTATTGTTGCGTTAAAATTTTTAATTTTCAGAAGAATTTCGTTAAAAGATTAATTGTACCCCGACCTTCTTTCATTTTTGAGAAGAAAGTTTTTCAAACCTGTTTAAGTGGTTTTAAGTCTTTTTTTGTCATATTTTAAATCCGCTAGGTTTTTAGGACACTAATGATTTTAAATCTTATATCTAAAGATCTGATGATATTTTTATTCACACAATTAATAAACTAGAAACATGGAAAACAGTAACAATTCAGGCGGTCTTAGCAGACGTCGGTTTTTACGCAATTCAGCCGCTATTGCAGCTGGAATGACGGTAATCCCAAATGTGGCCATGGGGGGAACTCTTGGCCGTAAAGCCCCCAGTGATAAATTAAATATTGTCGGTGTAGGCGTTGGCGGCCGTGGTTTTGCAGTGCTTAAAGCCATGGAGAGCGAAAACATTGTGGCTCTTTGTGATGTGGACTGGAAATACGCTCAGAAAGCATTCGATCATTTTCCAAAGGCTAAGAAATATTGGGACTGGCGAAAGATGTTCGATGAAATGGGCGATTCCATTGATGCTGTAGTGGTTGCTACTGCTGACCATACCCATGCCATTGTTGCAGCTACAGCAATAACAATGGGAAAACATGTATATGTGGAGAAACCACTTACTCATACAGTTTATGAGTCACGTTTGCTGACCCGTCTGGCCGAAAAATACAATGTTGCTACTCAAATGGGTAACCAGGGAGCATCGGGCGATGGCGTTGCCCTTTCTACCGAATGGCTTATGAATAATGAGATAGGGGAAGTGACCAAAGTGGAAGCATTTACCGACCGGCCCATCTGGCCTCAGGGTTTGAATGTGCCTAAGCAGGGCCAGTGGGTGCCTGAAACTCTTGACTGGGATCTGTTCGTAGGACCTGCTGAGATGCGACCATACAATGAAATTTATACACCCTGGAATTTCCGGGGATGGTGGGATTTTGGAACCGGAGCTTTGGGTGATATGGCTTGTCATATTTTGCATCCGGCTTTCAAAGGACTTGATCTGGGATACCCGATTAAAGCACAGGGAAGTTCAACATTGTTGCTTACGGAGTCTGCTCCCACGGCACAGCGCGTCAGAATGACGTTCCCTGAAAGAGGGAAAAAAGGAAAGATGAATTTACCTCAAGTTGATGTTCATTGGTACGATGGTGGTCTGCAGCCCATGAAACCTGACGGATGGCCGGCTGGAAAAGATATGAACAATGACGGGGGTGGCGTCCTGTTTCATGGAACCAAGGATACCTTAATAACAGGCTGCTACGGTAAAGAGCCGTGGTTGTTGTCGGGAAGGGTACCCAATGTTCCTAAAACCGAGCGACGTGTTAAAACCAGTCATGAAATGGATTGGGTTCGTGCCTGTAAGGAAAATGCCGCCAGTCGTCAGCAAACCAATTCGCCATTTAGTGAAGCCGGTCCATTCAATGAAATGGTGGTGATGGGCGTGCTTGCTGTTCGCTTGCAAGGTCTCAATAAGGAACTGGAATGGGATGGTGAGAAAATGGAATTCACCAACATCAACGCTGATGAAACGGTTCGTACAGTAATTGAAGATGGCTTCGAAATTCATGATGGTCACCCCACATTCAATAAGACCTGGACAGATCCCGTTAATGCCAGGGCTTTTTCAAGAGAGTTGATTAAACACAGCTATCGCGATGGCTGGAGTTTGCCTCCAATGCCTTAATGAGAGTATTCTAAATTTTCGTTTAATATCAATAGTTCGTTAGAAAAAAACTAAAAGTAGAGTCTTAATATTGCAAGACTTTTATTGCCAAAGAGTTGAGGTTTTTGCATGTTGCTTTACAAATAGTTTATTATCGGTAGTTTATATTGGTCAACGGAGTATTGGTGTTTAATAGTCTGTTAAAAAACGCTAAGTTAAGCAATGTAAGAGTTTTATTATTAGAAGGTTGTGGTTGTTGGTTCTGTTTTTCAAACCATTTATACCCACTGCTTGCAAATGTTTAACGAAGCATTAGTAATTAAAAATATTATAATATGAAGACAAAAAACATTGCCATAGCCTTTGTTGCCGGTGCTTTTATTTTTAGCGCCTGCGGAATGGGCGGCCAGAAAAAATCAGAAGAAAAAAGTGAAGAAACAAAATCTGTTAAAGTGGAAGAGAAAGCACCCGTGAATGGATTGACAGAAGAAGAGAAAGAAGAAGGTTGGATGTTGCTGTTCAATGGCCAGAACTTTGAAGGTTGGCGGGGATATAATAAAGAAAGTGTTCCCGGTGCCTGGTCTATTGACGATAATGCTATTAAGATTAACGGTTCGGGAGAAGGAGAAGCCGGTGCTGAAGATGGTGGTGACATCATTTATGATGAGAAATTCCAAAATTTTGAGCTGAAATTCGAATGGAAGGTCTCGAAAGGTGGAAACAGCGGCATTTTCTACATGGCCCGTGAATTTGAGGAGCTTCCCATCTATCGTTCAGCCCCGGAATATCAGATTCTGGATAACGAAAATCACCTGGATGCCCGCCTGGGAAAAGACGGAAACAGGAAGTCGGCTTCCCTGTATGACCTGATTCCTGCAAAACCCCAGAACAGTAAGGGTTTTGGCGAATGGAATACCGGTACCATCATTGTTTACAAGGGAACTGTAATCCACATGCAAAATGGTGAAGTGGTATTGGAGTACCATCTCTGGACCCCCGAATGGGAAGAGATGATCGAAAACAGCAAGTTTAAAGGCTGGACTGAGATGATCAATGCTGGCGGGGAAGAGCGTATGGGCTACATCGGACTTCAGGATCATGGGGATGATGTGTGGTTCCGCAATATTAAACTGAAGGTGATGGAATAAACCCCTGAGTCCAGTATAAAAAGCCTCTTTATTGCCAAACTCTTCGTTGTTGAAAATTTTTGAATCCACATTAACAATAGGTTAACTCCGGTGCAAAAATTTTCAAAGCTTCGATTTTGACAAAAATATACCTTCTTATACTACACACATCTTTAATTGAGATAATTGAACAGAAACCCGTCTTTCGAATCCCGGAGGACGGGTTTTTTGGTAAATACATTGGTGCTATTGTCCGGGAAAATTGAAAAGTAGAGATTTAGATTCCTTTACCGATAAACCGGGACAGGTGGTTTTAATCGCCAAAGTAATATCATTAAAATGCCGGTTCATAGCGAATCCTGAGCATTCGGGAAAGCAATCTCTTTTTAATTAGGGTCTGCTGAAAATCATTTAAAGCTTTAGAAATAAATTATTTATATTGATAAATTTCCTTTAAAGTGCAAGGTTTTTTTAGCAAACCTTAAATTAAGTCCGCACTCGAAAAGGAAAATTGTTTAGATTTTACTAACGGAAACATTTTTTTGTGATTTAAAAAGACTTACTGTCCAAAGACGCGGTGGCCTGTCCGCTTTCCGGGCCGGCGGATGGCGGGAAGGCAAAATGGGCGACTTTCAAGGCCTTGCGCAATGGCCGGAAATTTTGGCTTTCGCGGGCTGATAGGTTAAAGCGGACTAGTCCCGATATAGGGTTTGTAAAGTTTTCGTGAAGAAAACTCACAAAAACCATAATCGGGATTTGGTTCTTTTTGGGGCGATGCCAAAAAGAACAACAACCTGAAATTAAAAGTGGGGCTGCTGACTTTTTCAGCAGCCCCTAATTA
>NZ_JADQBH010000314.1 GCF_016278715.1 Marinilabilia sp. | reverse complement strand
AAGTTGTTTTAATTAATAAGTATAATCTTCTACTATGGCAGTTATAGGGCCATCAGATTAGAATAATTTTATACTGATGAGAATACTGAAGATTCTAATCCGGGAAAAGGGAGCAAAAAGTCCTGTCTATACGGAAACCCATTGTTCGTGGGAGGAGGCGAATATGCTGTTGTTCTTTCTGCACGATTGACTTAATTCTAAGCGCCTCTTCGGATTATGTAAAATTAGAAAATAAATAAAGCAATGAGTAATTATTTTCAAAAGATAGAATCTGAGCGTTTTATACTGAGGCAATTTACCGTTAACGATTTAGAAAATGTCTATAAAGGACTTTCTCATCCTGATGTTATAAAATATTACGGAATAAGCTTCGATAGTTTAGAAGCCACAAAAGAACAGATTACCTGGTTTAGAGATTTAGAAAAAAATGAAACGGGCATTTGGTGGGCAATATGCTCCAAGGACGGAAAAGAGTTTTATGGTGCAGGGGGACTCAATGATGTGGATAAGGAACATAAAAAGGCTGAAGTTGGTTTTTGGCTAATTCCTGAATTTTGGGGAAAAGGGATTATGACAGAAATAATGCCATTGATCTGTGAGTATGGATTTAAGAAGTTAGGACTTCACAGGATTGAAGGATTTGTGGAATCAGAGAACAAAAATTGTAAAATAGGGCTGTCGAAGCTTGATTTTAATTACGAAGGAACAATGAGAGATTGTGAAATAAAGGCCGGGAGGTATATAAGCCTGGATATTTATTCCATGATAAATGATGGCAGCATATAGTTTTCGGTCAAATACTTCGTATTCACGCAAGATTATTGGGGGAAAGGATCTATGAACCTGGGATTTCGGTATTTCGGGAATGAGGTTTTAATAATCGTAATTTGAGCCTTGCGACAGTGTGTTTTTGTGAGAGAAGCATCAGAAAATAGAAAAGCCTAATTTTGTAAAAGAGCGAAATGCAGAATTGGAAACATGGATAGATTAATAGAAAACATAAATCGATATACACTACTAAATGAGCATGAAACCAGACTGCTCCAAAGCGCGGTGGAAAAAAAGGTTTATCAGAAGAATGAGTTGATATTTACTGAAGGGAGAATAGCAGACGAAATATATTTTGTAACAGAAGGGTGCGTGAGGCTTTTTTATAATGTGGACGGAAATGACCGAACTGCTTTCTTCTATTCCGAAGGACAATTTATATGCGCAGGAGAAAGCTATACCTATGATATTCCGGCTATTGAGAATTATCAGGCCGTTGAGCCAACTGAACTGTTTATTTTTCGAAAAGCAAACATCGAACCCCTGCTGAAAGAGGTTCCCAGGTTTGAAGTAATTGCCAGAATTGCTACAGAAAATGAGTTGATTGCCAGCCAAAAGATGATTGCATCATTTGTAACAAAATCAGCAGAAGAACGCTACATTGATTTGTTAAATACACAGGGGGAATTATTTCTACGTGTACCACAGCAATACATCGCCTCTTTTTTAGGGGTATCTCCGGAAACACTAAGCAGAATAAAAACAAGAGTATTTGCTAAAAGAAATTCTTGACGATGGTCAAGTAGTTCCTGCTGCCGAACCTATAGCTTTGAAATAAAAAGATGAAAACAATAAAAGTATTAGTAGCAGGAGCAACCGGATATTTAGGACAATATCTTGTCAAGGAGCTTAAAGTCAGAGGTTTTTGGGTAAGAGTTCTGGTTAGAAAAGAAGCTCAAAAGGATAGATTTGATGATGTTGACGACTTCTTTGTGGGGCAGGTGATAGATCCTGATTCTATAAAGGGAATAACCAACAATATTAACTGGGTTTTTTCTTCTATTGGTATCACTCGTCAGAAAGACGGATTGACCTATATGGATGTTGACTACCAGGGGAATTCAAATTTACTGAAGGAGGCTTTACAGGATAAAGTTGAGGCATTTCAGTATATTTCAGCTATCAATGGCAATAAATTGAGACATTTAAAAATCTTTGAAGCTAAAGAAAAGTTTGTCGATGAATTGAAAAGTTCAGGAATCCGCTATTGTGTTATACGCCCCAATGGATTTTTCTCTGACATGAAAGATTTTCTTGCAATGGCAAAAGCGGGAAGGGTGTATTTATTTGGAGACGGAACGTTGAAGTTGAATCCGATTCACGGAGAGGATTTGGCAAAGGTATGTGTGGATAAGATGATTGCAGGGGTTGATGAGGAATCCGTTGGAGGTATCGACATTTTTACACAAAACGAATTGGCAGAGACTGCACTTAAAGCCTGGGAAAAGCCAATAAAAATCAGTCATCTCCCCGACTGGACAAGGCGATTTACCATCTGGCTTTTAAGGACATTTACCTCATCAAAAGTATATGGGCCGGTTGAGTTCTTTTTAACCGCTATGGCTTATGATAATATTGCTAATCAATACGGAAAGCTTCGGCTTAAGGATTTTTTTAAATCGGAAGTGAAAAGAATGAAGGAACGATAGCCTTTTTCCATTTTTAGGGCGGAATAAATTTTGTTTGTTCTTTTGGGCATTCTGCGTGTCGCCGAAGCTTTAACGGAGGCACTGGCCCAAAAAGGACGAAATACCGATTATGTTTTTTGTGAGTTTTCTTCATAAAAACTTTACAAAACCTATATCGGGACTAGTCCGCTTTATCTTATCTCCCCGCGAAAGCCAAAATTTCCTCCCATTGCACAAGGCCGTGAAAATCGCCCATTTTGGCTTTCCGCCACCGCCGGCCCGGAAAACGGACGGGCCAGCGCGCGGTTTTAACAGTTCGCTTCGTTTTTCCTTAAAAGGAATCTGTTGAATTGTGGGTAAAGGGATTTCATCCCTTAGACCCTGAATTACTTTTTTTGTCTTGACACAAAAAAAGTAATCAAAAAAAGGTCAAGACTGAGTCAGCTTTCGCTCTAAAAACTACGGTTCTTTTATCGAAATCGTCAAAACTCATCTCGCTTGCTGCGCGCACGAGATTCAAACAGAGACGATTTAACGATAAAACAACCTTGTTTTTAGGCTTATCTGCCAAGGTCGGATTCTTCAAGCCACATACCTACGTTCAAGATAACCTTAAGCCTTCCCGCCACCGCCGGCCCGAAAAGCGGACGGGCCAGCGCGCCTTTTTAATAGTAAAAATCGGTCATTAAAACATTATCCTTTTGAATAGTGATATGTTGACAATTTATTTTTGCAGGTGCAGACTTTTGAACCCGGATTGGTTAAATCCCAAATTTCCTTTATCTTGCATAATCAAACTTTTCGTTAAAGAAGTTAACAAATAAATAAATGTTTAATGCGTTGAGTTTAAGTGGTAACGGTTTTTTGTCTTCTGAATTTTCGTTATCCTTTCCGTTGTATATCTGAATGACGGAGCTACTCTACACTAAAACCCTAAAGTCATGGATAATAACGATCAATTTACCGTACTCGAGAATAAGAAGATAGGCCGTAACCTGGCTCTTTACCGCAAAATGCGTGACAAAAAGGCTCTCGAAGTGGCTGAACATCTTGGCCTGAGCGAAGCAGCTTATACGAAGTATGAACGGGGCGAAACCAAAATTACTGTGGAACTGGTGCAAAAAATATCTGAGTTCTTGAATATCGATCCAATTTCTGTTTTAACAGCACAGCCTGATGCTTTTATAGAGAGTTTTAATAATTCTCCTTTTACAGATTCCCCAGCTGCATTGGCCGCGTCAGGAGTTGGTAACAGTAGTACGATAAATGATTCTTTTAATACCTCTCCTGAAGAACCAACCAAGTTGTTGGTAAAATTGATGGAAAATATGCTGGTTTTAAGCGAGCGATTGATTGAGATGATGAAAAAGTAGGAGGCAATGACCATAGGGATTTTGTGGTTTATGCAAATACTGATTGAAAGGCATCTTTGGAAAAGGAGCCGTTGTGTATACTTTAGTGATTTAAGGGTTGCTAGCATGATTCTTTAAGATTTGCGGAAGAGGGAATAAAGAATTTTTCTGATATATTGAGAAAGTGACTTTTGCTTCTCCTATTAGCGAAGACGGAATTATTACAGCATATCGGAAAAGAATAATCTCATATCAATAGGAAACTGTTTCCAATTTGGGGAGAGATAATAAACGACCTTAAACAGTACACCATACAGGGATAAATTGCATGTATTGTGTGCCTTTAAGGAAGATGAAAGTTTTATAACAGCAACCAATGTAATGGATAAAGGAGTTGGCAATAATTAGAACGAACCCGATAAAATGGAAAATATGGATAGAGTAACAATAAAACAAATTTCAAATGCATTTATTCCTGCAAGAGAAATTGATGATTCGGAAAAATTTGCAGGACGTTCTTCCTATATCCAAAATGCTTTCTTTGCTTTAAATTCGAAAGGAAATAATATAGCAATTGTTGGTGCAAGAGGGATTGGGAAAAGTTCTCTATCAAGACAGATAATCAACTTAAGTCAAGGTGATAATTCCCTTCTTGAAAAATTAGAAATCTTTTATGACGACAGCCTAGACTATTTAAGCCTTTATATTGCTTGTGGCAATAAAGTCAAAACAATAGATGATTTATTAATTAGATTATTAACTCGTCGAGATTGCCTTCTTGAATGGGTTTATGATATTCCTGCTGCAAAAAAAGAATTGGATAAGTTGAGTGGTGGTTTCGATGTAAAAGTATTAAAAGCAGGAGCAGAACATTCGGGAGAATTAACAAATGAAAGTGTAATAAAAACACACGAAGTAGATGTGATATTTGAAAATATTATTAAACAATTAAATGATATAGAGATTGCAAAGGATGGAATTTTAATAGTTATTGATGAATTTGACCAAATTGAAAATCCAGAGGGATTTGCTAAGTTGTTAAAATCATTGGCAACGAATAGTCCATCAGTAAAATTTTGTGTTGTTGGTGTTGCTCAAGATTTACAAAACCTTTTAAAAGAACACGGAAGCACGGATAGACTTTTTGCAGATAGTGTAATTAATCTTCCTTCCATGTCAGATATTGAATTAGATGAAATTATCAGTAATGCTGAGGGCTCAATTAAAAAATTTATCACATTTGATGAAGGCGCAAGAAAAAAGATGATTGAGTTAGCAAATGGGCATCCATATTTAATTCACTTGATTGGAAAACAAGCTTTAAAAACAGCATATCTAAATAATATTCAAAAAATCGACCATGATTATATTGAATCAACTTTAAAAGAAATCGCGGAAAAAGAAACTGACCCAGTTTTGGAAGGTCGATTTAAAAAAGCTGTAGCATCTTCATATCAAAGAGAAGCGGTTCTTAGAGCGATGGCTCAAAGTGTGAAATCGGATGGTGAAGTGTGGACAACTGATGCATATAAAATTGCATTGGACTATGGGATAGAGAATGCAAGTCAATATGTAGGTCATTTAGTTACAGATGAATACGGAGCAGAATTAATCAAATTGCGTGAAAGATATTATAGGTTTAAGGATAGTCTTTTTCAGACTTATATTAAAGCTAGACCCTGGATGACAAGTGATAAATAGCTTAGATTCCGATCAAGCATTGCTTTCACGAGCTTGATATTGGAGGCTGTTGTTGAACTAAACTATTTTCCTGTGGAAGTGACTGGAAATCTTTAAATTAGCATCTTGAAACGAATGTAAAATGCAGAGGAACCGGATTCGGGAAAATTGTACGTCCGGGGCTGCGAGGGGGTAAGTGGAGTAATCCGCTATCCTATCTCCATTAGCAACAATATAAAGTATGAAATCAAAACAAAAAA
>NZ_JADQBH010000305.1 GCF_016278715.1 Marinilabilia sp. | reverse complement strand
GGAAAACGATTTGTTAAAACTGATATGATTTCAGAGGGTATCCCTTGTATTCATTATGGCGAAATGTACACACATTATGGTACTTGGGCGGATAAAACTAAATCATTTGTTAGTAAAGAGCTAGTTGAGAATAAAAAACTAAGAATTGCCGAAAAAGGGGATGTTGTCATCGTTGCCGCTGGTGAAACAATTGAAGATATTGGTAGAGGAACTGCCTGGTTAGGAGATGACGGGGTTGTTATTCATGATGCTTGCTTTTCATATAGAAGTATTTTAAATCCTAAATATGTCGCTTATTTTTCAAGGACTAAACATTTTCATGATCAAATAAGAAGACATATCTCTTCCGGGAAAATTTCAGCAATTCATGCAAAAGGATTAAGCAAAGTAGTAATTCCGGTACCTTCACCAGAAGAGCAACAACGCATCGTTACGATCCTGGACAAATTCGACACCCTGACGGCGTCCATCAGTGAAGGATTGCCCAAAGAGATCGCATTACGAAAAAAACAATATGAATATTACCGGGAATTGTTGTTGACGTTTCCGAGGCACGAAGGGTAACCACGAAAGGCACAAAAGGCACGAAAAAAACAGGAACGAGAAACAGGATAACCACGAAAGGCACGAAAGACACGAAAAGTATGAAAGGCACGAAAAAGTGTGAGAACCACGAAAGGCACAAAAAACACGAAAAGTAAGAAAGGCACGAAAAGGTGTGAGAACCACGAAAGGCACGAAAGACACGAAAAGTAAGAAAGGCACAAAAAATGATAAAATATTGTTTGAATAAAACTAAAATGTATGAACGAAGACATCATCTATAAGGAAGAATGTTACGCCATCCAGGGTGCCATTTTTGATGTGTATCGCGAAATGGGCTGTGGTTTTCTCGAAGCGGTTTACCAGGAGTGCCTGGAGAAGGAATTGAGAAGGCGTAATATTCCTTATGTAGCTCAGCCCGAACTGCAACTAAACTATAAAGGTGAACCCTTGAGACAAAAATATAAGCCTGATATCATAGGTTACGATAAGATAATTATAGAGTTAAAAGCCGCAAAAAGCATCCTGCCGGAGCATCAGGCTCAGGTTTTAAATTATTTGAAAGCAACAGGAATGCGACTGGGGTTACTCGTTAATTTTGGAACATACCCTAAAGCCTCCATCACACGACTGGCTCTTTAAGCTTTCGTGGTAAAAAACAGAAACCATGACAACCAACAAAGCCATTGTTTTTCGTGCTTTCGGTGCCTTTCGTGGTTAAAAAAAACAGAATTATGACGACCTACAAAACCATAGCTGAATCCAACAATTTCATTGTATTAGACAAATACACCAAATTCTCGGAGGTAAATGAGGCGCCTGCCGGCTATCAATCGGAGGCAGACCTTGAGCGGGAATTCCTTCAGGATCTGACCAATCAGGGCTATGACCATCTCCGTAAGGTAAACACGCAGGAGGGCATGCTTGCCAATGTGAGAAAACAGCTGCAGCGACTCAACGATATGGAGTTTACCGATGGAGAGTGGCGTCGTTTTGTGGAGGAATATTTAGACAGACCCGGTGATAACCTCATCGATAAAACCCGAAAAATACACGATGACTATATTTACGACTTTGTCTTTGACGACGGGCATATCCAGAATATATATCTGGTAGATAAAAAGAAGATTGCCCGCAATAAAGTGCAGGTCATTTCGCAGTTTGAGCAGGCAGGGAGCCAGGCCAACCGGTACGATGTTACCATACTGGTCAATGGCTTACCACTGGTGCAGGTGGAACTGAAAAAGCGGGGTGTTGCCATTCGTGAAGCCTTTAACCAGGTGCATCGGTACACCAAAGAGAGCTTCAATGCCAAAAATTCCCTCTTTAAGTACCTGCAGCTTTTTGTCATATCCAACGGCACCGACACCCGCTATTTTGCCAACACCGTAGAGCGCAATAAAAACAGTTACGACTTTACCATGAACTGGGCAAAGTCGGATAATACTTTGATTAAAGACCTTAAAGATTTTACAGCCACCTTTTTTCAAAAAAACACCCTTTTAAATGTACTGCTTACCTATTCCGTATTTGATGTGAGTGATACGCTTCTTGTCATGCGGCCGTATCAAATTGCAGCCACCGAACGGATCTTATGGAAGGTAACCAGCTCTTATCAGGCAAAAAAATGGTCTAAGCCCGAAAGTGGTGGTTACATCTGGCATACAACAGGATCGGGAAAAACCCTTACCAGTTTTAAGGCAGCACGCCTGGCCACACAGCTTGATTTTATCGACAAGGTATTCTTTGTGGTGGATCGTAAAGATCTCGACTTTCAAACCATGAAAGAGTATCAGCGGTTCTCCCCCGATAGTGTGAATGGATCGGAAAGTACCGCAGGCCTGAAAAGAAATATTGAGAAAGAGGACAATAAGATCATCGTTACCACCATTCAGAAGCTCAATAACCTCATGAAAGGTGAGCGTGATTTGCCGGTATTTCAAAAGCAGGTGATGTTCATTTTTGACGAAGCCCATCGCTCACAGTTTGGAGAGGCACAAAAGAATCTCCGGAAGAAATTTAAAAAGTACTATCAGTTTGGGTTTACCGGCACGCCTATCTTTCCGGAAAATGCTTTGGGAGCAGAAACAACCGCCGGAGTATTTGGTCGTGAATTGCACTCCTATGTTATTACCGATGCCATCAGGGATGAGAAAGTACTAAAATTTAAGGTTGACTACAATGATGTTCGGCCTAAATTTAAAGCAATAGAGACCGAAACAGATGAAAAAAAGTTAAGTGCAGCCGAAAACAAAAAAGCCTTGCTGCATCCTTCCCGCATCAAAGAAATCTCTCAATACATCCTGCAAAACTACAGACAGAAAACCCATCGGTCGCAAGGGAGTGCAAAGGGATTTAATGCCATGTTTGCCGTAAGCAGTGTGGATGCTGCCAAATGCTACTATGAAGCGATCAACAATCTGCAAAAAGAGAGCGAAAAGCCTTTGAAAATAGCGACCATCTTTTCCTTTGCGGCCAACGAAGAGCAAAATGCCATAGGTGAGATAGCTGATGAGAGCTTTGAGCCCTCTGCAATGGACAGTAGTGCAAAGGAATTTTTGACCAGGGCCATCAACGATTATAACGCGATGTTTAAGACCAGCTATGGGGTAGATAGCAAAGAGTTTCAGAACTACTATCGCGACCTTGCCAAGCGTGTGAAGAACAAAGAGGTCGATTTACTTATCGTCGTGGGTATGTTTCTGACGGGTTTTGACGCACCTACCCTCAATACGCTGTTTGTGGATAAGAACCTGCGTTATCATGGTCTGATGCAAGCTTTTTCGCGCACCAATCGTATTTATGATGCTACCAAAACCTTTGGCAATATTGTAACCTTTCGCGATTTGGAGACGGCGACTGTTGATGCCATTACCCTTTTTGGTGATAGCAGCACCAAAAATGTTGTGTTGGAGAAGAGTTATAAGGAGTATCTGGAAGGCTTTAAAGATATAGCCACCGGTGAAGCACGTCGTGGTTATATTGATGTGGTAAAGGAGCTGAATGAAAAATTCCCCGATCCGGATGAGATCGACACGGAAAAAGATAAAAAAGAGTTTGCGAAGCTCTTTGGAGAATACCTCCGTGTTGAGAACATTCTTCAAAACTACGATGAGTTTACCCATCTGAAGGCATTGCAGGTAGTTGATACAGATGACCCCAAGGCTGTTGAGGAATTTAAGGAAACCCACTTTGTCACGGATGAAGATATAGCTGCCATGCAAGCGGTGGATGTGCCTGAAGAGCGAACGATTCAGGATTATCGGTCCACCTATAACGATATCCGGGACTGGCTGCGACGCGAGAAAAGTGGTAAAGAAGCAGAGGACTCAGATATTGACTGGGATGATGTGGTTTTTGAGGTGGACTTGCTTAAATCGCAGGAAATCAACCTTGATTATATCCTTGAATTGATTTTTGAGCATAACAAAAAGACCAAAGACAAGGATGAGTTGATAGAGGAGATCCGCCGTGTTATCCGAGCGAGTATTGGTAACCGGGCCAAAGAGAGTCTGGTTGTTGATTTTATCAATAAAACAGACCTCGATACCATGAAAGACAAAGCAGGAATTATAGATTCTTTCTTTGCTTTTGCACAGGAAAAACAAAAAACAGAGGCGTCGGAATTGATAGCAGATGAGGACCTAAATGAAGAAGAAGCCAGAAGGTATATCATGACCTCATTAAAACGTGAATATGCCAGTGAGAATGGGACTGAACTCAATTCTGTTTTACCCAAAATGAGTCCGTTGAACCCTCAGTATTTGAAAAAGAAGCAGAATGTTTTTCAAAAGATTGCTTCGTTTGTTGAGAAGTTTAAGGGAGTGGGGGGGCAGATATAGATTGATGAAAGATATTTTTTCTAATAGCAAGAATCAACTACAATGAACACAAAAGATATAGAACAAAGAATCGAGAATATAATTGAAGATAAATCTTTGAATGTAAATTCCGCAAACCTCAAAAGATATCTGGACTTCATTAAAGCCAATATTGAGTTACCACATAGAGTAACAGGAATTGAAAGTGATTTTACATACACCGAATATGGAAACAAAACTCCGGATGGAGATAAAGTTTTTGAGATTGTCGGTTATGAGGAAAATATAGAAGATTTCTCAAATATCTTTGCAAAGGTAAAATGCACTGATTCAAACAAGGAGATATTCGCACTGCAACTATTTGAATTTAAGTCCTTAGAAGCCTCTTCAAAAGAAGGCCAAATCCTGGCAGATTACTCCTATTGGATTGAGGAGTATTTGTAGTAAATCTATAGCCATCAAGCCTGTCAGTACGATCAATATATTTATTTAGGGCAGGATTTGTCGGAGAATAAAATAAAAGAAATAAACTCTAATTTATTATGCTACACATCACACCAACTCCCAGAGGAATCGGTGTTAAGCTCTGGGGAACACATGAAGACCTGAATAGCTTTTACGAAGTGATAGGGAAATTCTGGGGAGAGGAGAGAAACCTGACTATGACCGGATCGGAGAACCGGGACAAACTTATCAGCAGTTTTTCTTATGAAGTCAGGAAGGCTTTTGAAGGGCAACGTCTGAAAAAGAAAAGTGACCATCCTGAAATTGATGAGGTCGAATACTTTGGGGCTGAGATTTCCTGGATCCATTTTTTATTTTTCCTTGCCGCACTAAAATTTAACATGCGTTATTCAGAAACCACCAAGTTTGATATTGCCATGGTGCTTCAAGTTGAGTATTGGCTGGAAAAAGCAATGAAAGAGTTTGACGAGACCGGGGCCCGCAAGTTGATTGGATTTATTGATGGCGGAATATATGAGGCCAACGAATATATTTACCATTATATGAGAAAGATCAATATGGATTACGTGATGCAGGGAGGTGGGAAAAAAGCTTTCAGGGAACTTCCTGAACTGTTGGAAAAAGCATCCTTTTTAACGGACGAATATGATGTTTACCAGACCTTTCTGGAAAATGAAGCCAAAAGGCTGGGTTGTACTGTGAATGATCTGGAAGTTGATGATGACTATGTTGATTATGAGGGGGTGAAATGGTGATGTCTCGTTCAAGCAAGCTTGACACTCCTTTCGCTAAACGCAATGATTGTGGTTTTCTGGAAAAGTTAGTAGCCCTGTTTTTGATTATTTTCTTTGTTCTTTTTGGCATTCCGCGTGTCGCCGAAGCTTTAGCGGAGGCACTGGCCCCAAAAAGAACCAAATCCCGATTATGGTTT
>NZ_JADQBH010000151.1 GCF_016278715.1 Marinilabilia sp. | reverse complement strand
AAAAAAATTCCGGCTGTCAGCCATAAAAAAAGCCCTCTCCGGAATAACCAAAGAGGGCAATTGTATCGTACGGCTCACAAAGTGAGCACAGGAAATTACTTCTTAAAGTAGTCTTTTGCCATATCATTTGGCACTACATCTTCCTGAAAAGTGTAAGATCCGCTTTTAGAAGACTTTACCATTTTAATAACTTTGGTATGTCCTTTACCTGCACCTTTTTGTACTGATGCTACTGCTTTCTTAGCCATGAACTACTGTTTTATTTGATTTCACGATGAACAGTATAACGCTTCAAAACAGGGTTATACTTTTTCAATTCAAGACGATCCGGGGTGTTCTTACGGTTTTTAACACTAATATACCGTGAAGTCCCGGCCATGCCGCTTTCTTTATGTTCAGTGCATTCCAAAATCACCTGAACGCGGTTTCCTTTACCTTTTTTAGCCATAATTTACCCTTCGTTTTAGTATTTTGAAATAAAACCATTTTTCTTGGCCGATTCCAGTGCAGCTTTTACACCCACCTTATTAATCAACCTAAGCCCTGAAGCAGATACCTTCAAGCTAACCCAACGGTCCTCTTCGGGTAAATAAAACTTCTTATTGAAAAGGTTTGGATTAAATCTCCTTTTGGTTCTTCTCTTTGAGTGGGAAACATTGTTCCCAACCTGAAAGCTCTTTCCTGTTATTTCACAAACTTTTGACATTGCTCAACCGTTTTTCGATACGTTTTTCAAACAGAGCGCAAAATACGGGATTTTTCTGAAAACAAACAAACTTTTTCCTTTATATTTTTCATTACTCTCGCACAGACGACCAAAATAGTGGATTTTTTTTTCAAATTTCTCCTTTCTTCATCATCTGCATCAGCTCAATTAACGCCGTTTCTGATGTCCGCCATATATTTCGCTCCCTGTCTTTTCCAAACCTGAATCGTTTGCTGACCACCTTATTTCCTGATGCTGCCCAGGCCATCCACACAGTTCCCACGGGTTTTTCGTCAGTTCCTCCTCCCGGGCCTGCAATTCCGGATGTTGCAATGGCATAATCGGCTCCAGTGGCCTTTAATGCTCCTAACGCCATCTGTTCAACCACCTGCGGGCTCACCGCTCCAAACTGCTCTAAATCCTTTGCTTTAACCCCAAGAAACTTTTGCTTCATCTCGTTGGAGTAGGTCACCAGACTCCCTTTAAAGTAGGCAGAAGATCCAGCTACTGAAGTGACCAGATGTGCCAGATGACCTCCGGAGCAACTCTCAGCAAGGGCCAGGGATTTTCCGGTATTCTGAAAAAAGCCGGCAAAAATTTCGGCTGCCGGCAAATCTTCCTCACCGTAAATATTATCACCAATTAAAGGCAACAATCCATCAACTGCTTCGTCAATTTGGTCTTGTAATCGCTGGCCATCAGTTCCCCGTGCCGATAATCGGAGGCGAATACGTCCCGGAGCCGGCAGATAAGCCAATTTAATCTCCGATGGAAGCGCATCTTCCCACAGGGTTAGCATTTCGGCCAGCACTGCTTCAGGAATATTGTGCACCAGAACAGTTTTATGAATAATAATTCCGGGCTGATATTTCTGTTTAAGCCTGGGAATGATACTGTTACTCATTGCAAGTTTCATTTCCAACGGTACACCTGGCATAGACACCACAACACTGTCGTTGTAGTCGAACCACATAATAGGTGCTGTACCCATACCATTGCGAATCACCTCGCATTTTTCAGGCACCAGGGCTTGGCTCCGGTTCAGTTCATTGATATTTTTGACCCTGCCTTTCAAAAAACCCTGAATATCATTGAATACCTCTTGATTAAAAACAAGATGCGTATTAAAAAATTCGCATAGTGTTTTCTTGGTAATGTCGTCACGAGTTGGCCCCAGGCCACCGGTCATGAGTATAATTTTCGCCCTCATGGAGGCTTTTTCCAGGACATCCTGTATTTCTTCCTTTTTATCTCTAACAGAGGTAATTCTTTGTACATCAAACCCGGCCTTATTCAATTCACGTCCCATCCAGGCAGAATTGGTGTCAATCACCTGACCTATTAATAATTCATCGCCTATTGTAATTATTTCTACCATTCTTTTAGAGTGTTTAGTTGATTGTTAGCTCATGGCTTGCAGTTGTTATCTTGTGGCTGTTAGTCTCGGAATGAATGGCAGAAATCGGAAGGAAACTGATGTGCCCAATCCTTTGCCGGAAAAGTGGCAAAGCCAGAGAAAAACCGTCATTGTTCAGAATCGAAAGCAAATCCAAATTCCGTTCTAAGCAAAATTTCCAAAAAATACTATATAAACAATACATTTTTAACACGTTACCATTAAATCGGAGAATATATTCCTACGATTTGGGTGATAGCAAAGTTAATCATTTACTAATACCGATAATCCCATTATCAACAAACAACTTCTGAAAACGCGGCTCTGTTATTTGCCACCGATTTCGGGCTGGCCGACAAAGAATGCATTACAGTGCCACCATTTCCGCGCTTTTGCAAATAAATCACTATACTAGTAATGCGACCACAAAATACTATTTCATATTTCACCTCCCTTATTGTTTTCTGCATCGTTAAAATTTTGCACCGTAGCTATGGCTATGCTTTAAAATTTCGCCTAGCAGGAAGAAAAAATGAAAGCAAAATATTTGAAACACTATTTAGCGAACGCACTACTAGTTAGAGAAAAGAGATTACTTTACTACGTTCGCAATGAACTGTGTCAAGTGATATTCCGGAACACAAATGAAAATTAATATTTATTGTAAGGGTGTGTTTTTCAATAGATCGTTAGATTTTTAGATGTAAAATATTTCGTACAATCTTGATATACGATATTTTAACAAACAAAAACCACCGAGTAAAAACAATTGGCTTGCAGCGGATTGCAATAATTCAACGGAGTATTGTGTTTTTGCTATGTCAAAAAATTCCGAATATTCTTCGTCCGAAAGCTTATTTTCATCTATCCAAATACATTTTTTAAAACCATCCTATCCCAATAATAGTGTACATCAAGGCACATTAAAGAAATATTTCTGTATTTTCGTTAACAAATGCAAAATTCAACCTTAATTCTCCCCCCTGAATATTGTACTTTTTGGGTCGATTTTAATGTTTTAAAACAGGAAATACTGCAATATTTCTTTATTCAACTTCTAAAAAGCAAGGTAACTCACTAAATATCTTATATCTGTTTTAATCTATATATCTAAATTCTTATGGTAGTTAATGATTATTAAAGATTTTTTTCTTTAATTCCATCGTTCTAATTTTACACCAAAATAAAGTCGAATTTTAATTTATTACAACCTGTCATGAAAAAGTATTTAATAACTGTAAACGAAAAGCAGTACGAAGTAGATGTAGAAGAGGTAAAGACAACCACAGCAGGTGCTTTCCAAACATTGAAATCGGCCCCGAAAATGAAAAGTGGCGTTAGTCCAAGCCAGATAAAATCATCGAAACCAAAAGCAGCCACCAAAGGAGGGGAAAAAGTAACTGCCCCTATGCCGGGAAGCATTTTTAAAATGTTGGTTGCAGAAGGTGACGAAGTAAAGAAAGGACAAACCATTCTGGTATTCGAAGCCATGAAAATGGAAAACGACCTCACCTCTCCTGTTGACGGAAAAGTGGTAGCTGTGAATGTTGCAGAAGGCGATGCCATTGCAGCAGGTCAGGAATTGATTGTTATTGAATAACCTCGGAAAACTGTTGATTGAATATGGGTAAAGTTGGTATTACAGAAACTATTCTTCGCGATGCGCACCAGTCCCTGATTGCCACGCGCATGAGAACCGAAGAGATGCTTCCAATTATTGAGCAACTCGATGATATAGGTTACCACTCACTTGAGGCTTGGGGTGGAGCTACTTTCGATGCTTGCATTCGTTTCCTGAATGAAGATCCATGGGAGCGTTTGCGGAAAATTAAAGCAAAGGCTAAAAAGACACCGTTGCAGATGTTGCTGCGCGGACAAAACCTACTGGGTTACAAGCATTATGCTGACGATGTAGTTGAATATTTTGTTCAGAAGGCTGTGGCCAACGGAATGGACATCATCCGTATTTTTGATGCTTTGAACGATCCCCGAAATATGGAGACTGCAATCAAAGCCTGTATCAAAGAAGGAGGTCATGCACAGGGCTGTATCAGTTATACCACAAGTCCTGTCCACAACCTGGATATGTTTGCCAAGGATGCCAAGCGGCTGGAAGATATGGGGGCACACTCCATCTGCATCAAGGATATGGCAGGCTTGCTGAAACCTTATGATGCCTATAATCTCATCAAAGCCATCAAGGAAACCGTAAAGGTTCCGGTTCAACTTCACACCCATTACACCAGTGGCGTGGCATCCATGACTTATCTGAAAGCCATTGAAGCAGGTGTTGATGTGGTTGACACAGCCCTCTCGCCTATGGCGGGTGGAACCTCTCAGCCGGCAACCGAACCATTGGTAGCTTCTCTTCAGGAAACTGAATTCGACACCGGACTGGATTTGGTTAAACTCAGCGAGTTAGCAGCATACATGCGTCCACTGAAAGATAAGTGGCTGGAATCCGGTCTGCTCAACCCAAAGATGCTGGGTGTTGATGCAAATGCACTGATATATCAGGTCCCAGGTGGTATGTTGTCCAACCTTGTTTCACAGCTTCAACAGTCCAACGCGTTGGATAAATACGAGGCAGTTCTGGAAGAAGTACCCCGCGTACGAAAGGACTTCGGTTATCCGCCACTGGTAACACCATCAAGTCAGATTGTTGGTACACAGGCGGTATTTAACGTACTGATGGGTGAGCGTTACAAGATGGTTCCAAAAGAATCCAAGGGTGTCGTAAAAGGAGAGTACGGAACCACCCCTGCTCCTATTTCTGAGGAAATTAAGAAAAAGATTCTGGGTGACGAAGAAGCCATCACATGTCGACCGGCCGATTTGATTGCACCGGAATTGGACAAAATCCGGGAGGAAGTTAAAGACCTCATCATTCAGGATGAAGATGTACTCACTTATGCACTTCTGCCACAGGTAGCAAAAAAGTTCTTCGAAATGCGAAAGAACGGAACCCTCACGCCCCCTGAGGAACCAAAACCGGCTGCCAAAGCAGCACCTGTAACAGAGAGCAATGGTGACGAAGAAAATGAGGAAGAATTGGCTGCGGTGATTTCTGCTGCTGTTTCTGCGCAAGCAGAACCGGGCACTCAGTATGCCGTGCGGGGTTTCAGACAGGTTGTTAGCCCGTGGGTATTATCAGGTCGCCTGAACCGTTAAAAGTTTAATTCTCCTTATTGGTTTAAAAGCAGCAACGCCCGGTGTAAGCCGGGCGTTTTTGTTTTTAGGATAGATAGTTTTCCCGAAAAGCCGGAACGGGCGTATTCGCTCGAAATGAATTTGTTTTTAGTCCTCAAAATCCCGGTCATTAACGCCAGAAAATATCCTGCCCGTTTCATTAAAAAATTTCCCGGAATTAAAAACACTGGTGTCCGGATTGCTTCACTAGGTTAGCAATGACGCAACTTAACACTAGTTGAAGAGTTGGAAGAGGTTGATTTTCTAGACAATAATGAATTAGAAATTTTCTTCAACAATTCCTTCTTCCTGCTCATCATCCCACTCTTCCTCAGGCAGTGGTGGTTTTTGTGGCCCTTCTTTGCGGAATACCACAGCGGTAACCAGTCCGGCAATGGCACCCCACATGTGTGCTTCCCAGGAGTACTCAACAAGCCACTCCACCGGAAAAATCCCCCAGAACAAACTGCCGTAAAGAAA
>NZ_JADQBH010000134.1 GCF_016278715.1 Marinilabilia sp. | reverse complement strand
CGGTTGAGAATTTAACCTGATAATGCTGAAACTTCCGGTAGAGGAAAAAGTTGGTCGTGTCTCCTTCCATTGTGGTGCTCAGTGCAAATATGATTTCTTTGACTTCCTGCGTCTTAAGTTTTTCTTCAAGCGGGGAAATGGTCAGGTCGTCGGGGCCGGTTCCATCCATAGGGGATATGAGGCCTCCCAGTACATGGTAGATGCCCTGATACTGATGCGTGTTTTCGATGGCCATTACATCACGTACGTTTTCCACCACGCAGACAACCGAGTGGTCGCGCCGTGGGTTCGAGCAGATTGAGCAAATGTCGCTGTCGGAAATGTTGTAACAGCTTTTGCAATATTTAATCTCATCTGCCAGTGTTGTAATGGCATCAGCAAACCCGTAAGCCGATTCCTTTTCCTGCTTCAGGATATGGAGAACCAGCCGGAGCGCCGTTTTTCTGCCAATTCCGGGCAGCTTGGAAAACTCATTTACCGCGGTTTCAAGTATCTTGGACGGAAATTGTATATCTGACATTGGTGCTTTTTTGTTGTTGCAAAGTTAATAAAATAACATAGTTATTAAGCGGATGAGTTGATGAGCTGGTGAACGGATGAGTTTGACGTTTTAAGGATTTAGAGTTCAAATAAAATTCTTTCTTTTGTATTCAGGTTAAAAACAATGCAACTCAATTTAATATGGATCCTTTACTCATACTATCCCTTATAGGAATTTATTTTGTAATCCTGATTTCGGTTTCGGTAATTACTGCGCGAAAGTCCGACAATGAAAGTTTCTTTCTTGGAAACCGGCGTTCGCCCTGGGTGGTGGTTGCCATAGGGATGGTGGGTGCTTCTTTATCGGGGGTGACGTTTGTATCGGTTCCCGGTTATGTGACTTCTGTTGGTTTTACCTATATGCAGATGGTGGCAGGTTTTTTTGTCGGTTATATGGTCATTGCTTTTATTTTGTTGCCACTCTATTATCGACTAAACCTTACTTCGATTTATTCCTACCTGGACGGACGGTTTGGTGTCAGTTCATACAAAACCGGAGCTTTGCTTTTTATAGCCAGTAAGGTGGTGGGTGCCGCTGCCCGGTTGTACTTGATGGCTGTTGTGTTGCAGATTGCCTTGTTCGACGGGTTGGGCGTCTCTTTCGGGACAACGGTTTCTGTTCTGATTGCGCTTATCTGGCTTTATACTTTCCGTGGAGGAATCAAAACCATTATCTGGACGGATGCTTTACAGACTTTTTTGTTTTTGACCTCTGTGGGCGTAACCATTTATCATATCGGACAGGAGATGAATATGGGGCCAGCAGGGCTGATTGATGCCATTGGGAACAGTGGTTTTTTTAAAGTCTTTGAATTTGAAGACTGGCATTCTTCTCAGCACTTTGTTAAGCAGTTTTTTTCAGGCATATTCATCACCATTGTTATGACCGGGTTGGACCAGGATATGATGCAAAAAAACCTGAGTTGCCGGAACTTAAAAGCGGCCCGAAAAAATGTTTTATCTTATGGTTTTGCTTTTGTTCCGGTCAATTTGCTTTTTCTTTCTCTGGGCGCTTTATTGGTCGTTTTTATGCAATTTAAAGGAATTGCCGTTCCTGAACGTGCCGATGACATGTTTCCAATGGTGGCAACGGGGGGTTATCTGCCATTATCGGTTGGGGTATTGTTTTTCCTGGGCCTTCTGGCTGCGGCTCTATCCAGTGCTGACTCAGCCTTGACTTCTCTTACAACCTCATTTTCGGTGGATCTGCTTCAGGTAAATAAACTAACTCCCGCGAGAGGCCGGAGAGTCAGGATGTTTGTACATCTTTGTTTTGCTGTTATTACAGGCATTGTCATCGTGGTGTTCCGGGAGGCAGGGCAGGATAGTATTATTAACACTGTTTATACCCTGGCAGGTTATACTTACGGCCCGCTACTGGGATTGTTTGCTTTTGGACTTTATACCCGGCGACAGGTTATGGATAAAATGGTTCCACTGATTGCTCTGGCTACACCGTTGCTGACAGGGATTATTGATTACAATTCATTAGATTGGTTTGGATTTAGTCTTGGATTTGAGAAGCTGATGCTCAACGGAGGGCTTGCGTTTGGTCTATTATGGCTGTTTTCACGCAAGGGTTAGTGACAGTTTGGCACTTGGGTTACTTTATGGAACTATATTTGATGCATTGGAACACAACTATAATCACTTAAATAGATAATATGAAACGAGTTAAATGGATATTTTTTGCCGCTTTATTGATACCTCTGTTGTCGAGTTGCGGTTACAACCAAATGGTGGAGCTGGATGAGAATGTAACTGCCAGTTGGGCGCAGGTTGAGAATGTTTATCAGCGACGGGCGGATCTGGTTCCCAACCTTGTGAATACTGTTAAGGGGTACGCCGCACATGAGCAGGAAACCCTTCAGGGAGTTGTTGAAGCACGCTCCAAGGCAACCAGTATCAATCTTTCAGCGGATGAGTTGAATGAACAAACGCTTCAAAATTTTCAGAAAGCTCAGGAGGGCCTTTCTTCTGCATTGTCGCGACTAATGGTGGTGATGGAGCGCTATCCCGACCTGAAGGCCAATCAGAATTTTATGGACTTACAGGCCCAGCTGGAGGGTACGGAAAACCGCATCGCAGTGGAACGGCGCAATTTCAATGAAGCTACAAGGGCTTACAATACCTACATCAGGCGTTTTCCGCGTAATCTGATTGCGGGGATGTTTAACTTTGAGAGTAAACCTTATTTTGAAGCAGATGCTGGGGCCAGTGAGGTTCCGGAAGTTCAGTTTTAAGCATTTAGAAGTGATAGTTGTTTTGATAAACGGGTTCGTTATGAAAATGCTCTCCAAATGGATGCTTACAACAGGTTCTAATTGAGGACATGTTGAGACGAAGCCAATATCCCTTATTGGTTCAACGTCATTTAGGGAGCAATTCTGCTGCGAATATTAACTTCGCGTTAGTATCTTAGCTCTGAAATTGAAGAGAACGGAGTCCAAAGGGCTCTTATATTTATAGCTATTTCAATAAAATCAATACCGACGCTGAAGGTGTCGAATACTTTTGAGTAGATTTGTTTTTGCCATAAGTACGCAGTATTGTGAATAACCATAAAAATGAAATATAATTATGGCCAAAAACCTATTTAATGAAGAGCAGAAAGAGAAGATTGTAAATGCCGTCAAAGAGGCAGAACTCAATACTTCCGGTGAAATTCGGGTGCATATAGAGAAAAGTTGTCCCGAAGATGTGATGGATCGTGCAGCCTATATCTTTGAAAAGCTGAAAATGCATAAGACTGAACTTCGAAACGGGGTGCTTTTTTATCTTTCCGTAAAGGATCGCAAATTTGCCATATTAGGCGATGCAGGCATTAATGCTAAAGTCCCCGGGGGATTTTGGGATGAGATTAAAGAGCTGATGCTGAATTGCTTTCGGAAAGAAGACTTTGCCGGAGGCCTTGTTCAGGGGATTCTTCGAAGCGGGGAACAACTGAAAACTCATTTTCCCTATCAGAAAGATGATGTGAATGAGTTAAACGATGAAATCTCGTTCGGATAAAGTTTAACTCCATCAAAAAAATAAAAATACATGAGACAAATAATAATAGCCCTTATTGGGGCATTGCTGATTTCTTTTTCTTCTTTTGCACAGGATGATTTCCCGCCCCGCCCCGAACCACCGAGGTTGGTTAACGATTTGGCCGGAGTGCTGGAGAGTAATGTAGCAGGACAACTGGAAAATACTCTTGTGGATTTTGCACGGCAGACCAGTACCCAGATTGCAGTGGTCACCATTCCCGATTTAGGGGGGTACGACCCCGGCAGTTATGCTTTCCAGCTTGCCGAAAAGTGGGGAATTGGCCAAAAAGGGAAGAATAACGGGATTTTGATTTTGGTTCAGCCCAAAACAAATGATTTAAAAGGGCAGGCCTTTATCGCCACAGGATATGGTTTGGAGGGTGTTGTACCCGATGCTGTAGCTAACCGAATTGTGGACAGTGAAATGATTCCACGTTTTAAGCAAAATGATTATACCGGAGGTGTTTTGGCGGCAGTGCAGGTCCTGGCCAATCTAACACGGGGTGAGTACACTGCGGATGGCTATATGAAAAAGACCGAAAGTAGTGGGTTCCCCGGAGCTTTGGTGATTATGATTATTTTCGGTGTCGTTTTTATTTCTGCATTTAGAAGTCAGAAATCGCGTCATAGCTCTGTTGGTCGGAGTCTGCCTTTCTGGATGCTTTTGTCCATGATGGGCTCGGGTGGAAGGAGTCACTCAGGCAGCTGGGGGAATTTCTCTTCCGGTTCAGGTTCCTTTGGAGGAGGCGGGTTTGGCGGCTTCGGAGGAGGTAGCTTCGGAGGAGGTGGAGCCGGTGGAAGTTGGTAAGGAATCAAATACTGACAAAAATGATTCACCACAAAGATGCGTACCTATTGGATTATTTAGTCAGGGATTAGTCTGACTAAATCCAAATTGTTAATTGCTTAGTAATTGTTCCTGTCCACGAATTTCAAGAATATAAAAACGGTTTTACAGTTTTTGTAACGTCGAGACCGTTAAAGTTCGCACATTATGTGTGACAAAATTCGTGTTATCTAAATTATCTATGGACAAAGGAAAAAAATTTAAGCCATTTTTATTTTCAAAGATTTTGTGGTAACCCTTTTCAGAAATGCATTATTCTGAAAAACTAAAAAAAAGAGCTGCTTCTGTTTGTTTAGAAGCAGCTCTTTTTTTGAGTTCTTGTAATCCTGTTGTAGTGATTTCGGTTTCTAGATTTCGCTGTCTACCAAAACACGTCCGCAATACTCGCATACAATCACTTTTTTGCGCGATTGAATATCCAGTTGACGCTGGGGTGGAATTTTATTGAAACAACCACCACAGGCATCCCGCTCAACGGTAACAACAGCAAGGCCGTTACGGGCATTTTTACGAATGCGCTTGAATGCAGTAAGCAGACGATCATCAATGTCTTTCTCTATTTCTTTGGCTTTCTTCTTCAGTTTATCCTCGTCATCCTGAGTGTCGGAAACAATATTTTCCAGTTCCTTCTTTTTGGATTCCAGGTCCGCTTTTCTGTCAGAGATCAACTCTTCAGAGCTGGCGACTGCCTCTTGCTTTGCTTTCATCTCAATTTCAAATTCTTTGATTCTTTTCTTGCAAAGCTCTTTTTCGAGGTTTTGGAATTCTATCTCTTTGTTCAGAGACTCAAACTCACGATTGTTACGAACGCTTGATTGCTGCGATTCGTACTTCTTGATCAGAAGATCCGCCTCTTTAATACCGTTCTTTTTGTCCTGTATGTTGTTATTCAGGTTTTTAACCTCGGAATTCAGGTTGGTGATACGGGTCTCCAGTCCCTCAACTTCGTCTTCCAGGTCCTGAACTTCCAGAGGCAATTCCCCCCGAAGCGTACGGATTTTATCAACATCAGACATCACTTTCTGAAGATTGTACAGCGCACGAAGCCTGTCTTCTACGGTCTTCTCGCCGGTATTTGTTTTTGTATCCATTTTTGCCATTCTGCTAATAGTATTTTATGGGATTGGTAGAAACGTTCGACAAACGGACTGCAAAATTAGGGATTTTTTTTGTAAGTAACTCAAAAAAAACTTCTTTAGTAAATTGTTCACTCTCGTAATGCCCTGTATCTGCTATGACTATTTTTCCGTCTGCTTCTGCAAATTGATGATATTTAAAATCGGCACTGACAAATAGGTCGGCACCGCTGGTAATGGCTTGTTTTAATAGAAAACTTCCGGAGCCCCCGCACACGGCAA
>NZ_JADQBH010000307.1 GCF_016278715.1 Marinilabilia sp. | reverse complement strand
TTCCTGGTTGTCGAAAGAACGCACGTCGGTAAGGCTCCATCCTGCGTCTTCCGCATATCCTTCGTACCACCATCCGTCCAAAACACTGAAGTTCAGAACCCCATTTAATTCGGCTTTTTGCCCGCTTGTTCCGGAGGCTTCAAGCGGTCGTGTAGGAGTATTCAACCACACATCCACGCCGCTAACCAACCGCTTGGCCAGTTCCATATCGTAATTTTCCAGAAAGATAATCTTGCCTATAAATTCGGGCTGTTTGGAAATTTCCACGATTTGCTTTATCAGTGCCTGTCCTCCCCCATCGGCGGGGTGGGCTTTACCAGCAAAAATAAACTGAACCGGGCGCTCAAAATCATTAACAATTTCGGACAAACGCTCCAGATCACGGAAAAGCAAGTGAGCTCGTTTATAGGTAGCAAAACGCCTTGCAAAACCTATCGTCAATGCGTCTTCATCCAGGATGTCGAGTACTTCAACAATATGGCCGGGAGATTCGTGACGCTGAGACATACTACCCTCCAGTCGTTCCCTGATAAAGTCCATCAGTTTTTTGCGCAAGGTGTGCCTGATATTCCAAATCTCGGTGTCCGGAACATCATAGATTTTTTTCCAGTAATCTTTCTTTGATACATCTGACAAAAAATCGTCTCCAAACACTTTTTTATAGTAGTCCTGCCATTCAGAAACAGTCCAGGTTCCGTAGTGTACACCATTGGTCACATGCCCAATATGCAGTTCATCAGGGAAATAGCCGCTCCACAGGCTTCGGAACATCTTTCGGGAAACATCACCGTGTAAGGCACTCACCCCGTTCATCTCCTGCGATGATTTTGCAGCCAGCACACTCATCGAAAACTTTTCATCGCCCCCGGAGTGCTCTCGCCCCATATCCATTAAATCATCCCAGGAAATATTCAGCTTTTCCGGAATATGACGCAGATAAATACGGAATAAATCTTCATCAAACTTATCATGTCCGGCGGGCACCGGAGTGTGAGTGGTAAACAAAGAAGAAGCCCTAACAATTTCCATTGCTTCAGCAAAACTGTATTTCTGCTCCACCAGGTCAACAAGTCGTTCCAAATTGATAAGCGCTGCATGCCCCTCGTTGATATGGTAAATATCCACATGCGCATTGAGTGCCTTAAGCAGACGGATACCACCCATGCCGAGCAATATCTCCTGCTTCAGTCTGTTTTCCCAGTCTCCGCCATACAACTGGTGGGTTATCTGGCGGTCCGCAGGTGTATTGCTATCCACATCTGTATCCATTAAATAGAGTGGCACTCTTCCAACCTGAGCTTTCCAGACTTTTGCATGAAGGCTACGGCCAGGCAGCTCAATTGAAACAAAGAGGGCCTGACCATCCGCACCGCGAACTTCTTCAACCGGCAGCTGAGAAAAGTCCTGAGCCTCATAACCGGCTGTCTGCTCTCCATTGATTGACAATGTCTGCGTGAAATAGCCAAACCGATACAATAGTCCGATGGCGACCATCTTCACCCCTCGGTCACTTGCCTCTTTCAAATAATCACCTGCCAGAATTCCCAATCCACCTGAATAAATTTTCAACACATTGTTCAGTCCGTATTCCATACTGAAATATGCCAAACGTGGGTTTTCGGTAGAATCGCGTTCCATATATTCCCGAAAACGAACATATATATCATCGAGGCTTTCCACAAAATCCTTATCAGACGCCAGCTCACTTAAACGGTCATAGGAAACTTTATCCAGCAATTGCACCGGGTTTTTGCCCACCTCATCCCATATTTCAGGATCAATTTTCTCAAACAATTCCATTAAAGGAAAATTCCAGGCCCACCACAAATTGTGAGTTAGCTCGTGCAGAACCTTAATTCGTTCGGGTAGCCGCGATTTCACAACCAGTTTTTTCCATCCGGGCACCGGACTTGTTTCCGGTACATACCGGATTCGAACATCACGTTTAACAGCTCTAAATTTATCACGACGGCTGTTGACCTCCCTTAAAGCAAAGTCATAAGCCTCATAATAATTCTTTATCAATGAATTCCACTCAAGCAAAGATGCTACCTTCCGGGCCTTTTGCCGGTAACCGGCAACCACTTTTTCGGTCAAGGATGAAAAATCCTGAACCACCGCTGCAATATGTTCCACGACCTCCTGATAGTTTCGGTCGTTACGGAAAACCACTTCCACCCCTTCGGAAATATTTTTAGAATGCTTGCCAGCCCACAGCCCAAAACCGGCCAGGGAAGTAGTAATGGTTGGAACACCAAAAGCTACACTTTCCTGAGGAGTGTATCCCCAGGGTTCGTAATAGGAAGGAAAAACGGTAAGATCCATCCCCATCAGCAGGTCATAATAAGAAACATCGAATATTCCATCCTTCCCGTTAAGGTAGCTGGGCACAAATATCAATTTCACCCTTTCAGATTCAGTGTTGTTGAGGTGTATCTCCTGAATCTTATTGATAATGGGGTCGTAACCAATATCATTCAGCCCATGAGTCAAAAACGGATTGGGCAAAGGGCCATCTGCATTTCCATTTGACAACCGGGCCATCAAATCTTTTCTGGGACCGTAAGTATTGGCAGGGATAAGCACAAAGGCCAATATTTCACGTTTGTTCGATTCATCTTCATTCAGCTTCTTGAGAACATCCAGAAATACATCAGCTCCTTTGTTGCGGTATTCGTAACGCCCGCTATTGGCTATAAACAAAGCATCCGGACGAACCTTAATTCCCAGCAATGCCTCGGCAACCTGAATCAGCCTTTCCCTTCCTTTTTGGCGTTTATTTGTATACTCTTTACCTTCAGGAACAATACTGTTGTTAAAGCCATTGGGGGTTATCACATCCACATCGCGTGAAAGAAAATGAGCACATTCACGGGCTGTAATATCTGAAACTGTAGTAAGACAATCCACATTGCAGGCGGTGGTTTTTTCCATAGAATGTTTCGCAACCACATTCATCTCCCCTGCTTTTGAATCGGCATCAATTTCAATCAATTTTTCATAAATATCAGCGCCATGGCTGGCCAGCGAACGACCGATTACAGTGGCATGAGTAGTAAAAACAGTCCCTACCTGAAGCAGATTATCCCGCAAATAAAGAGCACCGCTTCCGGTCATCCATTCATTAAAATGGGCCACCACCTTTTCGGTATCGGCAATAAGGGACTTATAGTAACTTTCAATTACCATACCGGCCGCATAGCCGAACAGCACAGGCTCCACATAATCCCATTGTCCGGAAAGACTGTCCAGCTTAAAACTTTCCCACATGCCGGCCAGAATTTCATTCTTTCGGGCCACCAAAGGACTAAAATCAACCAACAACGCTATAGGTTGCCCCGGAACATTCCAACGTCCGGTTTTCACCCTCAGTCCTTCACGGAACAAAACGTCCTGCCACTTGGGAAACAAAGACGGATCGGGTAAAAATTCCGGATTCTTTTGTGGTCCGCGCCAAACATCGGGGCCAATAAATATCACATTGTCCCGAAACTGCTCCACCAAAGTATTGGCTTTAGATGAAAGAACCGTATGAATACCACCGGTTTTATTGCAAACTTCCCAACTTGTTTCAAAAACAAAGTCCGGTTTCAAAAAACTATCCATCATTCAAAATTTAATATCAAAAATCTATTTCTTACTCGTTGTTTTACCGGCAACTTTTGAAGTTTTCTTTGGCTCTTTAGTAACAGACACTTTACTTTTTGAAGTTTTCTTTGCAGTAGAAGTTTTTTTTCTACTTCGCAATTTCTGAACTTCCTCTTCCAGTTTTTTAATCTTCTGATCACGTTCCTCAAGGATACCGGCAAGATTGGCAAGCTCTTTTTCTTCAGAACTGAAAGGAACTGCTGCATTGAGGCGAATGGAAAAGTCGCTCAACACATTCATATAATTAATGAAGGCCTCGTAGGGAGTTTCATAAGGGTTGAAATAGGCGTGTACATCCCCATCGGAGAAAAACTTGGTACACATATAATAAAAATGGTCGCTACACTGGAGATAATTCCAATCCTTCTTCAACCTGGAATCAGCACATTTGTTCATTTTTGGCAACAGTGCATATAACTTATCAAAAGCCTCCTGCTGCATTTCATTACCAAGCCAGGCGGTCAAATCTCTTTCTTCATCGGCCCAGGAAACTGGATTCGGAACATTAACGGGCGCAACCACCTGATGCTTGGAAACGACCTCGGAAGGAGTGGCAAATTGTAAAGATTTATGCTTGAGAATCTCTTTAGGCAAATATTCCAGGAACTCAAATATTCCCGATTCCCGGGGCTGATGCTCTCCAAATGTTTCATAATCCATAAATAGATTTATCACTTCTTCCTTTTTGTCAAGCTGGTTTAACCACCCGGCAAATTTACTGCTGGTAAGTGGCCATTCGTGCCAACCTTTGTCTCCAAAACGGAAAGCGATATCATCACTGAGTTTATAATTCTTAAGCAATACTTTTAATCTCGGATTAATGGCATTACAATAAAGGAAGTTTGGGCTTTTCCAACCCAGAATGTGCTTGGCTCCTTCAGTCAGCATTGCCTTAAACCCCATCCGGGCGACCATGTCCCCTATATGGTCGGAATAAATAAGTTCGGTGTTTCTGAATACCTCCGGTATCTGTCCAAAAAGTTCTTCAACCATATCCCGGTGCATGGTCACCTGCTGCCTGAAAGCATCTTCATCTTTCAAGGCTACAAGAGAATGGGCATACGTTTCGGCCAGAAACTCCACATCTCCGGTATCTGCAAGAGCTCTGAAGCTGTCGAGCACCTCGGGAGCATAGAGTTTAAACTGATCCATAGCCACCCCGGTAATACTGAAAGCCACTTTAAACTTGCCTTTGTGCTGCTTAATCAGTTTAAGCAATAGTTTATTAGCCGGAAGATAGCAATTTGCAGCTATTTTATTTAATATCGACTCATTGGTATAGTCGTCAAAATAGTAATGGTCATTTCCTATTTCGAAAAACCGATATCTCCGGAATCTGAATGGTTGATGAACCTGAAAGTATAAACAAACTGTCTTCATATTTCTGTATTTTTCATATCAAACTTAAAAGAATCCCTGTATTACCTTTACTCCAGGAAAAAAGCATTATGTAAATAAAATCTCTAATTAACATTAACAATTAGCTTATTCCCAGCACACTTTCATAAACCATTTTCACTTCCAGTGCCGACTTCTCCCATTTGAGAGAATCCACCTCTTTTCTCCCGTGTTTTACAAACATTTTGGAAAGAGCCGGATATTGCAGTACACCATAAATGGCATCGGCCATGGCATCTACATCCCAGAAATTGGTTTTAATGGCATAGGTAAGAATTTCGGCAACGCCAGATTGATGTGAGATAATTACTGGTACATTGCTTTGCATTGCCTCCAGGGGAGATATACCAAAAGGTTCGGAGACCGAGGGCATCACGTAGAGATCGCTCATGGCGAGCATACTAAAAACCTCCTCGCCGCGCAGGAAACCGGTAAAATGAAACTTATCCATTATTTTCAATTGCGCGGCCCTGCGCACCATCCGGTGCATCATATCACCACTTCCTGCCATTACAAACCGCACATTTTGAGTCTTCTTCAACACCCGGTGAGCCGCTTCCACAAAATACTCTGGCCCCTTTTGCATTGTAATCCGCCCCAGAAAGGTAACCACTTTTTCATTGGTCCCTTTATGAAAAGCTGGTTTATCTTTTTTCTCTAAAGGCTCAACAGCATTGTAAACAGTAACCACCTTTCTGGCATCAATTCCATATTTCTCAATCACGGTGCGGCGGG
>NZ_JADQBH010000319.1 GCF_016278715.1 Marinilabilia sp. | reverse complement strand
AATATAGATGTTGAGGATTTAAAATCCAAGGCTGAAAAACACAGTGATGAACTTTCCTGTATCATGGTTACTTACCCATCTACGCATGGCGTTTTTGAATCTTCAATACTGGAGGTTTGTAAAATTATCCATCAGCACGGTGGTCAGGTTTATATGGATGGCGCCAACATGAATGCCCAGGTAGGTATTACCAGCCCTGGGATAATCGGAGCAGATGTGTGCCATCTGAATTTGCACAAGACTTTTGCTATTCCTCATGGTGGTGGTGGCCCCGGAGTAGGGCCCATTGCTGTTGCTGAGCACCTTAGGGGCTTTTTGCCCGGACATACAGTGATTGATAATCTGCGGGATGGGATTTCTGCTGTGGCAGCTGCACCATGGGGAAGCCCTGGTGTTTTGCCAATAACCTATGGTTATATTAAGATGATGGGGGCTGAAGGACTTACCCGCGCCACTAAAATGGCCATTCTGAATGCTAACTATCTGGCTGCTGAATTGAAAGACGATTATGGACTTCTTTATTCCGGAGAATGTGGACGTGTGGGGCACGAGATGATTCTTGAATGTCGAAAACTTAAATCTGCCACCGGAATCACCGAAATTGATATTGCCAAGCGTATGATGGATTATGGATATCACGCACCCACGGTCTCGTTTCCTGTTCATGGAACACTCATGATTGAACCAACGGAGAGTGAATCCAAGGAGGAACTTGATCGTTTTGTAGATGCAATGAAAGCCATCTACGCAGAAATAAAAGAGGTGGAAGCAGGGATTGCCGATAAAGAGGATAATGTGCTGAAGAATGCTCCTCACCCCGATCGCGTGGTGGTGACAGACTCATGGGAAAAACCTTATGGACGGGAGAAGGCAGCTTTCCCACTGGCCTGGGTGCGCGACAATAAGTTCTGGCCTGCAGTGGCCCGTGTTGATGATGCCTGGGGAGATCGAAATCTGGTTTGCACTTGTGAGCCCATGGAGGACTACGAAGAATAAAGTGTAATCGGGCCTATTAATTGCAAAGAGAAAGGAGCAGTTTTCTCTGTTGTGGGACTGATATTTTAATTTTCCGAGGATGAAGAACAAATTTAAACCGCTCAATTCAATTCTGATAAAACCTGCCGGGCCTGATTGTAACCTGGGATGTGAATACTGTTTTTATCTGGAAAAGGCTGACCTTTTTCCTGATGAAAAGCAGCATCGGATGAGTGGGGAGATTTTGGAAGTGCTCATAAAACAGGCCATGGAGCAGTCGGGCGAAAACATTGCCTTGACGTGGCAGGGAGGAGAGCCAACCCTTATGGGACTGGATTTCTATAAAAAAGTAGTGGCTCTGGAACAAAAGTATGGTCGGGGTAAAGTTGTTGGCAATGGTTTGCAAACAAATGGATTACTTCTTGACAAGGAGTGGGCCGGTTTCCTGGGGCAATACGAATTTCTTGTGGGGTTGTCTATTGACGGGCCTCAGCACATTCATGATAAATACCGGCTGACCAAGAACCTTCAACCCTCATGGAAACAAGTGATGCAAAGTGCAATGCTTTTGCTGGAACATCAAGTGGCGATTAATGCCATGTGTTGCATTACAAGCGATTCTGCGCCACATGCAAGTGAACTGTATGCGTTTTTTAAAGAACAGGGGTTTGAATGGATGCAGTTTATTCCTATTGTGGAGAGAGATAAGGAAAATCACCGCAAAGTCGCTGCATTTTCTGTCACTGCCGAGCAGTATGGTCGTTTTATGATTGAAATTTTTGACTTGTGGCTGCGCGATTTTGAAAATGGACAACCAACCACGAATGTGCGGTTTATCGAGTCCGTTTTTCATACCTATGTAGGTTTGGATGCACCGGAGTGTACTTTGAGTAAGGAGTGTGGTGTTTATCCAACGGTGGAACACAATGGCGATGTATATTCATGCGATTTCTTTGTGGAATCCAAATGGAAACTTGGAAATATTAAGCAAAATCGCCTGGTGGATATGCTCAATTCTCCAAAGCAAACAAAGTTTGGCCAGTTAAAAAGTCAACTTCCCCGAAAATGTCGCACTTGTCCCTGGTTGCAACACTGTTATGGTGGTTGTACCAAAGACAGAATAAAAGATCCTAAAGACAGTGGGTTGCCCCGTTTCTGCCAATCTACCATTATGTTTATGGAGCATGCAGACCCTGTTTTTAAAGAACTGGCCCGGAACTGGAAAGCACAGCAAACAAGTCAGGAGTCAACAGGTGGAGTTAATTACAATGCTTTCAAAGATTTTATGGGATAAAAAAGGCTGCCCGTTTTGTGGCAGCCTTAAGTTTTCCTGGTGGGGACTCCATGCTCTTTGCTCCATGCCCCATGCCCCATGCCTCCTAGATAAGTCCCTTAACGACTTCCAGGGCTTTTTCGTAATCAGGCTCTTCGGTAACTTCCGGAACATACTCCACATACTTGATTTTATTGTCTTTCCCAATAATTACGGTTCCTCGTGCCAGCAAACGCAACTCCTCCATCAGATAACCATATTTGGTTCCAAAATCGACGTCTTTATGATCCGATAGCGTTACAATGTTGTTTAGTCCTTCGGCGGCACAAAATCTTTTTTGAGCAAATGGCAGGTCGCATGAAATGGACAACACCACAACATCATTTAGCTTGTCTGCTTCCTGATTGAATCTTCTGTTTTGCGCGGCACAAACGCTGGTGTCAATGGATGGGTACACAGCAATGATCTTCACTTTTCCATCAAAATCGGTGAGTTTAGCTGGTTTTAAATCGTTTCCCAGAACGGTAAATTCAGGCGCACTTTCCCCAATTTTAGGTTCTTTACCTACAAGTGTGACCTGATTTCCTGCAAATTTTACTTTTGAATTATTTCTTTCCATAGTGTTTTTATTAATGCTTCGAAAGCTGGTTTAACAAATATTTGAATTATTGAAAGCGGGCTGATTTGTTTAAATAACAAGCTACAGCCCTTTGTTTTTCTGTTGTTTTTGAAATTTATTAACTTAATGTGATTGAAATACAGTTTATTGTGTTGGGTTCGATTGCGTAAGTATTGAGCCGGGGGTCAATAAAAAAATGTTAACAAAATACACAGGATAATGACTAGGAAAAATAATTATGTCTCACGATTTATTCTTCTGAATTTTTAAGGTTCCTTTAATTAAAGGGTAACATCAGCTTCTCAAGCGATTCTGTATGTTGTAACAAAGTTTTTTCCTGAAATGTTTTCGAAGACGCTGTTTTTAATGTTTTGTTACTATAATGGCAAAAAGGGGGGTGTATTGTCAAAAAAAACTTATTTGATTGAATAAGTCTGTTGAAAGTAAATTAAATGTGAATGAAACATCGTTAAATGTTTACTAATTGACACGAAACAGGGGGTATGGTTAAGAATTTGTAAAATAAAGGACTTTTTGGTCGGAAAATTTGGAGTGGGCAGAAAACCGAATTATGTTTGCACTGTGTTCTTATAGAAAGGCACAATAATCGATGTTTTACTTTAAAAATTACAATTATGAAAGCAAAAAAGTTTTTATCTGTAGCTGCGTTGGTAGTTTTGTTGGTTTCAGTAGTAGGCCCTGCATCTGCCAAAGGAAAAATCACTGTTTATCCTTATCTGGATACTAATTATGCTCTTATTTCAGCATTGAGCGAAGAGATGGTTGATTTTTCTGTTGAAATTAAATCTGAAGACGGATCGTTTGTCTACTCAAGTGGCAAAGTTGGAAGCAGCGACCAATTCAACAAACTGTTTGACTTTTCAAAGCTGAGCGATGGTAAGTATGTTGCTGTTTTGAAAGGGAGTGGAAAAACTTTCCTGAAAGATGAATTTGCTGTGTCAGGCGGAAAATTGGTTTCTGAAGTTTCCGGTAAGGATTCTGAAGAACTTGCCGCTAAAGTTTGGGCTAAAGATGATTTTGTCTTTGTTAGCTATTTGAACAAGGCTTATGATTCTTTCAACATGAAAGTAGAAGACGCAAGAGGAAATGTACTGTTTGAATCTGCTTTACCCAAAGACCTTACTTATTCCGGTAAATTTGATGTTTCATCACTTCCTTCCGGTACGTATTATGTAAGTTTGGTTTCAGGTAAAAATTCAAGTAGCTATGCAATTGAAAAATAATCAGGACGATTCAGATTACATGCAGCCATTTGGCTGTTCTTATCCGGGTGTATCTTTAAAGTTTTAAGATACACCCGTTTTTATTTATAAGGGATATCTTAACCTGAATTATTCACAAATAATCTATTCCGATGTCCAACTATCTGCAAAATACAACCGTCCTCAATAAAATGGACCTGAAAAATATTTATTATTTCCTACATCCATTTTCTCAGCGGTTGATAGTATTTCTTGATATTTGAACATCTCATAACGATAATTCATGAATATAGAAGGTTAAAAAGCACCATCGGGTTTAATAAAATGTTCGACACCTTCGGGGGGCCAAACTTGTGGTTTTCAGCCACCTCAAGCTTCTGCCTTTCGGCCTCTGGCTTTCCAGCTCCTTATTTCTCTTATTTGATTTATTATCTTCTTCCTGCCTTATGTTTCTTATGTGTTCCAGGAACTCTCAATGGTCTCCTCTTTTAATAGCATCTTCAATAACCTCCGTCATCACTTCTTTCATGGTCATGCCCATCGCTTCTACCTGCTGGGGAATGAAACTGGTGGGCGTCATGCCGGGGGTGGTGTTTACTTCGATTAGGAATATCTGTTTATCTGTGATGATAAAGTCAACCCGGACAATTCCCTTGCAGTTAAGTATGTCGTAGATGAGCGAAGTGATTTTTTGAATTTTTTCTGTGAGCTCAGTTGATATTCGTGCGGGAGTTATTTCGATGGCTCTGTCGGCATTGTATTTGGCTTCAAAATCAAAGAATTCATTTTTGCTTATGACTTCGGTCAAAGGCATGACAACCTCCCGCTGTTGTGTTTTGTAAATACCACAGGTTATTTCTGTTCCTTCCATTAATTCCTCGACCAATACTTCGTCGCACTCAGCAAATGCTTTTTCGATAGCCGGAAGCAGCTCCTCGGCGGTTTTAACTTTTGAGATGCCAAAGCTTGAGCCGCCTGCATTGGGCTTTACAAAGCAGGGGATTCCCAATTTTTCTTCTATGTCAGCAGGATTAAACTCACGGCCCTTCCTGATGAGGATGGAATCAGCCACAGCGACTCCAAAACCTTTGAGATAGGTATTGCAGGTGAATTTATTGAAGGTGAGTGCAGATGGCAGAACATCGCAGGTGGAGTGGGGGATTTTCAGCATTTTCAGATATCCCTGCAGCAGTCCGTTTTCGCCGGGTGTGCCGTGAATGGTAATGTATAAGCAATCGAAGGTGTGCTGTTTGCCGTCAAGGGTAAACGAAAAATTGTTTTTTTCAATAGGAATTTCCCGGTTGTCGAATTCTGCCACCCATTTTTCTTCCGTAATTAAAACCGGAATAATATTATATTTTGTGGAGTCCAGAAAAGATTTTATTCCAGCTGCACTTTTTTTACTTACAACAACTTCGGATGAGTAACCACCGTATATGATGCCAATATTTTTCATTTTATTTCCGGCTTTTATCGACGTAATACCACAATTAAATCAAATGTGTTGTTTTTTAGTCTTTGATGTTTTAAGCAGGTCGCAAAAACCAGTTTAAATTTCTCTTCCTGTCGCATGGAACTTGAAGGCGAGAAATCGCATCTGTTCTTGTTGTGAAAAAACTTTTCATGTTCATTTTTTCGGTTAGACCTAGCGCTTTTTCATGTCCCCCTTGGGGGGATTCAGGGGGCCTTTATTC
>NZ_JADQBH010000114.1 GCF_016278715.1 Marinilabilia sp. | reverse complement strand
GTGTTTTATAGTTCTTTATTGTGAGGCATCCTGAAGATTGTTTAGTTCAACAATACTTTTTAATAAAAAGTGCAGAATACTGGGCTTATCTTAAAGCAATTAGGGAAAGTAAGGGTATTTGCGTATTCAGTGGGTGTTGATATAAGCACCTCGTCAAAGATGAAATTAGGAGAGAAAGAAGGTCTCTCTATATTTTATCATGCCCGGATGCGGTAGCCTATCACCTACGAAATCATCCATTGTTTAAATAGTGCTGCTTTATTTTTGCTGATATAAATTCTCTCCGGTGTTTCAACCAGTAATGAAACCAAGAGCCTATTATCAAACCAAATCGTAATGTCGCTAATATGACTTTTTGCAATAACAAACTGCTTATTTGCCCTAAAAAATAAGGAAGGGTTTACTACACTTACAATACTATCCAAACTTCTATTATATGAAAGTTTTTGTCCATCGAGAAGTATGATTTGAGTTGAATTATCCGTAGTATAAAAGCACACAACCTGGCTCAGTGTTGTTGGAATTAACTTGTCATTTAATGGAATCAGTAGTTTCTCCGGATATCTACCAATAGGCACTAATTGAGACAATTGTCTGATATATTTTTCTAAATCAGGTTCGTTTAATTTGCGGTATTTATCTATCGCACGCTTTACTTCTGTTTTCTCTATTGGCTTCATTAGATAATCAATACTATTAACCTTAAATGCCTCAATAGCATATTCATCATAGGCAGTTGTGAAAACAATTGGTACATCAACTGTTGTCAGGTTAAAGATGTTGAAAGCCGAACCGTCAGACAAATGGATGTCCATAAAAATAAGGTCGGGAGAAACATTCTTTTCCAACCATTTCACGGTTTGTTTTACACTTTCAGTGTTTTCCGAAACCTCGATTGTACTATCAACCTCTTCGAGTATTTTCCTCAGGTTGATATATGCCGAAGTTTCGTCTTCTACTATTAATACTTTCATGAGCCTTATTTCTTTAAGGGTAGATATACCCGGAACATTTCACCCACATTCTCCACACGTAATCGCATGTCCATCAACAACGTAAAGCGGTTTTTTAAATTAGTTAAGCCGATTCCATTTGAAAGAGATTCTTCCAATTTTGTATGGATTGGATTAGAAACCACAATCTCTGAGTTTTCATTTACCAAGACCGAAACAACCATTCGGTTTTCACTATCAATTACATTGTGTTTTACAACGTTTTCAATCAGGGGCAAAAGTGATAATACCGGAAGCTTCAGTTTTCTTTTTTTACTATCAATAGTAATATCAAACGAAAGCTTGTTTGCATAACGAACCTCAAGAAGGTAACGGTATGATTCAAGAAAATCGAATTCTTCATTCAATGTTACCAGTCCTTTTTTGTCGCTTTGCAATATATAGCGAAAAACCGCCGATAACTTGTTTACATATTCTAGTGTTCGTTCTTTATCATCTTCTCTGACAAGGGAAGAAAGCCCTCCAAGTGAATTGAAAAAGAAATGTGGATTAATCTGGTTTGCCAATGCTTCGCAACGGCTTTGCAGGTTTTCAACTTTTAATTGTTCTATTTCCTGTTCTTTTTTTCGTTGTTCTGAATACATGGCCAAAATCTGCCCAAGGAGTACACAGAGTAAAAAAACAATAGCAAACTGGAATACAAGTATGTCATTAAAACTATCGCCATGGGTAACAATAGCAAATGCCATGAGAATATAAATACCATAAGAAACCAGGACGATGACAAAAATGCGCCCCAGTCTTCTTGCAAGCGTATCTTTATTAAGGTGGCGAACATTAACCAGAAAAGAAATAAAAATGATAGTGGCAAAAAAAACATAACGAAAAGCAAACAGAATGAAAAACGGAGTTTTCCCGCCGTTAAACTCAATATCTTCAAGATCCCAACGCAAATAAACAATGTTTGGATAAATAATAAATATTGCCAATAAAAGACTGAATATTACTATCGATTTTCGAGAAGTAAGTTTGTCAATTTGCATAAAAAGGTATTTTCACAAAGATAATGAAAGGCAATAATCTTCGGGAAATAAACGGCCACCATATAAAACCCGTTTATTCGTTTTCACCTCTCATTTTTTCGGCTTAGCCAATCAATTAGTTATTCCTTATTCAAAACTCTTATAATACAAATAAGCTTGTTCATGTGGTTATTATTTCAATTAACTCACCTAAGAAACAATCATTCTAATTTTTAAGAAGCGTTACTCATGGCTGATTTCATCAATATTGTTTTACGATAAACAAAAAAACAAGCATGCTTCCTAAGTTTTCGTTGTCAACCTGCTTTTTTTCGCTTTGCCCGAAAATCGAAAACAACGCACATTTTTATTCTACAATTTTACGTCAAAATTACAAATCATGAAGCAATTAATAGTCAGTGTCATTTTAATGATAGTTTTATTTGGCAATGTCCATGCGGCCGAAAAAATATCTGGGGAAGTACATGGAAAAGTGATAGATACAGAAACAAAAGAGCCCCTTGAATTTGTTACCATCAGCATAACAAAAAAAGGTACAGAAAATTTTCTCCCTAAAGGTGCGATTACTAATCAGCAAGGAATTTTCTCCTTTGAAAAACTGCCTTTCGAAACATTTAATTTAAAAGCATCGATGATAGGTTATGTTGCATATGAAATGGAAGTTGTCATTACTCCTGAGAATAACATTGTTGATATTCCCTTGATTCTCCTGTCAAAAAATTTAATTAAAATTAAAGAGGTACAGGTTAAAGGTTTACGGTCGCAAATGAAATTTGAGTTAGACAAAAAAGTTTTTAATGTTGCTCAGAATATAGCATCAACAGGAGGGTCGGCCAGCGATGTACTTCGTAATATCCCCTCTGTGAAAGTAGGTAATAAAGGAGAAGTATCATTAAGGGGGAATTCATCAGTGACCATATGGATAGATGGGAAGGCATCCGCATTGTCTTCCCAAAATCGGGGACAGATACTGCGCCAATTGCCCGCCGAAAGTATAGACAAAATAGAAATTACCACCAACCCTTCGGCTAAAAACAGTCCCGAGGGAACAGCAGGAATCATTAATATCATCCTTAAAAAGAACCGTAAAGCCGGGTACTACGGAGGAGTGCAGGCAGGTGCCGATTCGAATGGAGGATACAGCGCCAGCTCAAACTATAATTTCAGTAGCAGTAAAATGGATGTTTATGCCAATCTTGGTTTTAACCGCTGGGTATTCAAAAGTGGTGGATATTCGAATCGGCAGAATTATATGGGTGCTGATACCACATATCTAAATCAGGTATCAGCGGGCAAAGGAACCTGGAATAGTTGGTTCGCCCGTACCGGGCTTACCTGGCATGTTACAAGCAAAGACCATCTGTCGCTTTCAGTTATGACAATGATTGACCGTGGAACGGATAACAACAGAATTGATTACCGAAGCAACATCATCGATTTTTATTTCCAAAGCCACCGTATTTCGTCGATGAAGAACGACATGTTTGGAGGTAATCTGCAATTAGGGTACAAGCATGAATTCAGCGACAACAGTAATATTGACTTTTCAGCTTCGTACAACCGGTGGAAGATGAACCAGCCTGCCGTCTATAAACAAACTTCATTGTTCGCAAACAATAAAGAAATATCCTCTTATCAAAAACAGAAGAGCGATATGGGAAACCATAATTGGGAATTTCAGGCCGACTATGTTAATACAATCAACCAAAAGCATAAGATTGAAGCCGGATATAAAGGAACACTCGATAAGAATGTCAGTCCGGTAAAAACCTATTCGGGAAGCAATGAAAATAACTTTCAACCCGTTACCAGCCTTTTCAACCGTTTTACCTATAATCAGGATGTACACGCAATATACGTGACCTACGGAGGGAAACTGGGAAAATTCTCTTACCAGGCAGGGGGCCGTGGAGAATATACAAATATTGTAACCCGCTCGCTTGCATATATGCAAGCGGAAAAAGAGGTAGCCCCTTATAAAACCCACTATTTTAAATTGTTTCCAAGCACTTTCCTCTCCTATTCGTTACCTAATGACAATGAGGTTCAGTTAAATTATTCGCGCCGGATAAGCCGTCCCTGGGAAGAACAAATAAACCCTTTCATTAATATAACCGATTCGACAAATATTTCATTTGGAAATCCGCTCTTGTCGCCCGAATATTCAAATTCTTTCGAATTAAATTACATAAAGAATTGGGAAAACCACATGTTCTCATTCTCCGGTTATTACCGGACAACGGAAAATGTCATTCAAAACATCAATTATTTGGAAAACAACATAATGAAGACCACTTATGAGAATATCACACAGTCCACATCAACAGGAACTGAATTGGTATTGAAAAACAGATTATTTAAGATTATTGACCTTACCACATCAGCTAATCTGTTTTACTATAAACTTGATGGATTTAGCTATCTGCCCAAGGGAGCTTTTTCTGTGGTAACCGGCAAAATACAGGACAACTTTACTTGGAACGTTCAAATGATGGCCAATATAATCTTGCCAAAATCTTACACCTTACAATTAAATGGCGACTATAGTGCCAGGCAGTTGGTGGCTCAGGGCTACGATAAAGCCAATTACTCGTTGGATGCAGGACTCCGAAAATCGTTTGATAAATTAAGTATTAGCCTAAGCGCTGAAGATTTATTAAATTCTCGCAAATGGAATACAGTTACCAATGGAGTTGGCTTTTATCAGGTATCGAAAAGCTGGTGGGGAGGTCGACAATTTGGAGTAACGCTGACTTATAACTTTGGGGATATGTCGTCTCGTAATATGGAGGACAACGACGAAACCACATCTTCTAACCGGGGCAAAGGCCAGAACAATAGAATGCGGAAGAACCGTTAAATACATTAGGCATTCCTTGCAAGACAGTCCGGAAAGAAAGACAATGAATCTCTAACATTCCACTTTTCTCCATCCCAACTAGTCCTTTGGGCTCAGTTAAATAAAAATAAGTCATTAAAATTGTGTTGATTTTAAGAATTTCAGTAAAGAGTCTAAAGTCCAGATTTTTTTTTTCATTACTCCTAAATTCATGAATTTGTTGAAGATGTGTTAATAGTACACAACGCCCCGGAGAATTCACCTGCCCCAGGCTTTCAGTCCAGCGGTAGCTTTATCAGTCCAAACGAAAATATCTACCCTATATTCTTTTTCAAACTCATTAAAAAACTATATAAGAGAATATCTCTCGTTCCAGCAACTGTTTTTGAAAGGCTCACGACCCGGGGGTGGCCTCTCATATCTGTGTTAAAGAATTGCGGGGCACTATTCTGTCGTTGTTATCGTTTCTCAATGCTTTTTCCCAAAATGAAAAAATATTTCTTGTCATCTTTAAAAACAAATATTGAATCTGAATTGGCTGGTTTCAGTATCGAATCTCCTCTGCTAATAAAATCACTAATAAAAGATGGCTTGTAATTATAGTTGGAAGTCGAGGTGAAAAAAATTTTTTGTCCACTCTTTAATTCTCCGAAAATTCCTCTATTATTCCTGATTCTGTATATTTCTCCTTTGGTTTCTGATTGATATTGAACCTTTGGAAATTTTTTCCAAATACTCTTTTGTATAGTAATTCCTATTACAACCATTATGATAAAACCCAAAATGATAATGGCATAAAATTTTCCTATTTTATCTCCGTCTTTTATTATAGAATGCTTTTTGAAGTTCAATTTAATCATATTTATTTTAAAAATAGGGTTTTCTATGTGTGTGCTTTTAATTACCCACAACGGGAGTCTGCGCAAAAACGCTCAAATTTCAAATCTAAGATACAATTTTATGA
>NZ_JADQBH010000221.1 GCF_016278715.1 Marinilabilia sp. | reverse complement strand
CACTCACAAACACATCAATCAGTTTTTGTTCAAGCGTTGTTCCAGGCTGGAAACCACCCTGCTGACAGCATTCACAATCTCCTCCACATTAAACACCACGCCGCGTTTCATGCCGTCGCATTTGACACTCTCCAACCCAAGAACTTCAACTTGTCCATCGGGATGTTTTCGTCCGACAGCGGCAGCCACTTTGGCAGAACCGATGTCAACAGCTGCTATTAAATTCATATCCTGACTCATATATTTCTTTTTTTAGAGCAAAGAACCTGTCCTTTGAATTTTAAATTTATTACCTGATAATTGTTCCATTCACGAGGCGATAAGCCATGTTTATAAAGCGCTTTCAGGTTTCTGAGTTTCTCATCCACACGCTCCGGGGGACCCAACAAAATCAAATGGTCTCCCACTCGTGGAACAATTATAAAATCACCATTTCTCTTTACGTACAACTGCTCAATCTGGGCATTCCAAAAAGGGTCATTCCTGAAAGTACGTGCCAGATAAAGCAAATCGTCCATGTTGCCATCAATATTACCACTCACCACCAACACACGGGCAGTAAAGGTATCAAATTGAGGCATTTCCTGTCCATCCTCATCAATATAATAAGAACGTGTATTTTCATAAACCCGAACCAATGGCAGGTGCTGTCTTAAATCCACTTTCAGGTGGCCTCCGATGGTATGGTAAACCTCACAGTTCTTAATTGCCGGATGTTTTTCCACAAATTTTTCTATCTCGTACATTGAAACCGAATTCAATTCCTTCCCAAGCGTATTCTCAAATTTGGAGAGAACCGCCTCCCGGATTTCCTTGCCCGTAACAAACCGGGTTACAGAACTGTCCTGCACGGAAACCACCACATCGCGACATACCACGCCTGCTATGTGCTCTCCGACAAAGCTCAGCATTATCGGAAAGTAGAGCAACAACAAGGCCCAAAGTAGTATTTTCCTAATTCGCTTCATAGCATTTTTTCTTCAGCCCATTTCCTGATAACCGGCACCAGTCGGTCAATATCGCCAGCGCCCATAGTAATCAACACTTCCGGATTAAGCTGTTCAATATTCGCAAGTAAATCTTCTTTTTCCGACAAAACCCCTTGTTTGCCGGTCATCCTTTCTAAAATTGTTTCACTCGAAATGCCTGAAATAGGCTCTTCCCTGGCAGGATATATGGGCAACAAAATGATGTTGTCCAGTCCTTCTTCCAGACTTGCAGCAAAACCATCGGCAAAGTCTCTGGTTCGTGAATATAAGTGTGGTTGAAAAACCCCCGTCACCCGGCACCCCGGATAAGCGGATCGCACACTTTTCAGTGTCGCCCGAATTTCTTCGGGATGATGCGCATAATCGTCGATATAAACAAACTTCCCCGGGTTGCGGACAACCACATCAAAACGCCGAGCAATTCCATCAAAACGGGGTAAAGAATCACGTATCTCCTCCGGTTTAACTCCACACAACAAGCTTAGCGTAATAGCCCCCAATGCATTCTCCACGTTGATAAGGCCCGGAATCCCCAAACAGAAATCGGCCAGAACTCCGGTTGGTGTTTCCACTTCGAAGAAAAATTTACCCTCTTCTTCTCTTATATTTGTTGCCTGATAATCGGCTTTCCGTGTAATCGAATAGGAGACCACCGTCACTTTTTCGGCAAGACCTTCCGGGACCGGCAGGCCGGCTTTTAGAACCAGCCACCCGTTGCCTCTAATTCTTTGCGCAAAGCCATCGAATCCGGCTTTTACCTCCTCCAGGGTTCCGTAAATATCCAGATGATCAGCATCCATAGAGGTTATGAGGGCAGCATAAGGAGTCAGTTGCCAGAAAGAACGATCGAACTCATCGGCTTCGAGAACAACAAAATCCGAGTCTTTATTTCCAATGAAGTTGGTTCCGAAATTCTTGGAAATCCCCCCCAGAAAAGCATTCACTTTGAGTTTGCTGTTATGAAAAAGAAAAGCCGTAATGGTGGAAACCGTTGTTTTTCCATGCGTTCCCCCCACGCAGACAGCTTTCAGACTTTCGGTAACCATCCCCAGCACTCTGGAACGTTTAAAAACATCGAACCCCTGCTCTCTGAACCATACCAACTGGCGTTGAGTCTCAGGTACAGCAGGCGTATATACCACCAAAGTATCTCCGGGTGAACGAAAAACGGTGGGAACAATGTGTTCAGACGCATCGAAAAAAATCTCAACTCCTTCATCCATCAAGGCATTGGTAACCGAACCGGCAATGCGATCGTACCCGGCAACTAAATAACCTGAAGTATGGAAAAACCTGGCCAGAGCGCTCATCCCGATGCCGCCAATTCCAATAAAAAAGACCTTTTTATATTTCTTCAGGTGTACCATTTAAACAATAGGTTATCAAATGCTTACAATTCTCTCCACTTCTTCAGCAATCTGCTCAGCCGAGTTAACATGAGCAAACAATTTTATTTGTCCTTCAAGGCTTTTCCGTCTTTCTTCATTTTTAAGTAAATCCAGCGCTTCGGGAATTAACTTTTCTGTAGTCTCCATGTCCGAAACCATCAGAGCGGCACCTTCCTTAACCAACGACATGGCGTTTTTGGTTTGATGATCCTCCGACACATTTGGGGAGGGAACAAGGATTGCTGCTTTGCCAAGCAATGCCAGTTCACTGATGGTGCCAGCACCAGCCCTTGAAACAACCACATCAGCCACTGCATAAGCCAAATCCATCTCCGCAATAAATGGAACAAGTTTCACATTGTCAAAGCGCTTTACCTCCACCAATTCCCGAAGTTTTTCATAATAATAAGGGCCACATTGCCACAATAGCTGCACATTGTCCTGCTTCCCCATCCTGTCAATCGCTTCAATAACTCCGTTATTGATACTACCAGCCCCCAGGGAACCACCAAGGACCAACACGGTACGCTTATCACTATTCAGTCCCAGCTTTTGGTATGCCTGAACTCTATCCACATTCCGGAGAAGGTTCTGCCGTACAGGGTTTCCGGTTAAAACAATCCTGGACGGAGGAAAGAAACGCTCCATATTAGGATAAGCCACACAAATACGCTTTGCCTTTTTAGCCAGAATTTTATTGGTTACCCCGGGATAACTGTTCTGTTCCTGCAACAATGTTGGAATCCCCGCTGCAGAAGCAGCCTTCAGCACCGGTCCACTGGCATATCCGCCAACCCCAACAGCCATATCGGGACGAAAAGAACGGACAATGTTCCTGGCCTTCCACAAACTGGCTGCCAGTTTAAAGAAAAAGATCACATTTTTGAAGGTGAGCCGTCTCTGAAAACCTGCAACGGGCAACCCCACAATTTTGTAACCGGCAGCAGGCACTTTATCCATTTCCATCTTCCCTTTGGCACCCACAAATAAAATTTCGGCCTCCGGATTCCTTTTTTTCACAGCATCTGCAATGGCGATAGCAGGAAAAATATGCCCGCCGGTACCTCCACCACTTATTATTATTTTGAACTTCTTGTCCACTTTAACCATTTTTTATTCATGAGCCCGGTCTAAAAAGAACTTTTAAAGTCAAACTCATATATTAATTGCTCTGTTCTGTGGCGGCCAATCGGGCTTCTGCCGCCTTTTCCCGATCTTTCACTTTCTGATTGTGCCTGCTGACCGTCTGGATGGCCCCCAAAGCAAAACAGGTGAAAAGTATAGATGTTCCACCCATACTCACCAAAGGCAAGGGCTGCCCGGTGACCGGGAATATACCAACAGCCACCCCCATATTCACAAAAGCCTGAATCACCAACATCAAACCGAGTCCAAGCACCATAAAAGCCGGGAAAGTACGATTGCTGGAACTCACTATAACCCCGATACGTCCCAACAAAAAGAAATAGGCAACGACGACCATTAAGGCTCCCAGAAAGCCAAACTCCTCAGCGATAATGGCATAAATAAAATCACTGTAAGGATGGGGTAAAAAATTTCGCTGATCACTGTTTCCGGGTCCTTTGCCAAGGATACCCCCGGTAGCAATTGCTATTTTAGACTGAGTGAGCTGATAATCGCTTCCATATTCATTCACCTCCTGGTCATCATCAATAAAACGCTCCACACGAGCCGCCCAGGTTTCAGCCCGATCCATCAACACAATATCATTCATGGCAAGTATCAACACAAGGGAAACAACCGCCACCCCGATGAACCCGGTAAAAAACAGATATTTGAACGGTACCCTTCCCAGAAACATCATCAGCATGATCACTCCTGCTAATAAAACCGCAGTAGAAAGGTTTTCCGGAAAAATCAGTAAACACACAATTCCTGTATGTATCATAATGGGCCAAAACGCCCCTTCGGTGGGCCCTTCTTCGCGCTGATGCTGCGCCAGGACACGAGCCACATAGACAATGAGTGCCAGCTTGGCCATTTCGGACGGCTGAAAGGAGATGCCAATACCAGGAACGGTAAACCATCGACTTGCCTCATTCAGATTCTGCCCCGAAACCAATGTTAATCCCAACAAAAAAATGGAAATATACAGGGCCGGCACACTAAAGATCACGAAATATTTATAGGGAATATGGTGTACGACCACAATAACTCCAATGCCCATGAGCAAAAAAGTTAGTTGTTTAAACATGAAATAAGTCGTATTGCCGCCCTGGGTTTTATAGGCCAGACTTCCGGTCGCGCTATATACTGTGAGCAACGATACCAGTGCCAGAAAAACCACAATCACCCATATCGATTGGTCACCTTTTATATATTTCCGGACGAAATTACTCATCTGCCTTGGTGTTTTTTAACCTCTTCTTTAAACAACTCACCTCTGTGAACATAATTATCAAACAAATCGAAGCTGGCACAAGCAGGCGATAACAATACTACATCTCCGGGACGGGCACCATCCACAGCCCGGTCAACTGCCTGTTGCATTGACCCGGCCTCTACAACAGACGGAAGTTTATCTCCGAAAAAACCTAGCAATTTACTGTTATCAGCTCCCAGACAAATCAGTTTTTTGACCTTCTGGATGACCAGTTCTTCCAATTCAGAATAATCATTGCCTTTATCGGTACCTCCGGCAATCCAAATCACCGGTCTTTCCATACTTTCCAGCGCATACCAGGTACTATCAATATTGGTAGCTTTACTGTCGTTGATGAAAAGCACCCCGTTAAATTCGGCAACTCCTTCAAGCCGGTGTGCCACGGACGAAAAATCTTTCAACCCTTCAACAACCGCCTCCCGAGAAGCCCCCATGCTCAATGCAGCCATCGAAGCCGCCATGGCATTGCTAAGATTGTGCTTGCCGGGCAAAGCCACGTCTTCAATGTGGACACTGAAATGATACCGGGGTGTGTTAAATACCAGACTATCGCCGTCGACACATGCACCTTCGCCATACACATCATCAAAAGCAAACGGACATCGATGCCCAGGATATTTCATATTTTTCAGTCGCTCCATTATCTCCCTGTCGTGTGCATTGAAGATAAAAACCTCATCTTTAGTATGATTATTCAGTATCCGGAATTTTGCGTTCACATAGTTTTCAAATTTATAGTCGTACCGGTCAAGATGATCCGGTGTAATATTGGTAATGATAGATGTATCACATTTAAAATCCTCCATTCCGTCGAGTTGAAAACTGCTCAACTCCAGGACAAAAATATCAGGATCATTTTTCAATAGCTCCCGGGCCATGCTATTGCCCACATTTCCTGCCAGGACCACGTTGAGCCCGCTCTTTTTCATCAGGTGATAGGTCCACATGGCGGTGGTAGTTTTTCCATTGCTGCCAGTAATTCCTACCATTTTCGCTTTGGAATAACGCCCGGCAAATTCAATCTCCGAAA
>NZ_JADQBH010000034.1 GCF_016278715.1 Marinilabilia sp. | reverse complement strand
GCAACGATTTCTCAAATTCTTCAAAGGGCAGATCCCGTTGACAGCCTACTCCGGCATGTAGCATTGGGGGACGGTAATAAATGGCCTTATTCTCAAAATCGTGAATAAATGGAGTAACTGCTATAATCAAATGATAATCATCGACATTTAATTCCGAAGCATTGAAAAAGAGATCTACGTGAGCAGGAAGCTCAGTTTCCATAAACAAAGTTCCTTTATCTCTGGCTTCCAGTAAAAGAGCAGTTTTGCGACCATTTACAAAAGCAGCAATTTGCGGGGTGAGGTTTCCTGAACACTCCATCTTCCAGTTAAACCGGGCCGGCAAGGTATCCAGGGCCCAAAGTCCGGAGGTATCACTAACCGTAGTGATGACGGGCTGAGCTCCCAATAGCTCTGAAAGGCGATGGGCCAACGCATTGGCACCCCCCAGATGGCCCGAGACCACCGGCTGAACAAATTGTCCATTGGCATCCATGTTAATTACAGCTGGATCTGTTTTTTTATCCTTCAGGAGAGGGGCTATTTCACGGACGCAAATGCCCAGAGCACCAATAAAAATCAGTGCTTTATTCTCTGCCCAAAGTTCATTAAAGTTTTTTGGGGATCTGACTACAGTCGCTTCAAAACCTGCATCACATATCTTTTTTGCCAATTGCTGGCCTTCAGCGGAATGAGTAATAATTGTTTGCATATATCTATTGTTTTAACGCAGAGGCGCAGCATCACAGAGACATTAATAATCACTTTGCGTCTTTTCGTTTAGTTTCTTTTGCAGCAATGAAGATCTGTATAGGATTATGATCGTCCACCTGTATTTGGTGCTGGTTTGTTATCTCAAACCCGTTTTGGAAGCACCAACCCAGAAACCTATTTCTACTCTTTTGAGATACGGAATTAAACCCAATCACCCCACCCGGTTTCAAATAACAATTCACATCATTCAGTACTTCCTCCATTTTATCCCCATAACCCCCAAAAAAAACGGCATCGGGAACAGCCAATTCCTCTTTGTTTGCCTTTAGAAAATCACCAATAACCAACTGAATATCGGGCACTTGGAACTTTTGGGCATTGCGGTGAATGATGCCTTCCGACTCGGGACGAATCTCAAATGCCGTTACCTGCAGGTGAGGATGCTTTAGTCTGGCCTCAATCGACACACTTCCTGTACAAGCACCCACATCCCATAAAACCTTTCGCCGATGGAGCTGCATCAATGCCAGAGTGGTAAGTCTGACAGGCATTTTTGTGATCATACGGGGACGGCCTTCCAACGGCTCAAATTCCGTGTCCGGAATCCCCCCCGCCGGAATGGCATCATTGGTTTTCTTCAGAAAAAAGCAATTGGGATGTTTAAAATCAAGATTCACCACTTCATCCAAGTCAAGAGCTAACACCCGCTCTTCTTCTCCCCCCATCTTTTCTCCATAAAACAAACGGTAATTGGTATATCCATAAGAAATCATCCGCCTGGCAATCTCGATGGGTGTCTTTTTTCGGTCAGTGAGAATAGCCAGACACCTTACCCCCTCTATCAGAGCCTTGTCGAAAGCTTGCCAGGGGCGCCCTGTCAGCGATACCACGGGATATTCACCATAGTTTATTCCTAAACGGTGAGCCAGCACCTGAAGGGAGTTAAAATGTGGCAAAACCCTTATTTCTGCATCAGGAAACTCACGTTTTAAGGTATTGCCAATGCCAAAAAACAAAGGATCCCCGGAAGCAAAAACCACCCAGTTCCCTGTCCTGCTTTGAATATCTTCAAACAACCCGGACAACGGCACCACAATAGGACTCCAGTAATGCTTTTCCGGCAGGAACGACTTCACCAAATCGCGATGACGATTCCCGCCTGCAAAATATTTGGCTGAAGCAATGATCATTTGCCTCTCTTCGGAAAATTCCGGAAGCTGATCATTAATGCCAATGATGGTTATCTTCATAGTTTTTGTTTTAACAAAGAGACGCTAAGTCACAAAGAATAAAAAGGGGAGACATGGGGCTTCTGATTCTTAAACCCCTCTTTCAAAAAAACTTTGCGTATTTGCGCTTTAATTTCAACTACAACCCCTCACCAGGATGCATCGCTTGTGCATCGTCCCAGCTCAAAATGGCGTTGACGATAGTGGCTGCCACATTACTACCACCTTTCCGGCCTTTCACAATTACAGCAGGTACATCCGGGCATCCAAACTTCATCTGCCATTTGCTTTCCCGAACATTTACAAATCCCACAGGGGCAGCTACAACACCGGCCGGGTAAGCCTTCCCATTTCTAATGAGCTTTACCAGCTCTATAAGTGCAGTGGGGGCATTGCCAAAGGCAAAAAGGGCATCGGGATGTTCCTCAACCGCCAGACGAATACCAGCCTGCGTACGGGTAATATTCTTATTGGAAGCCAACTCTTTGACACGGTCATCATCGAGATAACATTTTACTTCAATGCCAAATCTCTCAAGGATTGCACGACGAAAACCACGGGTGACCATTGAAACATCGGTGACAATAACCGGAGGCTTTTCTGAACAAAATGCTTTGTGCAACCGGGATACCATATCATTCCTGATTTCGATCAAATCATTCATCCCAAAATCGGCCGTGGTATGAATACAGTGCAGTGCCACCCAGGTGTGGTCCAATGGTTGATGCTCAACATCCAGTTCTTTCAAAATATTACGGAAACTCTCATTCATAATTTGCCTGCCCGGGCTGCTTACTTCCTTTTCATTTTGATTATAATAGCCACGAGGTGTCACCATGCAGTCATTAATCATGCGGGTTTGACTATTACCCACCATTACCAGGGAAAACATATCGGCCATAGAAGCATCCAGTTCTTCAAGTGTCACAAAACTCAAATTTTCATCCACTCTTCCCACATTGCGACCGATGCAAACACAAGTCAGAGGTGAACGGAATTGCAGAAAAATTTCCCGAAACCGCATCAATTGCCAAAAACGTCCTTTGCTCACCGGATTGTAAACAGCCGTCACAAAATCTGCCTCTGCGGCTGCTTTAATACGCTTTTCTATACGCTCCCAGGGAGTGAGTAAATCGGACATTGAAATCGAACAAAAATCATGTCCCAACGGAGCTCCCATGCGGGCTGCTGCAGCAAACATAGCACTGATACCAGGAATAACTTCAATCTCCACATCCGATGCACGCTCCTCTTTCATCTCAAAAAGAAGCGGGGCCATACCGTAAACCCCTGAATCACCACTGCTAATTACCGAGACCGTTTTCCCTTTTTCAACTTCCACAAAAGCCGATTTTGCACGATCCAGTTCTTTCTTCATACCCGTACAGATGGTCTCTTTGCCTTCAGTGAGGTGACCGATGTATTCGAAATAGTGGTTGTAACCAACAATTGTATCTGAAGCCTTCAAAGCCTCCACAGCCTGAGGTGTCATCTGTGTCTGGTCGCCGGGACCAATCCCTATGGTGTATATTTTGCTCATAAAATCGTATGGTTGAAGGGGAAAAAGGTAATATGGTAATATGGTAAAAGATGAAGTACTTTCTATACATTCATCGTTCAACCTTTCTACCCTTCCACCATTGTCCCGCTGTAAAACATTATCACTGAAAAATAAGGAATCTCCCTATCCTTTAAATCCTCTACATTTGAGGTAACAAACTCATCGGTTGTGCCAGCCTTTTCCACATAAAGAAAGGGACGTGAGCATTCTATAAGAAAATTATACCAACCGTTTAGAACTTTCATTTTCATTACCACCAGAGTATCGTCGGGACTTCCCTGTAGCCTTTCTGATATCTGCTCAAAGCTTTTTGGGCGGGCAATGAGGTTCAAGCCCGAATTCCTTTCGACCAAGGGGATATCTCCCAGACTGCCGGCGGCAATGAAAGCAGGAATACCGGATATAACGCAACATTCCACATCATCGGCTTTAGCCATTTTTAAAAGATAGCCAAAAGTACTGTAGAAGAGCACATCCCCCTCATTCACAACAGCCACTTCTTTACCCTCATTCAATGACTCCATTATAGTTTGATAAACTTTCCGGTAAATCTCATCCTGGTTTCTATCCGTCATGGGAATAATCAATCGGCGACATTCCGTTGTGATATCCAGCTGTTGTAATATTTCCAGCGAGAAGGATTGCACCGTCCCTGTTTTTGAATAAGTTGCCGGATAATAGATAACATCAGCCTGCCGTAAAGCTTTTAACGCTTTCAGGGTAACCATTTCCGGATCGCCGGGCCCGAGACCTATGCCTGTTAGTTTTCTCATATATTTTTTTTTAAAGCAAGAGATTCTCTTAACCTTCAAACAAGAGACGCTTGTTCAAGCGTCTTTACTTGCTCTTATCCTGACCTCCCAAGATTGCATCAATTTCATTTCCCTTTTTCACCATTTGTTCCTTTCTTCATTGATCCTCTAACACAAGCTTCAGAAAACGCTTCATTCGCTCAGGTTCTCCCAAATACAAGTGCATGTAAGAAGCCCACACCCCCTTGTGACGGAAGACCGGCATTTCAATCTGTTTGCCTCGGGCTGATTTCATCACATATTCAGGTGTGGTACAGGCATTCAACAATTCGGAATAATGAAATTCATGGCCCCTTAATGAAAAGGGTTCTCCACTCACCTCCCGATATCCCAAATGGAGTTTCATATCTTTAAAAGAGGTTGAAAAACGGAAAACCCCTGCCATGGGAAACAACGAGCCATCTTTAAGTATTATCTCCTTCCCCAGATACATCATTCCACCACATTCGGCCACAATGGCTTTTCCTGATTCTGCAAACTTTCGAATTGCAGATAGCATCAGACGATTCTTAGATAACTCGGGGGCAAATAATTCGGGATATCCTCCGGGCAACCAGATAAGATCCACATCCGGCAAGTTTTCGTCAGTTATTGGAGAGAAGTACTCCAAAGTCCCCAAAGCCTTGAGACAATCTAAATTGGCCTTATATGTAAAATTAAAAGCTTTGTCAGAAGCTATGGCAATGGTTAACCCGTTAAAAGCACCTGCTTTCACGGAATTATCTTTTGAACATTCAACCCTGCTTTCGCCCAACAAAGTCTCCAGATCCACATTTTCCCGAATAAATGTAGCAGCCTTCTTTACTATTTCGGCATCTCTACTCTCTCCTGGCATGTGTAATCCAAGATGGCGGTCATCAATAGCCAAAGCCTTATCTCGTGGAACATATCCCAGTGCCTTTACACCTGAATCTTCTGCAGCTTCTTTCAGAAATTGGTAATGAGAAGCGCCTGCCACCTTATTGAAAATAACCCCTATCAAATGAATGCTCCGGTCGAAATGCTTAAAGCCGTACAAAAGGGGCGCAACGGAATAAGCAACGCTTGAAGCATCCACCACCAACACAACCGGGATGTCTAATAACCGAGCAATGGCAGCCGAACTCCCTTCATCTTTACAGGCACCATCAAACAGGCCCATAACACCTTCCACAACACCTACATCGGCCTCTTTCATCTGATTATTAAAAACAGATTTCACATGACTTTCAGATGACATCCACAAATCCAGATTATAAGATGATCTGCCCGCAATCTCAGCATGATGCATTGGATCAATATAATCTGGGCCGCATTTAAATGGTTGCACGTAATAGCCCTGCTCCCTGAGTGCTTTTATGAGACCCAATGTTATCAGGGTCTTGCCCGAGTTACTTTTGGGAGCTGCAATGAGGAATGTTGGTTTTTTCATATTTAAATTAAGGCAATATGGTGAAAGGGTAGGTGAAAACTCAGCATAGAGCATGGTGCATAGAACAAAGGAAAAAGATGTCTTTTCATACTCTATCCCCTATGCTCTTTGCCCTCTGTCCCTTCAACTGCAAGGGCAATCCC
>NZ_JADQBH010000002.1 GCF_016278715.1 Marinilabilia sp. | reverse complement strand
GTATTGCAGCTTTTTATCTGAAAAATGATCTGGAGATTGCTGACCAGGCTTATCCTTATCTGTTGGCCAACTATATGCCTGTCGGTGTTCGTGGACTGGCATTTGCAGCTCTTTCGGCAGCGATTGTTTCATCGCTGGCATCTATGATTAATTCAACATCTACGATTTTTACCGTAGATATTTACAAGCCTTATTTTAATAAGAATGCCAGTGACAAATCACAGGTACTTGTGGGACGTATCACAGCTGTTGTTGCTTTGACGATTGCTGTATTTATTGCCCCCATGTTGCAGAATCTGGAACAGGCATTTCAGTATATTCAGGAATATACCGGGTTTATCTATCCCGGAGTGGTGATTGTGTTCTTCATGGGTCTTTTCTGGCGTCAGGCTACCAATAAAGCTGCACTCTGGACAGCCTTGCTGACCTTGCCTCTCGGATTTGCCTTCAAATTTGGATTCCCCGATATGCCGTGGATGATGCGTATGGGATATATTTTTGTTGTACTGGTGTTTGTGGCTACCATTGTCACTTTCGTGGATAAGAAGTCGTGGACTACCGATACCAAACATACTGTTCGTCCGGCATATATGCGTTCGGGTTACGTAATGATGGTCATTGGTGCTGTAGCTGCCGTTATCGGCGGTGTTGGTGTGAATATTTACTTCCTTAATAATCTGGGAATTGAAAGCATTTTTATGCTGGCCGCAGCCTTTCTCTTTGTCGGCATTATTCTGGTTACCAATGAAAAAATTATTGCTGCAGACAAGAAAGCGCTTGAAATTAATCCCGAAAGCTTCAAAACCGGAACTGGTTTTAATATTGGGGCAGTTGGAGTTATTGTGATTCTGGCACTGCTTTATGGTGTGTTCTGGTAACAAAATAATAAGAAGATGGATTTAAAACAGCTAAAAAAGGAAGTTTTTCAGGCCAACCTGGATTTGGTAAAACATAACTTGGTACTATTTACCTGGGGGAATGTGAGCGCTATTGACCGGGAGAAAGGTTTGGTAGTGATCAAACCCAGTGGGGTGGCTTATGATGACATGACAGCCGACGATATGGTTGTTCTCGACCTGAATGGCAACGTAGTGGAAGGTAAACTGAAGCCCTCTTCTGATACACCAACTCACCTCGAGTTGTATAAGAATTTTCCTGAAATAGGTGGAGTGGTGCATACCCACTCCACCTATGCTACAGCATGGGCACAGGCAGGTGTGGATATCCCGATAATCGGAACCACTCATGCCGATTATTTTGCCGATGATATCCCTTGTACACGGGATATGACAAAAGAAGAAGTGGAAGGTGAATATGAGAAGGAGACCGGAACTGTTATTGTGGAAGCATTTTCCGGAAAAAACCCCAATCATATTCCCGGGGTGATTGTGAAAAATCATGGGCCCTTTACATGGGGTAAAGATGCTCATGAGGCGGTTCACAACAGTGTGGTTATAGAGCAGGTGTCCAAAATGGCTTTCGTCAGTAAGTCGGTCAATCCTGATGTGACCATGAATCCCCTTCTTACCAAAAAGCATTTCGATCGTAAACATGGTGCCAATGCCTATTACGGGCAAAAGTAAAGACTGATTCGGTCACCATATCTCTCACCCGGGCCAATTTTCGGCCCGGTTTTTTACCCCCAAATTATCTCGTTGTATTTAACACATTAGACTGTTAAAAAATACGCTTTAAAGCAAAGGTGTAGCGACGTAAAGTATTCATTGTCAGGTATTTTTAAGAGTACATTAGGGTTCTGTAATAGATAGGTTTTTACTTTCTAAAAACTACTGAACCAGGGACAACTGACTAAAAACTAACAAAATGAGTTCAAAAAAATATGTTATCGGTCTTGATTATGGTTCGGATTCAGCCCGCGCCGTAGTTGTTGATACACAAACCGGAGAAGAGGTTGCACAATCGGTGAAGCATTATCCCCGATGGATTGAAGGAAAATATTGCGACCCGGCGGCAAATCGTTATCGCCAGCATCCGCTCGATTATGTGGAGGTTTTGGAATATACGGTAAAAAATGCTCTGAAGGAGGCCGGTTCCGGCGTTGCAGAAAATGTGGTGGGTATGTCGTTCGACACCACCGGCAGTACTCCTGCGTTTGTGGATGAAGCAGGAATTCCGTTGGCTTTAAAACCCGAATTTGCCGAGAATCCCAATGCCATGTTTATTCTGTGGAAAGACCACACCGCGGTTAAAGAGGCTGCTGAAATTAATGACCTGGCACGCAAATGGAAAGTGGATTACACCCAGTTCGAGGGTGGTGTCTATTCTTCGGAGTGGGTGTGGGCCAAAGCCCTGCATGTGCTACGTGAAGATGAGGCTGTGCGTAAAGCCGCCTATTCGTGGATCGAACATGCCGACTGGATGCCTTCAATGATTACAGGTACCGAAAAGCCCGACCAGGTGGTTCGTAGCCGATGTGCTGCCGGACACAAGGCCATGTGGCACGAAAGCTGGAATGGTCTTCCTCCTGAAGAATTTCTTACCGAATTGGATCCGCTGTTGAAAGGGTTCCGCGATCGGCTGTTCAAAGAGACTTTTGCCAGCGATACCAAAGTGGGGAATCTGACTCCCGAATGGGCCGAAAGACTTGGCTTATCGACTGATGTTGTGGTGGGTGTGAGCGCATTCGACTGCCACATGGGAGCCGTAGGTGGCGGGGCTACCTCTAATGTTCTGGCACGTGCCATCGGTACTTCTACCTGCGATATTATGATTGCTGATTACGAGCAAATTGGTGACAAACTGGTTCGCGGAATTTGTGGTCAGGTTGATGGTTCTGTTGTTCCGGGTTATGTCGGGCTTGAGGCCGGACAGTCTGGTTTTGGTGATATTTATGCCTGGTTTAAAAATGTGATTGCATGGCCGTTGACCAATATTCTGAATAAATCGGAGCTGGTGAATGCAGAAATCCGTCAGAAATTGATAGATGAAACCATGGACCGGATAATTCCTCAATTGAGCGAGGAGGCTATGAAAATTTCTGTTGACGAATCCACTATTCTTGCTGTAGATTGGATGAATGGTCGCAGAACACCTGATGCCAGTCAGGAAGTAACCGGTTCCATAGCCGGATTGACACTAGGCTCTTCAGCTCCCCGAATTTTCAGGGCGCTGGTCGAAGCCACTGCATTTGGTTCCAAAGCCATTGTAAACCGCTTCAGAGATGAAGGTGTTGAACTGAAAGCTGTGATTGGACTTGGGGGTGTGGCCCGCAAATCGCCATTTGTAATGCAAACTTTGGCCGATGTGCTGAATATGCCCATTAAGGTTGCTGCCACCGAACAGACTTGTGCTGTAGGTGCCGGTATGTTTGCTGCTGTAGTAGCAGGTATTTATGACAATGTGGAAGAGGCTCAGAAACAAATGGGACAGGGTTTTGAGAAGGAATACACACCCATTCCGGAAAATGTGAAGAAGTACGAGGCCATTTATAAGAAATATGTGAAACTTGGTGCTTTTACAGAAAAAGAGTTGTAAGGTTTTTCGTAAATTGTTGTTCTTGTTGGAGTTCACCTTTTTTGCGACTCCGGATTTTCAATCAAAAATTTTATTGAGTATGAGAAAGACCATTTTTGCTCTGTCTTTAATTGTGTTCTCTGCAGTTGGGGCTGTGGCGCAGAACCCACTCATTATGGATGAGTTCACAGCCGATCCTTCCGCCAGGGTGTTCAACGATAAGGTGTATATTTATCCTTCTCACGACATCAGGAAAGATTCCGGCCGCTTTGCCAACTGGTTTTGCATGGAAGATTATCATGTTTACTCATCTGAGAATTTAACCCAATGGGAAGATCATGGTGTCATTTTGAGTCAGTACGATGTGCCCTGGGTTGATGCTTCCACTTTTAGCATGTGGGCACCCGATTGCATTGAAAAGGACGGAAAATACTACTTCTATTTCCCTGCAACAGCAAAGGATAAAACCGAAGGAAGAGGTCGCAGAGTGGGTGTAGCAGTTGCCGACAGTCCCACCGGGCCTTTTGTTCCTGAAGAAATTCCGATGGAGGGTGTTTTTGGCATTGATCCCAATCCCTTTATTGATACCGACGGGCAGGCTTACCTCTATTGGGGAGGTGGCGAAAAGCTTTATGTGGCCAGGTTGAAAGACAATATGCTGGAGCTTGCAACAGAACCTCAGCTGGTTATGGAGTTGCCTCCAAAATTTAAAGAGGGGCCCTACTTGTTTGAGCGTCAGGGGAAGTACTATTTTACCTTTCCACATGTTCCCAAAACCACCGAGAGGTTGGTTTATGCCATGGGCGATAATCCCATGGGCCCATTTGAGTTTAAAGGGGTGATTATGGAAGAATCTCCTGTAGAATGCTGGACCAATCATCACTCCATTATTGAATATCGTGATCAGTGGTATCTTTTCTATCATCACAACGATTTGTCTCCTGATTTTGATAAGAATCGCTCTATTAAGGCCGATAGTTTGTTCTTTAATGCCGACGGAACCATTCAACAAGTGGTGCCGACCCTTCGTGGCGTGGGCATAACACCTGCTGCCAGTCAAATTCAGGTAGACCGCTACAGTTCTGCTGAAGGCAAGAATATTAGCTATGCGTTTGTTGATGATTCAAACCCACACGAAGGCTGGAAAGTGAATTTGCCTAAAAACGGCAACCTAATCCGCTATAATAAAGTGGATTTCGGAACTGATGGGTTTGAGGAGGTCGTTGTAAACGCATCAGCCGGAAACGATGGTGAATATGAAATCAGACTGGATGCTCCCGATGGGGATCTTGTGGTTTCTGCAAAAATTTCCGGGTCGGATGAAATGAAGACTGAGCGTATTTCACTTTCGGAAGAACCAAAGGGGATTCACGATATCTATCTCATTAACACCGGAGATTCGGAGCTGACCTTTGACTGGATTCAGTTTAAGTAGAACAGTTTGGATAATATGACATTTTAATTTAAAACCATTTCGAGATGAAACAAAAGAATCTATTATTTGCATTGTTTGCCTTTTTTATTTTGGCGTTGCCAGCCGGCGCTCAAAATAAAATGACACTGGAATTTGACAAAGCAGAGCAGACCATTAATAAAAATGTTTATGGTCATTTTGCTGAACACCTGGGACGTTGTATTTATGATGGAATCTGGGTAGGACCCGATTCTGACATCCCTAATGTGGACGGATACCGTAAAGACATTCTTGAGGCCCTTACAGAGCTTCAGATTCCGGTTCTTCGGTGGCCCGGAGGTTGTTTTGCCGATACCTATCACTGGAAAGACGGTGTGGGTCCGGTTAATGAAAGACCTAAAATCAAAAACTATTTCTGGGGAGGCTCTATCGAAGACAACAGTTTTGGTACACATGAGTTCCTGAATCTGTGTGAGATGATTGGTGCCGATCCTTATATTTCTGCCAATGTGGGAAGCGGTTCTGTTACCGAAATGGTAGATTGGATTGAATACATGACTTCTGATGAGGATATTCCAATGGCCAACTGGCGTCGCGAGAATGGTCGTGAGGAGCCCTGGGATGTTAAATTCCTCGGAATTGGAAACGAAAGCTGGGGATGTGGAGGCGATATGCGTCCTGAATTTTACAGCGACCTGCTCCGTCAGTACTCTCTTTATGCCGGTCTTTATGGTGAAGGAAAATTTGAGCGTGTTGGTTGTGGTGCCAATGGTGGCGATTACAACTGGACCGATGTGTTGATGAACAGAGCTGCCAGAAATATGGATGCTTTGTCTGTTCATTATTACACTATTGCAACCGGCGACTGGGGAAACAAATCGGCTGCTACCGGCTTTGGTGAAGAACTCTATTTCAGCGGTCTGAAAAATGCTTTGTTTATGGACGAATTGGTTTCGAAGCACTCAGAAGTAATGGATAAATACGACCCTGATAAAAATCTTCCTCTTCTGGTTGATGAATGGGGTATCTGGACTGATGTGGAACCCGGAACCGAGCCCGGACACCTCTTTCA
>NZ_JADQBH010000203.1:24840-50940 GCF_016278715.1 Marinilabilia sp. | reverse complement strand
ACTACTTTGTTCGAAGGGAACATCTACAGGATAGCTACCTGTTCTCCGAACGATAAGAAAATATGGTTCTCTGTTTATGATACAAACAATAATCTTTTGTTTTCCAGCACTCAGCAAAATTTCTCATCTTCATGGGATTTTAGAATGGAAGGAAATATGGAATGTGTTATTGAAGCAGGATTGATGCCTGGAAAAGGCGATTCAGGAATGGCACTGGTGCTCATTGGCTTCAAAAATGTACAATAAATCAATTATTAGTAGCGGTGAATCTGAAAAAATACCATGAGTGAAGGTATTTTAAAAGCGTTGATGCAACTTTTTGCTTTGGTGGCAGCACCCGATCAGGATGCCACTTCGGGAAGAAAAGTTGTGCAAAATTATCTCTCCTTACAACTCAATCATCAACTTATTGAAGAATACCTTCAGCTTTTTGATGACCATAGAAGTGTTTACCGCGAAAAGATAAAAGAAAAAACACGAATACCCAAACTTTATGCAGCCAGTTCTGTAAAGGTTTTGCGCATTGCCACCGCTATTAATGAGGAACTCACCCACTATCAAAAAGTAATCGTCGTCATTCAGCTGCTTGAATTTCTCAACTCCGGGAAACAGGCAATGACCGATGTGGAATACGAATTTGCTGAAACGGTAGCAGATACGTTCAATATTGGCAGGGAGGAGTTTCTATCCATTCACCGTTTCATAACCACCCCAAATCCTTTACCGGGGGCTGATCATCTGGTTATTGGAGGAAACAGAAACCGACAAAACGAAGAGAGGTATATTTACAGGGAATTTCTCAATACCGAGATATTTGTTTTGTATTTGAGTTCTGTATCATTGTGCCTTATCAAAACCAAAGAAAGTACCGAACTTACCATCAACGGACAAGTCCTCATTCCGCATCATGTCCAGTTTTTGAGACCTGGAGGTTCTATCCGTTACAAACATGGCTCACCGGAAACTTTCAGCGATATTGCCACACATTTTAACTACAATGCCAACGAATCACCACTGGTCTTTGATGTGAGAGATATCTCTTTCAGTTTTACAAAAAAGAGAAATGCCGGTCTCCACCCCTTGGGTTTTACAAGTCATTCCGGGCAGTTAGTAGGTATAATGGGCGACTCGGGAGCCGGTAAAAGCACCCTCATTAATGTGCTGACTGGAATTTACCTTCCTTCATCAGGAGAAATATTGCTCAATGGTATCGATCTCCACCTTTTTCCGGAGAAAGTAAATGGCCTTATCGGATACGTAGCTCAGGACGACCTTTTGATTGAAGACTTATCCGTTTATCAAAACCTCTTCTACAATGCCAAACTCTGTTTTGACCACCTGAGTAATGAGAAAATTGCCGTAAAAGTATTCCAGCTTCTCAAATCACTTGGTTTGTATGAGATAAGGAATATGAAAGTGGGTTCTCCAATGAACAAAAAAATTAGCGGAGGACAACGAAAACGTTTAAACATTGCCCTGGAACTAATCCGGGAGCCCTCTGTACTTTTTCTGGACGAACCCACATCAGGTCTTTCCTCGCGTGATTCGGAAAACATCATGGACCTCCTTAAAGACCTGGCAGTCAAAGGGAAATTAATATTTGTTGTCATACACCAACCCTCTTCCGAAATATACAAGATGTTTAACCAGCTACTGGTGCTGGACACAGGCGGCTACCTGATTTACAACGGTGATCCTGTCGGAGCAGTCAACTACTTTAAATCTTGTATCAACCATGCCAATAAAGATGAGAGCGAGTGTCCGGTGTGCGGGAATGTGAACCCTGAACAAATACTAAGCATCATTAACTCCAATGTTTTAGATGAATATGGTTCTCCCACAACTGTTCGACGCACTTCACCGGACGAATGGTTTCACCTGTTTAAAAAGCAACATCCTTCCAGCCGGGCCCGTCAGGAAAAAAGATTGCCATTGCCCGAAATAAATTTTCGTATTCCCGGGCGTGCAGGTCAGTTTGCCATCTTTTTTATGCGCGATCTAAAAGCCAAGCTGGCCAACAGCCAATACATCTTCATCAATCTTTTAGAAATGCCTGTGCTGGCTCTTATTTTGGCAAGTTTGCTGTTCTATTTTCAGCCCGAATCATCACAGGAGTCAACCTATCTATTGTACAAAAACCCCAACCTCATCACTTATCTCATCATTTCTGTCATCATCTCCATATTTGTAGGATTGACGGTGAGTGCTGAAGAGATAATTAATGACAAAAAGATACTCAAACGGGAAACATTTTTGAACCTGAGCCGGTTAAGTTATTTATTCTCGAAAGTATTTATTCTGGGTATCCTGTCTGCAATCCAGACAGCCATGTTTACACTTATCGGCAACAACATTCTTCAGATAAATAATATGTTCCTGCCCTTTTGGCTTGTCCTTTTCACTTCAGCCATCTTTGCCAATTTACTGGGGTTAATTATATCCGACAGCCTGAAAAAAACCGTTAACATCTATATTCTAATTCCTTTTCTGATTATCCCACAACTCATTTTGAGTGGAGTTTTTGTGTCTTACGACCGTTTAAACCCTCACTTTTCCTCCGTTTCCGACATACCCTGGTACGGAGAAGCAATTACAGCCCGTTGGGCATTTGAAGCCATGGCGGTGCATCAGTTTAAGCACAATGATTACCAAAAGGAGTTTTTTGTCTTTGACAAACTAAAAAGTAAGGCCAATTACTACAAAGATTATTGGGCCCCCGCTTTTAGCAATGAATTAACCAGACTAAAAAACAGTACAGAAGAGCAAAAAAATAACTCAATAATAACATTACTTACCAACGAAAGCAAGAAAGTCGTTGCTGAGCTGCCTGCTGAAAAAAAGATTACCCCTCCTGCCTTTGACCAATCCCCATCCATTGCAGAGTACCTGAACCAGGCAAAGCAATTTGTTTCTGATGTGAAAACCTTTTACATCGGTTTATACAACGAAGCGGATAAGCGGCAGGAAGAACACCGCCGAAAACTTATTCAAGAACACCCCGAACTTGGCAATGATTTTCTGACGGAATTGCGTAACCAGAGTCATAACGAAGGGCTGGAGCGTTTTTTAAGAGGAACGGATGATTTTTTCTCTAAACGAATAATTCAACACAACAATACGTTTGTACAGAAATTTGATGCAATCTATAAAGACCCCGAGAATAATTTTATTAAAGCTCATTTTCTTTCCCCTTTCAAAAATATAGGTAGCTATAGGCTGGATACCCTTTGGGTAAATTTAATCGTATTATGGTCTATGAATTTGCTCCTCTTTGGCCTCCTCTACAGCAAAATTCCACAAAAGATCATATCCGGAAGTAAGAAAGCCCTGCCCCGGAAAAACAAAAGGTAACCCGGAAACCGGATTACCCATATAAAAGATTCAGTTGCTATAACAAACTTGCGAAAGAAAAATGGAAGATCACAACCTCTTCAATCATTACTCTTCCATTTCAATCATTTTGAAGGGAAGATTTATAATAGACTGATAATCTTCTCCTGCTTCAAACATATCTTCGTCATCTTCTTCATAATACCAGTTCACCTGCACTTTGAAACCTTTCTTAAACAAAAGTTCCAACTTTTTAAAGATGTCGAGAATACACTTCGAAGAACTGATATTGAAATATTCCAGTTGAATATTGATAATGGTCGTATCCTGGGGGCCGCCTCCATACTCATCAATCCAATCAATAAGCGGCTTATAAAACTCTACTGAATTTTCGGGAATTGATCGGCCCTTGATCTCGACTACACCCTTTCCCCCGTCAAGCTTAACATAGGGGGTTTTTGGCGTATCTTCGCGAATAATTGTTTCCATAATGGCAATTATATCTTTATTAACTTATATACACATCCAACGAAAAGAAAATATGTTCTCCATCGTAAGGATACAAAAAATATTCTAGTTTATTACCTGTTTTTCTTACAATATCAAGCATGCCCAATCCACCACCTCCTTTATCAGAGATTGTCTCATTGCCCAAAATATCCCGATAAAGCATTCTAACCTCCTCATCGGAGAGCGAATTTAACTGTTCAATGCGATCTTTAATAAAATTAACTTTGGACTTAAGAATGAAGTTTCCTGTCGTAACACGGAAAAAAGAACCATCATGAACCAGACACACAATTCCGAAATTAGGGGAACCTCCTGCTGAGAGACCTGCAGGGGGAGCATCGACATGATGATAGAGGTTCTGGATACACTCTACAAATACATTATAGACCTTTTTCCGGGTCTGCAGTCTTTCCTTACTGAGCAATGGGCTATCTTCAACCGTTTCAAGTGCACGAGTTATCATCTCCGGAGAAATACTTCCTGTATATTTATAAATTATTTCGCCCAGCAACTTATGAGCATACCATTCCTCGAGATTAAAACCCATTTTAATATCTTGCATTTGGTTCCTTACAAAGATAAAAAATTAAATATTTTTTTGAACTTTTAAGTTCCGAAGTTTAATCATTTCCGATCAATATTAAACACAAATATCCTGTTTTTTGGTAAACCCCATCAGGAATATGGCTAAAGAATCCATTTTCATGATAAATCAGATTCCATCACCTCCAACAAACCCTGAATGTCTGTATTTTTCCTGAATAATTTTGCTATCGGGAGGTACAGAGGAAGTTAACCAAACGTTTCCACCAATAATTGAATTGGCGCCAACCGTAATCCGGCCAAGAATTGTTGCCTGCGCATAGATGATAACATTGTCCTCCACAATAGGATGGCGGTCAATTCCCTTGATGGGATTCCCATGCTCATCAAGTGGAAAACTTTTCGCCCCCAGAGTCACTCCCTGATATATCTTTACATGATTACCAATGATACAGGTGGCTCCAATAACAACCCCGGTTCCATGATCGATGGTGAAATGATGACCTATTCTGGCACGCGGATGGATATCAATTCCTGTCTCTGAATGTGCCATTTCCGAAATAATACGCGGAATCAGGGGAACTTCAAGCTGCAACAACTCGTGTGCAATGCGATAGTTGGTGATGGCACGAATGGCAGGATAACAAAATATCACCTCCGCACTGCTTTGGGCAGCCGGGTCTCCCACATATGCAGCCTCCACATCAGTGGCGAGCAGACGACGAATAACAGGCAGTTTCTCAATAAACTTCAACGTAATTTTGGCAGCCCTGTCCTTACGCAGCAATAAATCCTCCCGATCGGCATGTTGACAATCAAAACAAAGACCTGCATAAATCTGCTGACGAAGCAAATCGTATAGCTTTTCAACATTCACACCAATATAGTAATTGATACTGCCAGGACGGGTTGGCGAATCTCCATAGTAACCGGGAAAAACAACTTCACGCAACAAATCCACTATTTCGCTAAGAATCCTTGATGAAGGCATGGGCTGATCCGGATAGTGCCGGTGGCAAACCGATTGGTAAGATTCCTCGCGCGACAATTGGTCAATAGTCTCTTTGAGTCTTCTTGGATATTCTAGATAGTTCATATTACACAAGTATATAATTTGTCTTAGCTATTGGTCTGATGGAACTGGCATAATTGGGTTTACCAGAACTCCTTATCCCGAAAAATCCAAATACAACAGGAAGGACACAGAAATGTAGTGAACTTTTTGGTCTCCCCCGTTTTATCCTTTCAACAAGGGAAAAGCACTCTGCAGAGAAATTTGTCGAACTGCATTTTCAAAGCGGTCGGTTCCCTGTCCCTCAACCCGGGTAAAAGGAATATTATAGTATTCCAGTTCCCTATAGTAACAATCATACAAATAATCTCTCCTGTGTGGATTCTCTCGTACACCATCATCCTGCCAGGGAATATCGGGTGCACACAATAAGGCAAAGTCAACATTAAATTCTTCAATGGCTTGATGGATCCAAACAGGGCAGCAGAAAAAAACCTCCTGGAACCACACTTTTGTAATAATCAAAAATGTATCAAAAAACACCAAATCGTTTTTTCCGGCTGTACTGCTCAATTGTTTATATTCCCGGATTTGAACCCGGCCAATTTCTTCAACATCCTCAAATGTATAACGACCACCGGAACTTTCCACATATTGCCTTGCATACTCATCAACCAGCAGACCTCCAAAATGTTTAGCCAACGAATTTGTAAGAACTGATTTTCCTGTAGATTCCGGACCTGTAATAACAATGGCAATCATAACGTTTCGCTTTATCTGCTTTCCGGTTCAAACACGCCTGTCATCCCTGATGCACATTTTTATCACGCGTTATCATTTGTTGTTTCCACTCACGGTAACCAACAACTGCAACCAGTGTATATATTGCGTACAGAACAACTGTAACAGTCAACCCCTTGTAAACATACATTCCTGTACTCACAAGATCTACCACAACCCATACCAGCCAATGCTCAATTTTCTTTCGCGCAAGCATCCAGGTGGCCACGATTCCTCCGGTGGTAGTTAAGGCATCCCAATAGGGCAGGTCGGAAGTGGGAATACCTAAATACACCGGCAATTTCAGTAAGGCAACAACAACAACAATATAAATAACCATCCCGGCCAAAACGAGCTTTACACCTAATGATTCATCAATGCGTGAAACAGGCATTTTGGGTCGCCCACTTTTTTCGCGGCCCATCTTCCAGACCAGCCATCCATAAACACTAATGACCAGGTAATAAACCTGAAGCCCCATATCGGCATAGAGCCTTTCGCCGAAAAATACAATAAGGTAAAAGAAAGAACTGACAAACCCAGTTAACCAAAGCCAGATATTCTCACGCACGGAAAGATAAAGATACAACAGCGCAAATAGTGTCCCCAACAATTCCATCCAGTGCTGTGCCAGCCAATCAATTATCATATCCAAAAACCTTTTGATAGGTTGCCTGGTCTTCAATAACCTTGATTACCGTTTCAAAAAAAGGCAAACCCGGGTTCAGCGTCTGATAATACTCACTTGTTGACCATAAATTGCGTGCAATAAGTGCCTTCATCTGTAGTTTAAGCCAATCGAGGGAGATTTCCAGTTGTTCCTCATTCATTTCAACCCCCGCGTCTTCTGCTCTTCGTGTCAGCTGTTCAATGTATTCACCCGGAACTACAAAGCGTTTATTGAAATCGGCATAAGATGCATATTCGGTTAGCCACTCATCACGGTTAACATCAAGTTTGTCCATCACCAGACGGTTGACGGAGCCGGAAGCCACAAGATCCCTGTAATAGGGAGTATAATAGGCGGTATCCATGGGAATGAAAATATCGGGCATAATACCCCCTCCGCCAAAAACCTTCCGCTCAGTCCTCAGCGTGTTGTAGGTCAAACTGTCAGGCATATCAATACTATCAGAATGCATCATCTCTCCATGCTGAAATCTTTCAAAAATTTCCCCATGATAATCTGCCAAACCCTCATCGTAAGATTTCTGAATACTGCGTCCCGAAGGTGTGTAATATTTAGCAATGGTCAGTCGAATTTCGGCCCCATCAGGCAGCGAAAAAGGACGTTGAACGAGCCCTTTACCAAAACTTCGGCGCCCCATAATCACCCCTCTGTCCCAGTCCTGAACAGCACCTGCAACAATTTCACTCGCCGAAGCTGAACCTTCATCAATAAGGATCACCAGGTTTCCTTTTTCCCAAAGCTGACCTGTTCGTGAATGATATTCCGAGCGGGGAATCGCCATGCCATCGGTGTACAGCAACAATCTTTCCCCGTCGATAAATTCATCGGCAATATCCAGCGCTGCTTTAAGGTAACCACCGCCATTTCCCCTCAGGTCAAGTACAAGGTTATCAATTCCCTTTCCCTTGAGTTCCCTCAGGGCTTTTATAAACTCACGGTGTGTACTTTGGGCAAATCGCGATATTTTGATATAGCCGGTTTTCCGGCTCATCAGATAAGTCGCCTCAATGCTAAAAATCGGAATTTTATCACGTTCAATCGTAAATTCTAACAGCTGACTGTCTCTCAACACCTTCACCCGAACTTCCGATCCCTTAGGGCCACGTAACATGTCAAATACATCGCTGTTGGCCAATCCAATGCCGGCCACATTCTCCCCATCAATAACCACAATTCGGTCACCGGCCATGAGCCCGACTTTTTCGGAAGGACCACCCGAAATAGTGGCAACCACCATCAGGGTGTCTTTCAAAATCATAAACTCAATACCAATTCCTTCAAAATTGCCATCCAGTGGTTCATTCATTGCCTCCACCTCTTCGGCAGGGATATAAACAGAGTGCGGATCCAGCTTCTCCAGCATGCCTTTGATGGCCTCTTCAGCCATCTCATGTGTATCCACGCTGTCCACGTAGAACGTAGAGATCAGTTGCCATGAAAGCCTGACTTTATCCAACTCTGGATCATCCATTTGTGACTGAGCTGATGAATAAGTCAGCAAAAATGCAGCAAAAAATAAAAAAAATCGCATATCAATATTTTTATTCCCATTCAATGGTTGCCGGTGGCTTTGAACTGATGTCATAAACCACCCGATTAACACCTTTGACACGGTTAATTATTTCATTGGAAACACGTCCCAAAAACTCATAAGGTAAATGTACCCAGTCGGCCGTCATACCATCAGTAGAAGCCACTGCACGCAGCGCCACCACACTTTCGTAAGTTCTTTCGTCCCCCATTACGCCAACAGACTGAACAGGCAACAACATGGCTCCGGCCTGCCAAACCTGGTCGTACAAATTATTAGAACGCAGACCTTCAATAAAAACATGGTCAACATCCTGAAGCAATGCCACCTTTTCGGGGGTGATTTCTCCCAGAATACGGATAGCTAAACCAGGACCGGGAAATGGATGTCGCCCAAGAATAGTAGGAGAAATCTTTAATTCATGACCTACCCTGCGCACCTCATCTTTAAAAAGCAATTTAAGAGGCTCCACAACTTTTAGTTTCATTGTCTCCGGCAAACCGCCCACATTGTGGTGAGATTTAATTGTTGCGGAAGGTCCGTTGACCGAAACCGATTCAATAACATCCGGGTAAATAGTTCCCTGAGCCAACCATTTAACGCCGGTTATCTTTTTTGCCTCTGAGTCAAAAACCTCAATAAAAACACGACCTATAATTTTTCGTTTTTGTTCGGGCTCTGAAACCCCGGTCAATTCTCCCAGGAAAAGATCTTTCGCATCCACACCGATAACATTTAACCCCATGTGCTTGTACGAATCGAGGACATTTTCGTATTCAAACTTTCTTAAAAGACCGTTGTCAACAAAAATACAGGTGAGGTTCTTACCAATAGCTTTGTGCAGCAGCATAGCTGCAACTGAACTGTCAACCCCACCAGACAAGCCTAGAACAACCCTGTCGTCGCCCAGTTGCTCCTGCAGGGCCTGTACTGTTTCCCCCACAAAGGAAGCCGGCGTCCAGTCCTGCCTGCATCCGCAAACATCAACCACAAAGTTGTTCAAAATCTGGAGCCCCTGAGTTGTGTGGTAAACTTCGGGATGAAACTGAATTCCATAAGTCTGTTCACCTGCCACCTTATAACCGGCAACTTCAACATCTCCGGTGCTGGAAATAATTTTAAAATTGTCGGGCAAACGCATGATGGTGTCACCATGTGACATCCAAACCTGCGAGCCTTTCTCTATTTCGCGAAACAATTCACTTTCCGGGTCAATATACTTCAGATTGGCGCGTCCGTACTCCCTGGTATCAGAAGCTTCCACCAAACCACCGTAATTTTGTGCCATAAACTGGGCACCATAACAAACGCCAAGCAAAGGCAATTTACCTTTAATATTACTCAAATCAGGAACAGGTGCATTCTGTGCCCTGACACTGGAGGGGCTTCCGGACAGAATTACACCTTTTACGGTATCATCTATTTCCGGAAAATGGTTAAACGGATGTATTTCACAATAAACATTGAGTTCGCGGACACGTCGGGCTATCAACTGTGTGTATTGAGAGCCAAAGTCCAGGATAAGAATTTTTTCCTGCATGGAGATTGAGTGTTATTGAGATTAAAAAATCTTTGCAAATATAATGAGAATGTCGGTACTTTCTGTTCTTTTTAAGTCTTACCTCTTTGTTTCTTCCGACTAATAGATAACAAAACAGATGAGCAAAACATACATCTACCTCAATTACCTGTTTGTCCTCCACCTCAGGTGAAAGGAACCTTAAATTTGTTAAAAATCATTTTGAACCTAAAAACAACATCACAATGAAACAAGCATGATAAGGATTTTCGCAAAAGCCCATTTTAAAAATCAATCATGCAAGTTCCTTACAATATTAAACAATCAAAATTTATAAGTATGAAAGTAAGCTATTTGTTTAAACCCATTTTGGTAGCCTTTCTGGCTGGTGCCATCATCATTCCCGGAAATGCGCAGAATGCCCGAATCAAGATTGATGTTGAACGCACCATAGGGGAAGTCAATGAAAACATCTACGGAAACTTTGTGGAACACCTTGGACGTTGTGTCTATGGAGGAATTTACGACCCGGACAGCCCACTTGCCGATGAGGATGGCTTTCGCAAAGATGTTCTGGAAGCTGCCAAAGGACTGCATATACCCCTTCTTCGTTATCCCGGAGGCAACTTTGTTTCGAACTACAACTGGAAAGATGGTGTCGGTTCCGACCGTCCCAAACGTATGGAATTGGCATGGCATCGTCTGGAGACCAATGAGGTGGGAACCAATGAATTTATGAAATACGCGAAAAAATTGGGCACAGAGCCCTATTTTGCAGTAAATTTGGGAACCGGAACCATTAAAGAAGCTCAGGAGTGGGTGGAGTATTGCAATGTTAAGGAAGGGCCTTATTATGCAGAACTGCGTAAAGAACATGGTTTTCCCGAACCACACAATATAAAATACTGGAGCCTGGGTAACGAAATGGACGGATACTGGCAAATGGGACACCTTGACGCCATCGATTACACCAAAAAGGCACGCGAAGCAGGAAAGCTCATGCGACTGACCTCACCGGGAATCAAACTCATAGCTGCAGGTTCTTCCAATTATCGGCCCGATGCCAACCCCGATGAGTGGAACCGAACCATTCTGGAAGAATTGAAAGACTACATCGATTACATTGCCCTGCATATTTATGTGGGCAATCCCGATGACAATTACTACAATTTCATGTCCACTCCATTGGTCATTGAAGAACGTACACAGATTGTAAAGGGAATGATCAATGAGGTGATGCAACGCACCCTGCGTCGTAATCATACCGATGATCCTATTTTCATTGCCTGGGACGAATACAACGTCTGGTACCGGGCACGTACAGACGAAAAAATGGTCGGCGACCGTGCTCTGGAAGAACATTACAACCTGGAAGACGCCCTTGTAATCTCAGGTATGCTCAATGCTTTTATCCGGAATGCTGACATCGTTAAAATGGCAAATATGGCACAGCTGGTCAATGTTATCGGCCCCATTTTTACCAACGAAAGTGACATGTTCAAGCAAACCATCTATTATCCGCTTGCATTGTTTGCCGAAAATATGCACGGCACTTCTCTGGATGTGTTTGTAGATTGTGAAACCTATGATACGGAAGAATTCTACCTGGGACTGGGTGAAACAACCACCAAACAAACTGATGTTCCTTATCTGGATGTATCGGTCACTTACAAAGACGAGGAAATAACAATAGCAGTTGTTAATCGTCATAAGGACGAAGCCATTACCACAGACCTGATTGCCCAAACAGGAGAATTCGCAGGAGCTATGAAGGTATTTGAGGTAAACGGCCCGGACATTAAAGCCAAAAATGATTTCGGCGAAACAAATATTGAAACTAAAAAAAGGGAAGATATTAAAGCAAAAGGGAAAACTGTAACTTATGATTTTCCTCCCCATTCACTGACACTAATTAAAGGAAAAATAAAATTGTAATTGTCTCCATCCTGTAAATTAAAAACCGGAAGTCTGCATTCTTGCTGACTCCCGGTTTTTCTTTGATTCCTAAATTTCGTTTATGCCTCAAAAACTTTCCCTTCCTCCGCAATTTTGGTATTGGGAAAAACTTCCTGTGCTTCGGACAGCAAAGGAGATAAATCCCGGTAACGTGATGAAAAATGACCAACTAAAAGTTGTTTAACACCTGCATTGAGGGCTACCTGTGCAGCCTGTCGGGCAGTACTGTGAAAGGTTCTGTGGGCCAAAGCCTCTTGATCCGACATAAAAGTAGCCTCATGATAAAGCAAATCCACCCCTTTCACAGCTTCAACAATGGAGCTGTTCAGTCTGGTATCAGTACAGAAAGCATACGAAAGCGAAGGAGGAGGCGGAAAGGTCAGTTTATCATTGGGGACGGTTTCTCCTTCATCTCTGATAAAGTCTTCTCCTTTCTTCAATTTCGGCAAAACCCGTAACGGAACCCCGTAAAAGTCGCATTTCTCCTTATTAATTTTTCGTTCCTTCGGTTGCTCCCTGAAAAGAAAACCCACGGTAGGAATGCGGTGCTCAACAGGAAAAGCGGTAACCTTCACAATCGAATCTTCAAAAATAACGGCAGGCTCATAAGGTTGAATATGATGAAACACCACATTGAACGGCAGTTCTCTGCTGAAATAATTAATAACTGGCAATAAGACCGTTTCTAAATCAGCAATTCCATAGATATGCAAATCTTTGGTTCTTCCCAGTAAGCCAAAAGAAGATATCAATCCCGGTAAGCCGAAAACATGATCCCCGTGAAGATGAGAAATGAACACATGGTCTATTTTCCCAAAATGAACCTTGTTTCTCCGTAACTGAACCTGCGTACCTTCGCCACAATCGATCAAAAAAAACCGCCCTGATGCATCAAGCACCTGGGCGGTTGGATTTCGTTCGGATGTGGGAAGTGCGGAGTTACTGCCGAGAATAGTGACAGATAATCCCATAAGCACAACTATTTTTTACCGATGGTTTGTCTCATCATCTGAATACCGTCGTCGGTAGTCGGTGCAATGTTTAAGACTGTGTCCAACTGTGACACGGCAATCAGCCTTTCAACAGCAGGCTGTAAACCACAAATCACAAACGCACCATCAGCATTTTTACACAACCGGTTGGCGACTAATATGGAACTTAATCCTGACGAATCGCAATAATTACATTTACTCAAATCAAGGAGAATGTTCTTTTCTCCGTTTCCGGAAAGCAAAACAATTTCTGATTTAAGATTTGGTGCTACATTAGTGTCGAGTTTTTCTTTCAACACCTTCACCACCATGAAATCATCAATTTTATCAATCTTGAAGTCCATATATTATCGCCCCCTTAAAAAATATGACTATTCTTCTTTTTTGTCTTTAGAATCACTCTCGTCTGCTTCCATCTGATCTTTCAAAGCAGCAAGTTCAGAGATGTCTCCCAAAGTAGTTTTTTCAAGACTGTCTTTGAGCTTCTTAACACCTTTTTTAGCGGTCTTAGCCTGAGTTTTCTTAACAGTCTGCTCTTCAGAACGTTTTTCATCTTCAAAAACGCGTGAGTGAGACAAAATAATGCGCTTAGCACCTTTGTTAAACTCAATCACTTTGAACTGCAACTTCTCATCAGCTTTGGCCTGGCTTCCATCCTCCTTCACAAGGTGACGGGGAGTGGCAAAACCTTCAACACCATAAGGCAATGCAATAACGGCACCTTTGTCGAATACATCAACGATGGTTCCTTCATGAATTGAATCAACGGTGAAGATGGTTTCAAATACATCCCATGGATTCTCTTCAAGTTGCTTATGACCAAGACTCAAACGACGATTCTCTTTATCAATGTCGAGCACAACCACCTCAATATCTTCACCAACAGTGGTGAATTCAGCAGGGTGCTTTACTTTCTTGGTCCATGACAAATCTGAAATGTGAATCAGTCCGTCAATACCTTCTTCGATTTCAACGAATACACCAAAGTTAGTAAAATTCCTGACTTTTGCTTTATGTTTACTTTGAACAGGATATTTTTCTTCGATATTATCCCATGGATCCGGCTTCAGTTGTTTCATACCCAGAGACATCTTACGCTCGTCACGATCCATTGTCAAAATCTGAGCTTCAACCTCATCACCAACTTTCAGGAAGTCCTGAGCGCTGCGAAGGTGCTGCGACCATGACATTTCAGAAACGTGAATAAGTCCTTCAACACCGGGGGCAATCTCAACAAAAGCACCATAATCGGCCATCACTACAACTTTTCCTTTCACTACATCGCCCACTTTAAGCTCTGTATCGAGCGAATCCCACGGGTGAGCAGTAAGCTGTTTCAGACCGAGTGCAATACGTTTTTTCTCGTCATCAAAGTCGAGAATAACCACGTTGAGTTTCTGATCAAGCTGAACAATTTCTTCGGGATGTGAAACACGACCCCAGGAAAGATCGGTAATGTGGATCAGGCCGTCAACACCACCCAGGTCGATAAATACACCATAGGAGGTAATGTTTTTGACAGTACCTTCGAGCACCTGACCTTTCTCCAGTTTGGAGATAATTTCTTTTTTCTGCTGTTCCAACTCGGCTTCGATAAGCGCTTTGTGTGAAACAACAACATTTTTGAATTCGGGATTAATCTTAACCACCTTGAATTCCATGGTTTTACCCACGTACATATCGTAGTCACGAATAGGCTTCACATCAATTTGTGAACCCGGAAGGAAAGCCTCAATGCCAAATACATCCACAATCATACCACCCTTGGCACGACACTTGATGTATCCTTTAATAACTTCATCCTTTTCGAGGGCTTCGTTAACACGGTCCCAGGATCTGAGCGCACGGGCTTTTTTGTGTGAAAGTACCAGCTGACCTTTTCTGTCTTCCTGGCTTTCCACGTAAACCTCAACCTGGTCTCCAACTTTCAGGTCGGGATTGTAACGAAATTCGCTGCGAGTAACAATGCCATCAGATTTGAAACCAATGTTGATAACTACTTCGCGCTTATTCATCGCGATTACGGTTCCTTCGATAACTTCTTTTTCGGTGATGGTCGAAAGCGTCTTGTCGTAAAGCTTTTCCAGCTCTTCTTTTTCAGCCCCTCTGGCTTCTTCAACCAGGTCACCATTCTCGTACTTGTCCCAGTCAAAGTCAGCATTAGCTGTTTCACCGGTTTCTACCTGAGGCTTTTGATCCTCAACTTTTTCGTTTACTCCAGGAGTAGCATCATTCTGCTCCTGCAAGTTTTCATTTTCTAAATCTGCCATTAATTAAACCTCGTAATAACTATTAGTTAGACAATATATTGTTAAAATCGGTGCAAAAATAGGAACTTTTCCAACAAAACAAGAAGAATACTTCAATTTTCTTTGCTAAAACAATCATTGTGAAATTTATATGTTTCAAATTACAATGTCAAGCGTAAGGTTCCTCAATAAAAGATATGGAACTGTTCCTGACATTTTCGTATATTTCGCCCAAATATTTTTTCTATTTTTGAGCACTGAAGCAATAAAAAAGCACAAACTATGAAAATTTCTATTGTAGGAACAGGATATGTAGGCCTGGTTACAGGAACATGTTTTGCCGACACAGGAGTAAATGTCACCTGTGTTGATATTGATGAGAAAAAAATCAACAACCTGAAAAAAGGCGTTGTTCCCATCTATGAACCCGGACTGGAAACAATGATAAAGAACAATGTTGAAAAGGGCAGACTTCATTTTTCGACCAGTTTAAAAGACAGTCTTGACCAGGCTGAAGTAATATTCATTGCAGTAGGAACCCCTCCCGGTGAGGATGGAAGTGCCGATTTAAGGCATGTGATTGCGGTTGCTTCAGAGATCGGAAAACACATTACCCAAAGTATAGTCGTGGTGACCAAAAGTACGGTTCCCATTGGTACAGCCGAAAAGGTGCGGGCTGCAATCAAAGCAGAAATGGACAAACGCAGCGCTGACATTCCATTTTACGTAGCGTCCAATCCGGAATTTCTGAAGGAAGGAAATGCGATTGACGATTTTCTCAAGCCCGACCGGATTGTTGTCGGAACAGATTCCGAAGAAGCTGAAAAAGTTATTCGACGTCTATACAAACCATTCCTACTTAATAATCACCCGATTCTTTTCATGGACATCCCCTCAGCAGAGCTTACAAAATATGCTGCCAACTCCATGCTGGCCACCAAAATCAGTTTCATGAACGACATGGCCAATTTGTGTGAGCTTGTAGGTGCTGATGTAAATATGGTTCGCAAAGGCATTGGAAGCGACAGCCGCATCGGAAACAAATTTATCTATCCCGGTATTGGATATGGAGGTAGTTGTTTCCCAAAAGATGTGAAGGCAATTATCCGCACTGCCAAGACCTACAACTATCCGTTACGGTTGCTGGAGGCTGTTGAGAACATCAATGAAGACCAAAAAAGAATCATTGCTGCAAAGGTTAAAAATTACTTTAACAACGATGTCAAAGGAAAAACCTTTGCCCTTTGGGGACTGAGTTTTAAGCCCAACACGGACGATATGAGAGAAGCACCTTCAATAATCATTGTAAAGGAGCTAATCGAGGCGGGAGCAAAAATCAAAGCCTACGACCCGGTTGCAATGAACGAAGCAAAAAAAGAGATGGGCAATGCTATTACATTCGGACAGGATCCATATGATGTTTTGATTGATGCCGATGGTCTTCTATTACTTACTGAGTGGCCCGAATTCAGGATTCCCAATTACAATGTGATGTCAAAATTGATGAATCATAAGGTTGTGTTTGACGGACGAAACATCTATGACATGAATGAAATGAATGAAAACGGGTTCGACTATTTTGGTATTGGCCGCTCTCAAAAAGAGACTAAATAGAGTTAAATGAAACGAATACTTGTTACAGGAGGAGCTGGTTTTATTGGCTCCCACCTTTGTGAAAGACTTCTTGAGCAGGGTCATGATGTGATTTGTATGGACAACTATTTCACAGGTGCCAAACAAAACATCAAACATTTAATGGATAACCACTACTTTGAGTTGGTGCGTCATGATGTGACGCACCCTTATTTTGTAGAGGTGGATGAAATCTATAATCTGGCCTGTCCTGCATCCCCCATTCATTATCAGTACAACCCCATCAAAACCATTAAGACCTCGGTAATGGGTGCCATCAATATGCTGGGGTTGGCCAAAAGAATCAAAGCAAAAATTCTTCAAGCCTCAACCAGTGAGGTTTATGGCGATCCATTAATCCATCCGCAAACCGAAGATTACTGGGGAAATGTGAATCCCATCGGTATTCGCTCGTGCTATGATGAAGGAAAACGTTGTGCTGAAAGCCTTTTTCTTAACTACCATCGACAGAACGAAGTCAATATTAAGATAATTCGAATTTTCAACACTTACGGCCCCCGGATGAATCTCAATGACGGCCGGGTAGTTTCCAACTTTATCGTTCAGGCCCTGAAAGGGGAAAACATCACTATTTTTGGCAATGGTACTCAAACCCGTAGCTTTCAATATGTAGATGATCTCATTGAAGGAATGCTGCGGATGATGAACTCCCGTGACGATTTCCATGGACCTGTCAACATCGGAAATCCAAATGAGTTTTCCATGCTGGAACTGGCTGAAGAAATTAAAGACTTGACCGGTTCGAAATCAAAAATTATTTTTGAACCCCTTCCGGAAGATGATCCCACACAACGTCAGCCCGACATCACCCTGGCAAAAAAAGAGCTCAATAATTGGGAACCTACAGTTCAGCTTAGAGAAGGGCTTTCGAAAACCATCACCTATTTCGATGATCTGCTCGGTAAAATCAATTCATGAATTGATTTTACATAAATTGATTCTGCCACCAAAATAAAAACCCACAATAAAATCGCTCCATGTCAAATTACAAGGGAATAATCCTGGCAGGAGGTTCAGGAACCAGGCTTTATCCGGCCACACAAAGCATTTCCAAGCAAATCATTCCGGTTTATGACAAGCCCATGATTTACTATCCGCTGTCGGTTTTAATGCTTTCAGGAATCCGGGAAATATTGATTATTTCAACCCCTCACGACCTTCCGTTGTACAAACGTCTCTTTGCCGACGGTAGTCAGTGGGGCCTTAAACTTGAATATGCCGAACAACCCTCCCCCGACGGTCTGGCTCAGGCTTTTCTGATAGGTGAAAAATTTATAGGAAACTCACCCGTATGCCTGATTTTGGGCGACAATATTTTCTATGGCTATGAATTTAGCCGAATATTGAATGAAGTAACTCCCGGGGAAGATAACGCCTTTATATTCGGGTATTACGTTAATGACCCGGAACGTTACGGAGTGGCCGAATTTGATGAAAACGGGAAAGTTCTGAGTATTGAGGAAAAACCTGCCCGGCCCAAATCAAATTATGCAGTGACCGGGCTCTATTTTTATCCCCCTGATGTGGTAAAAAAAGCAAAAAGCTTAAAGCCAAGTCCACGGGGAGAGTTGGAAATTACCGACCTGAACAAACTGTATCTGAAGGAGGACAGACTCAAGACCAAGCTCCTGGGAAGGGGAATGGCCTGGCTGGATACCGGAACCCACGACAGTTTGCTGCAGGCATCCAACTTTATTGCCACTATTGAAAACCGACAGGGACTAAAAGTGGCTTGCCTCGAAGAAATTGCCTACAAAAGGGAATACATCACCCGCGAACAATTGCTCAAACTGGCCGAACCGCTGAAAAAAAATGAATACGGACAATATCTAATAAAAATTGCCGGTCAGAACCTTAAGAGTATTCAACAACAGTTATGATAAATTATGCAGATACTGCCAACCAAAATTCCGGGGTTATTAATTATTGAACCCGATGTATTCGAAGACCAAAGAGGGTGTTTTTTTGAGTCATACAACCGGGAAAAATATAAGGAATCCGGCCTGGACACCAATTTTGTACAGGACAACATATCCTCTTCAGTCAGAGGTGTCATACGGGGGCTTCACTACCAGCTGGCCCCCTACTCGCAGGCAAAACTTATTCAGGTACTGAAAGGAAAAGTATTAGATGTAGCAGTTGACCTGAGGCAGGGGTCACCCACTTTTGGAGAATCCTATGCCATTGAATTGTCCGAAGAAAATCGCCGCCAGTTTTTCGTTCCTCGCGGTTTTGCACATGGCTTTTCAGTTTTGAGTGATGAAGTTTTATTTCATTACAAATGTGACAATCTATACAACAGAGAAGCTGAAAGAGGTATTAATTTTAATGATCCCCAGCTTAAAATTGACTGGCTGATTCCCGGAAAGGAGGCAATTGTTTCCGGGAAGGACCAAGTGCTTCCCTCTTTAGAAGAGGCAGAACGAAATTTTGTATTCAAGAATTAAACTAAAATATGAATAAAATACTCATCATCGGCCGCGAAGGTCAACTGGGCAGTACCTTTCATGAACAAACGCGGGAACTTTCATGGGCTGATTTTTCCTACACAACCGTTGACACCCTGAACTTAATGGATTCATCAGCAATCTGTTCTTTTTTCAAAGACAAAAAATTTGATTACCTCATAAACTGCGCTGCCTATACAGCTGTTGACCGTGCTGAGACAGAACCAGCAGTAGCATGGCGACTGAATGCAGAAGCTCCCAAAGAACTGGCAGAAGAAGCAACCCGTATGAACGCCCGGTTCATTCATATCTCCACCGATTATGTTTTTGGAGGAGAACACTCCCGCCCTTTGAAACCGGAGACCCCCCAAACACCCGATTCCGTTTATGGGAAATCAAAGCTTCAGGGGGAATTGGAGGTTATGCAACAACAGCCTGAAAGCATCATCATTCGCACATCCTGGCTCTATTCCAGGTATGGAAAAAACTTTTTGAAAACCATGTTGCAACTCGGCAAAAAACGGGATTCTTTAAATGTGGTTTTCGATCAGGTGGGAACCCCTACCCTGGCAGACGACCTGGCTGAAGCTATTCTCACCATTTTGAAGAAAATCATTTCAGGAGAAAAAGAATTCACTCCTGGCGTGTTTCACTTTTCCAACGAAGGGGTTTGCAGCTGGTTCGATTTTTCAAAAGCCATTTTTTATGAATCCGGAATCTCCTGCAAGGTCGTACCCGTTGAATCGGACCAGTTCCCCACCCCGGCATCAAGGCCCGCCTATTCTGTCATGGACAAAACAAAAATCAGGAACACCTACGGCATTGAGATTGAACACTGGCAGGATAGCCTCAGAAAATGTCTGAAAAAAACAAACGGGTAACGCTCCTGTAATTTTTTTTCAATAAATTTGAGCATTCGCCCTATCTGTCTAAAAAAACGGCAACCAATATTTATATTCATTAATTTCAGATTGCTTCCTAACGACAATCAAAAATCTTAAAACTTCACCATTATGACAAAGAATAATATACCATCACAAGTAATCGAAAAAGCCAATCAATGGCTTAACGGAAAATACGATGAAGAGACAAAAGCGACTGTAAAAACAATGCTGGAAGCCAATGATCCTTCTCAATTGATTGATGCTTTCTATAAAGATCTGGAATTTGGGACAGGCGGACTGCGCGGAGTTATGGGCGTGGGCAGTAACCGCATGAACCGCTATACGGTAGGAACTGCGACTCAGGGTCTTGCTAATTACTTAAAAAAAGAGTTCAGTAATCTGTCGGAAATCAAAGTGGTTATTGGATACGACTGCCGGAACAACAGCCGCTATTTTGCTGACACAGCTGCCAACATATTCTCAGCCAATGGTATTCGGGCCTTTATTTTTGAATCTTTGCGCCCCACACCGGAGATTTCCTATGCTATCAGAGACTTGAAATGTCAGAGTGGAATCATTCTCACTGCATCTCACAACCCCAAAGAATACAACGGATACAAGGCTTACTGGGAGGATGGGGCACAGATTTTGGGCCCTCACGACAAAAATATCATCAACGAAGTTCAAAATATCACCAATGTTGAGGACATTAAATTCGAAGGCAATCCCGATTTAATCGAAACCCTGGGAGCAGCGATGGATGAAAAATTCCTTCAGGAAGTCACTGCTCTCTCTTTCAATCCCGACTTGGTGAAAAGACAAAAGGATTTGAAAATTGTTTTCAGTCCGATTCACGGAACGGCAGTAAAATTGGTGCCTGCCGCATTGCAGAAGATGGGTTTTCAAAACGTCATCCATGTTCCGGAGCAGGATGTGGTAAGCGGCGATTTTCCTACTGTAGTTTCTCCCAACCCGGAAGAACCTGCCGCTCTGGAAATGGCCATCAATAAAGCCATTGAAACGGGTGCTGAAATCGTAATTGCAACCGACCCCGACGGAGACCGCCTGGGCATTGCCGTAAGAAACGAAAACAATGATTTTGTTTTGGTAAACGGCAACCAAACTGCCATTTTGCTTACCTGGTATATGCTCAATCAATGGAAAGAAAAAGGCCTGCTCACCGGTCAGGAATTTACCGTAAAAACCATTGTGACTTCCGAACTCATTAAAACCATTGCCGACAAAGCCGGCGTTGAATGTTTTGACACCTACACAGGATTCAAATGGATTGCAGGAGTTATTCGTGAAAACGAGGGCAAGAAAAAATACATCTGTGGCGGTGAAGAGAGTTATGGATTTCTCCCCGGAGATTATGTCAGAGACAAAGATGCAGTTGGTGCAATTGTGGTAATAAGTGAAATTGCCGCCTGGGCAAAAGACCAAAACAAATCGCTTTACCAACTGCTTAAAGACATTTATATTGAGTATGGCTTCTCTCAAGAGAAAATGAAATACATCGTCCGCAAAGGGAAAAGCGGTGCAGAGGAAATTGAAGCATTGATGAAAAAATTCCGTGAAACACCTCCCACTCAGCTTGGCGGCTCTAATGTCAGTTTGGTGAAAGATTACCAATTCCTGAAAGCCAAAAACCTTATTTCCGGAGAAACCACTGACATCACGGATAAACCAACCACTTCCAATGTTCTTCAGTTCTTTACAGAGGATGGTTCGAAGGTATCTGTGCGCCCATCTGGAACAGAACCCAAAATTAAGTTCTATTTTGAAGTAAGGGACAAAATGAATACCCGCGAGGAATTCAACAGTGTTTCTGAAAAAGCACTCGAAAAGATCGACCGCATCATGGCTGATATGGAAGTAGGTGAGTAATTAAATTTGAAAAATTTTTCAGAGGGGTTTTGCCAAAAGCAAAGCCCCTTTTTATTTGAAAAAAGTATCGGGGAAATTGACCAGATATACCCGCTCTGTTCCACGGGTTATGGCCGTATATAGCCACCTCAGGAAATCACGTGAAAGGTATTCTTCAGTAAAATAACCCAAATCTACAAAGATGGCTTTCCATTGCCCGCCCTGAGACTTATGGCATGTCATAGCGTAAGCAAATTTCACCTGTAGCGCATTATAAAAATCATTTTCGCGGGTACTATCAAAACGTTTTTTTACATCAGACACCTCCTGATAATCCTCCATTATCTTATAGAAGAATGCTTCCTGCTCCTCCTGCTTCAACCCTGCTCCCGGCGAAGAAATGGAGTCCAGGATTATTTTTACATCCAGTTCCACCTCTTTGTAATCTACCAAACGTAGCACCACATCGGCAAAATTCCGTCCGTAAAGTTCCTGATAATTATTTATCCGGGCTACTTCGGCAATATCTCCATTGGCAATAAAACTAATTTTATCATCGTCTTTGACCCAGTGATAGTTGTTTTTCATCACCAACAGGTAATCACCAACAGCAAGCTGTTCCTCCCGAAACAACATTGAATTACGAATGCCCTGATTATAGAGATTGGCTCTTTTGTTGGTGCGACAAACAATCAAAGTCTCTTCCAATCCAAAATGACTATAGCAATAATCCAACTCTTCCATCAGTTCAGCACCGGTAATTCTGAAAAAGTCGGGGAATTCTTCCGTTGAAAACTCCGGAAAAGCCTCATCCTTCATTCCACTTTGGAGCATTTCTCTCAAATAAGTGGCATTGGTAAGAATTCCACTTCCTGCTTTCTGACGCACCACATCGGTAAGAATTGCATAAAATACATCCAGCCCATAAGCTTCAATATTTCCTTTCTCAAGGGCAGGACTCAGCGAGATTCCAACCGGTGGTAACTGGGCATCATCGCCAATAAACATGACTTTACAATTATTACCTGAAAAAACAAACCTGAACAAATCATCCAGTAATCGCCCGGAACCAAAAATGCTGCCACTCCCGTCATTGGCAATCATTGAAGCCTCGTCGATAATAAAAAGTGTGTCTTTATGAAGATTTTTATTCAGGTCGAAGGCGGCAAACCCATCCCGGGACGACTGCTGCCGGTAAATCTTTTTATGAATAGTATAAGCCGGCAAACCAACACTATTGGACAAAACTTTTGCCGCACGTCCGGTTGGGGCCATCAAAAAAGCCTTTTGCTTTAATTCAGTCAGAACATTTACGACAGCCCGAACCAGGGTGGTTTTCCCTGTACCAGCATATCCTTTCAAAATAAAAGCCGACTGAACTGAAGATGCAGCCAGAAACTCTCCGATTTTAGCACAGGCAACATCCTGCGAAGGTGTAGGTTCAAAGCCAAATTCACTTATAAGCTTACTCTTCAGAAAATCTTTCAACATATCCGGCCTTGTTTTTTGAAATTATAGAAAAGAAAGTTAATTTCACAGCCCCTATTCGCTCAGATGTTTACAGGTCTGCAATAATATTGGACAAAGATTTGCGATTTATTTTAGATAAAGAAATGAAGGTTTGATTTTTTTTATAAATTTGTGCTTTCAAATAAAAAACAAAATCCGAAAAATAATGAAAACAGCAATCCAGATTATTCTGACAGTTGCCATTCTTGCATTGGGTTATCTGTGTGTAGAGAGTATTCAAAAACCAGTAAGATTCAAGCAGGCACACAACGAAAGAAAAGAGAAAGTAATTGAAAGACTGGAAGGAATCCGGGAAGCTCAACGGGCTTACAAATCCCTTAACGGGAAATTTACCGGAAGCTTTGATACACTCATTCAGTTCATTAACAACGATTCGCTTCGTCTTGTTAAAATGGAAGGACGCCTGACTGACAGCATGTTGGAAGAAGGGATGACCGAACTGGAAGCCCTTAAACTTGGCATCATCAAAAGGGACACTATTTTTGTGTCAGTGAAGGATTCTCTTTTCAATAAGGATTTCATCGCAGACTCCCTAAGGTATGTTCCCTTCACCAATAAGGCGGAATTCCAGATGGAAGCTAAAACTTTCTCAACCGCTTCAGGTGTTGAGGTACCCATATTTGAGGCAAAAGTTCACAACAACATTTACCTGCAGGGACTGAATGAACAGGAAATCATCAATCTTAACGATGAAGAACTTGCTTATGAAAGATTTCCCGGTTTAAAAGTGGGATCGCTGACCGAAGCAAACAATAGCGCCGGTAACTGGGAATAAGAAAAATTTAATTTATGATTCCTGATCTTTCTGTGGTTGACGAAACTTACGATACGACTATCACATCGTCATATTTTTTATCCATCCAGGCAAGCCTGGATGGATTTTCTTTTTGTACACTTGATCCGGTCAGGAATAAATATGTCCAGTTTCGGCACTTTGAGTTTCAAAACCTGACATCAGAAGAGCTTTCTGAAGTCGCTGAACAAATCTTTGAAGAGAACGACCTGTTGAACCTACCCTATAAAAAGGTCTTTATTCTGGTTCCATCACCAGTTTCAACGCTGGTTCCTGCTGGTCTTTTCCAGGCTGAAGAGGCCTATGAATGGCTCAGTTTCACCCATCAGATTCCCTCCGCAAACGATATTGCTTATACAAGAATGAAAATGGCTGATGCCTGCACCATTTTTGCTATCCCCGAAAAACTCAAAGAACTTTTTAAGAGACAATTTCCTGAACCATTGTTTTTTCATCAATACGTTCCAATGGCGGAAACCAAACTTGCCATCAGTAGGCCGGGAACAAGTAAAAGCCAAATCATCATTAATATTCAGAACCGTTTTTTTGATTTGGTGGTACTGGAGAAAAACAACCTGAGGCTTTGCAATACTTTTGAAATAAATGGAGAAGATGATTTAATATACTTCACCCTCTTTGTCTTTGAACAATTACAGATTCCACCTACCTCTGCAGAGGTTCAGCTAATCGGAAATCATCACCGAATGAATGAAATCAGTCAGAAACTGGGAAAATACCTAAAACACTTAAAGCAACCCGGACTCCCATCCGGATTTCAGTACAGCTATCTTTTCAGAGATGTGCCCGGACATCAATTTCACAACCTTTTTAGTCTTGCAGGATGCGTATAGTCAGTGGGAAATTAAAAGGCAGAAGATTCTCTCCCCCCTCCTCTTTCAAGGCAAGACCAACCACTGACCAGGCCAGGGAAAGCTTGTTTAATATCCTAAACAATCTGATTTTATTTGAAGACCAGGAGGTACTTGACCTATTTGGTGGAACTGGAGCTATGTCGTATGAGTTTGCTTCCAGGGGCGCTGTTTCAGTAACCACTGTTGAAAAAAGCTTTCCGCATTTCAAATTCATCAAAACCACCAGCGAAACTTTTGGATTATCCGATACCTTGCGCATCGTGAAATCTGACGTATTTAAATTCCTTCCAAAAGACAACAATACCTACTCCTTAATATTTGCCGATCCGCCTTTTAATCTGCCCGAATTGCAGGAATTACCCCAGATGGTTATGAACTCCGGAAGGCTTGCCCCAAACGGTCTGTTTATTCTGGAACATGGTCCAGACCACAACTTCGGGAACCAACCATTTTTTTGGCAGCAACGTAGTTACGGGAAAGTCAATTTTTCTTTTTTTCAACATCAATAAAAGGGCCCCTCCCAAAAGGTGGGTCTTAAATACAAAACAATTCTTCCGTCGGTATGGACCTCCTCCGTCCATTTGGATTTCCGAATCACCACGATTATCAATTGCCGATGTAGAAAAGGGCGTCCCCCTCTGCCCCTCCCAAAGAGGGTAATTCTTCCTTTACAGATTGTGTAAGATTTATGCCTAGACCCAGGTTTTGGATGTGGTCCGATGTGGTCCATAATTACCAACGGACTTATAAAAACAAAAAGTCACTGAAACTAAACAGTGACTTTTTGCGGTCTGGACGGGACTCGAACCCGCGACCTTCGGCGTGACAGGCCGACATTCTAACCAACTGAACTACCAGACCAAAAGGGGCTCTTTAATTTTCTCTGGTTGCGGTCTGGACGGGACTCGAACCCGCGACCTTCGGCGTGACAGGCCGACATTC
>NZ_JADQBH010000203.1:0-24830 GCF_016278715.1 Marinilabilia sp. | reverse complement strand
TTGCGGTCTGGACGGGACTCGAACCCGCGACCTTCGGCGTGACAGGCCGACATTCTAACCAACTGAACTACCAGACCAGAAAAAGAGCGCTACCCTTTTGTTTTAAAGCGTTGCAAAGATAACGGTTCTTTTCATTTCTGCAATACAAAAAGAAACTTTCTTACTCTTTTTTCTCCTTTTTGCCTCCTGAAAAAAGAACCGCCAATTTAACTATTTGATAAATTGGCGGTTGATAAAAAAGTAATTATTGAAGGAATTTAGTCTTCCTTATCGGAAAAACGATTGGTCTTTTTCAAAAGAGCTTCAACGGTCACAATTTCAAGATAGGTTGTTCCGCCCCCAATACCAAAACTACCACCTAGATAAGCAATCAGGTCTTCATCATTAATCACCTTTACAGCTTGCAAACGACTGAGTGTATTTTTCAATATCTCGCTTTTTGAACTTCCGGCTTCCGTTAATTCTGGAAATACTCCATACGACAATGCCAACTCACGTCCTACCCTTTTGTTGTAACACAGGGCAACAACAGCATTTTGTCCACGAAAAGCCGACAAATAGCGAGCTGTTTTTCCGGTAAGGCTGTCAGTAAGGACGGTCTTAATATCAAGTTCTTTTGAAGCTTTAACCGCAGTATCAGCCAGATAAGCAGTAATATCATGTTTCACTACGTCTACGGGAATATCATTTCGGCTGTCTTTAGCAACTTCCACTTCACGGGCAATACTGGACATGGTTTGCACCGATTCAACCGGATAGGCACCATAAGCAGTCTCTCCGCTAAGCATAATAGCATCGGTACGGTAGTAAATGGCATTAGCTACATCGGTAACCTCTGCCCTCGTAGGACGAGGATTCTTAATCATAGAATGCAACATCTGAGTAGCGACAATCACCGGTTTTTTTGCCTCAACACACTTCCGGATCAGCTGACGCTGAAGACCAGGAATTTTCTCCTGTGGAATTTCAATCCCCAAATCACCACGGGCAACCATAACACCGTAAACATTTTCCAAAATCTCATCAATATTCTCAACCCCCTCCTGATTTTCAATTTTGGCAATAATCTTTACCGGGCTGTCCTGTGCATCCAGAATTTTCTGAATCTCCAACACATCCTCCTTGTTCCGGACAAAGGAATGGGCAATAAAATCAATTTCGTTTTCAATAGCGTAACCAATGAACCCTTTATCGCGCTGTGTTAACGAAGGAAGATTAATTCGAACCCCGGGTACATTTACACTCTTTCTGCTTCCAAGTGTACCGTTGTTCATCACCCGGCATCTAACCCCTCCGTTCTCTTTGGCAATAACCTCAAGGTCAATTTCGCCATCATCAATAAGAATATGGCTCCCGACAGACACATCATCGGCAATTTGAGTATAGGAAACACAGATTCTTTTCTCATCGGTTTTACTGTCAGGATCACCCAGCAACAACAATTCAGATCCTGTTTTCAACTCTATATCCTGGTCCGAAACGGTAGTTCTCACTTCTGGTCCCTTCGTATCTATCAATATGGCAATTTCGTCAGAAACTTCCCGGATATTCGTCACAATTTTATTGATTCCTTCAAAATCGAGATGCGCAGTATTTAATCGTGCCACATTCATTCCCGCTTCGAAAAGTTCTCTTACAAAATCAACTTCACATCGTTGATCCGACACAGTTGCCACAATTTTGGTGAATTTCTTCATTCTTTGCTAATTTTCAGATATAAAATATATAATAGTTCAATAATTCAAAAAAGCTTCAATTGCCAGGCGGTACGAATTCATACCAAAACCTGATATAACACCTCTGCATACGGGTGATAAAAAGGAGTGATGCCTGAACTTCTCGCGCTTGTAGACATTGGAGATGTGCACCTCAATCACAGGAGTTTCAACAGCCGAAATGGCATCTGCAAGTGCTACCGACGTATGAGTATAAGCTCCGGCATTAAGCACAATACCATCAGCAGAGAACCCAAACTCATGAATTTTATTAATGATCTCTCCCTCAATATTTGATTGAAAATAATCAATCTTTGTCTTGGAGTATTTTTCTTGTAAGATGAAGAGGTAATCATCAAAAGATTGATTTCCATAGGTATCGGGTTCCCGCACACCCAATAAATTCAAATTGGGGCCATTGATAATGAGGATATTCATAACAATAGATCGTTAGGTTCTTAGATATTGATTGTTTGACGAATCATATAACATTTATATTCTGCACTTTACCACAAACGCCATTTTTGAGAACAGACAATTTACTCACAGAGCTTTACACAGGGTTAACGGGCTATTGTCATAAAACAAAAATTCTATAATTCTGCAAAAATACGACAATGGTGTAGAATAAAAAAGCAACTAAAAATTATTTATTAAACAACTAAAAAACAATACCTTAATTAACACAAGAACAAATTATTGACTCACCTGTTGTAACAATATATTACATTTCAGGAATATATAGTAAAATAATCGGAGAAATATTTGCATTTACATAAAAATTTTTTGCAACTTTAACCTACAATTATCATTTTGGGTTTTTAAGTAAAGTGATAAACTTCTTGTACTCCATACAACAAACAAATCAAAGAAACGATGAACTGGGAAAACGAAATTGAAGGATTTAAGAATTATCTGAAGATCGAGAAAGGACTTTCGGACAATTCCATTCACGCCTATATCACTGACCTATATAAACTTGTACATTTTCTCAAGGAAAAACAATTTGACATTAGTCCGGAAAAAGTAAAACTCGACCATCTTAAAGCAATGCTTGAGTGGGTTAACAACAAGGGAATCAGCCCCCGTACGCAAGCAAGAATAATTAGTGGCATCAAATCTTTTTACAAATACCTGCTTATTGAAGAAAAGGTGGACCGTGATCCTACGGCACTGCTCGAAACGCCCAAAGTAGGCCGCAAACTTCCGGAAATTCTGTCGGTGGAGGAAATCGACACCATCATCAATGCTGTTGACACAAAGAAAGCTGAAGGTCAGAGAAATAAAGCTATTCTTGAGACCTTGTACAGTTGCGGACTCAGGGTCTCGGAATTAATCGATCTAAAAATTTCGAATCTGTTTTTCGAATCCGGTTTTGTTAAAATAGAAGGCAAAGGCAGCAAAGAAAGACTGGTTCCTATCAGCACCAAAGCTATCAAAGAGATTAATCTATACCTGAGCGAATACCGTCGCAATTTAAAAGTCCACCCCGATCATGAAGATATTCTTTTTCTGAATCGCAGAGGAAAAAAATTATCAAGAGTCATGATATTTACAATAATCAAAAATATCACGAAGAAACTGGGGTTTGAAAAAAACATCAGTCCACATACTTTCCGTCACTCTTTTGCCACCCATTTAATTGATGGAGGTGCCAACCTCAGGGCGGTTCAGGAGATGCTTGGACACGAGTCTATCATTACCACGGAAATTTATACGCATCTGGATAAAGAATATTTGAAAAACACCATTATTCAATACCACCCAAGATCGTAAACGTCACCTCATCAAATACAATATCAAATACAATAACAAAACAGGCATTTAAAGTTATTTAATACTTAATTACTCTTTTAGATGTTCTTTTTAACAACTTAAACTTGTGCTTTAAGCTACATTGTGTTAAATTAAAACGGTCATTCCTTACGAATGGCCGTTTTTTTGTCATCTACCATCATGAAAGCCCTAAAAACCAACATTTTAAAACAAATACATAGCAAAAACTTAAAATCATTTAATGATTTTTTTCTTTATTAAGGTATTTTTTATACTTTTGGGGGAATTCAATTTAAAAAACTCATCACAAGAGTATTATAAAAAGTAAAAAAAATTTAATATGCAAAAACCAAATTTAACTAAGTACGGTATTAAGGACGTTAAAGAAATTGTCCACAATCCTTCTTATGAAATTCTATTTAAAGATGAGACCAACCCAAACCTGGAAGGTTATGAAAAAGGTGTAGTAACAGAACTGCGTGCTGTTACTGTAGATACAGGAGTATTTACTGGTCGCTCACCGAAAGACAAGTATATTGTCAAAGACAAAACCACCGAGGATACCATATGGTGGACTTCCGGGCACGCCCCCAACGACAACAAGCCAGTGACTCCTGAAGTATGGGAAGATTTGAAAGAAATGACCATTCAGCAGCTTTCGGGAAAGAAGCTATATGTGATGGACACTTTCTGTGGAGCCAATCCTGACACGCGTCTTAAAGTAAGATTTATCATGGAAGTTGCCTGGCAGGCACATTTCGTAAAAAACATGTTTATTCGTCCCACCGAAGAGGAATTGGCCAATTTTGGAGAACCTGATTTTGTTTCTTTAAATGCTGCCAAAACAATCAATACAAAATGGAAAGAGCACGGCTTGCACTCTGAGGTTTATACTGTATTTAACCTCACTGAGAAGATGCATGTGCTTGGTGGATCATGGTATGGCGGAGAGATGAAAAAAGGAATATTTGCCATGATGAATTATTTACTTCCGCTTCAAGGAATTGCAGCCATGCACTGTTCTGCAAACGTAGGCACCAAAGGCGACACAGCTATTTTCTTTGGTCTTTCAGGAACCGGCAAAACCACTCTTTCTACAGATCCCAAAAGAGCACTGATTGGTGATGATGAGCACGGATGGGATGATGATGGAGTCTTCAATTTTGAGGGAGGCTGTTACGCCAAAACCATTAACCTGGACAAGGAAGCTGAACCCGATATCTTTGAAGCCATCAAACGTGATGCTCTTTTGGAAAATGTGGTAGTTGATGAAAACGGCATAATTGATTTCACGGATTCATCAAAAACAGAAAACACCCGGGTTTCTTACCCTATTTATCACATCCATAACATTGTAAAGCCTGTTTCAAAAGCAGGCCATGCAAAGAAAGTCATTTTCCTTACGGCTGATGCCTTTGGCGTAATGCCCCCGGTTTCCAAACTCACACCGGAACAAACAAAATACCACTTCTTGTCCGGTTTTACTGCAAAACTGGCAGGAACTGAACGTGGCATCACTAAACCGGTTCCAACTTTCTCCGCTTGTTTTGGTGAAGCTTTTCTTTCTCTTCATCCCACCAAGTACGCTGAAGAACTGGTAAAAAGAATGGAAGCTGCAGGTGCTACTGCCTATTTGGTAAACACAGGCTGGAATGGTACCGGAAAACGCATTTCCATTAAAGACACCAGAGCAATTATTGACAGAATCCTGGATGGATCCATCGAAAAATCTGAAACTAAAGTCGTACCGATTTTTAATCTGGAAGTTCCCACATCACTCGAGAATGTGAATCCGGAAATTCTGGACCCCAGAGATACTTATAATAATACTGAGGATTGGGAAGAAAAAGCAAAAGATCTTGCCTCCAGATTCATTAAAAACTTTGTAAAGTATACTGATAATGAAGAGGGTCAGATGCTGGTTACAGCGGGTCCTCAACTCGACGAAGTAACTGCCTGAGATAATTTGGTTTATCTATCTGTTTAAATGAACGGGGTACAGCAATGTATCCCGTTTTTATTTGTCCAGCAAGTTGGTCAACGCCAGCCTGATATCCGGAAACTCAAACTGAAAACCACTATCCGGAAGCCGGTGCGCAACTACCTTCTGGCCTTTGGTCAAGACTCCTGCAGCACCTCCATACACCAAACGCAAAACAAATTCAGGGATAACAAAAAATGCGGGACGGTTTAAAACCGCACTTAATGCAGAGGTAAACTCTGCGTTGGAAATCATCTGGGGAGCGACTATATTGAAAACGCCCTTTTGGTCTTCGTGGTCAATAATCCACTCAACAGCAGCAGTTAAATCATCGATATGAATATAGGGCATGGGCTGCAAACCATCACCTATTCGTCCACCAACTCCCATTTTAAAAGGTAAGGACATCTGTTTCAAAGCCCCGCCATCGGCGGACAGCACCATTCCCAGGCGTATGATGGACAATCGAACTTTTCGGGTATCAATATTCATAGCTTCAGCCTCCCATTGTTGACAAACCATGGAAAGATAGTCATCCGCATATTCGGTTGAATACTCATCATGCACCTCAAATGTATCATAGATACCCACTGCAGACGCTGACAAAAAAACCGACGGAGGCTGACTCATTCCATTCATCGCTTCCACTAGTTTTCGGGTCGTCTCTGTACGACTTTTCAAAATGGTGTCTTTCCACTTTTCTGTCCACCGTTTTAAAATAGGAGCCCCGGCCAGATGGACTATGACATCAATGCCACTCAACTTACTCTGCAAGTGTTCAACACCTCCCACGAAGTCACTGCGTCCAATGCCGGTTACGCAATGACCTGCATTCAAAAGCCGCTCAGACAAAGCTTGTCCTACTAAACCGGATATCCCACTAATCGCTATATTCATCCGCTTGGAGTTTTCAAAATTATTCTTCTTCTTAAACCTGCCTTTGGTCAGACCCTCAAAATTCTTTAATATAAGGTCTTTGAAAGAAAATACCAAAAACTATCAAACAATGTAAATTAATACAGTTTGTCTCCGTTAAAACCGTTTGATTTTGTTTCTCGATTTTTATCGTCATAAAATCAAGAGGCAGTTCACACTCTGCAAATTTTCCTAGTAAAATATTAAACTCTTCTATTGTACTCTGGCAAGAAGCCAGAGTACAATAGAACAAACTTATAATAAGTAAATTCTTCATTTTTAATTGTCTGTTGGTCTTCATAATCAACACCAACCATTATTGGCTCACCTCCTTCTAAAGTGTTATCAATTACATTTTGTCCTGCTGTGGCATTGCCATTTGCAGTTGTAACAACCCCGTTTGCATAGTAGTAAATCTAGCTAATGCTTCATCAAAAAACCGTGCCCCGTAATCATACCAATCCAACTCTCCATTCCCGATTTTATCATCCTGCAGCTCTTTGCCGTTGTAAAGGTAATCATTCTCAACTCCACCAATATACCGTTCAGCCGCCGTTCCAAATGGATAATAAAAATTTTTCTGATTGGTAGCATTATTACCATTACTCTTGTATTACCCAGATGGTCTTTCAGGAAATGGATTACCTGGTAAGGAATACCGAGTTTCTGCTTGATACCGATGTTATCAAAAAAATTCAGGAGATTCAAACACTGCCGAAGGAAGATAGAAACCACCTGTTCTATGTGGTGGACAACATTTTGCAAAATGTAAGGTCGAAACAGGCATTTGCGGGATAATAAAAAAGCTCGGATAAAGCACCGAGCTATTATTTAGATTACTTCACTACGTTCACAATGGCGGAACTTGATAACTACTTTGCAGTGCCATTGCCAGCAAAGTGAAGCAATTTTTTCTCAGGAATTAGGTTCCTCCGGACAATAACGAATCTATTTGAACCATCATCCTCCTTTTGGTTCCCACCCTGATTTGAAGTGCAAATCCCTCTGAGGAAAAGGAATAGTTACACCATTATCACGGAATTTGGCATCAATGGTAAAGCGTATTTTGCTTTTAAGAATTTCCACATAAAAGACTTCCTCTACCCAAAAAAACAAACGAAAATCCAGAGAAGAGTCTCCAAAATCCCGGAAAAGCACATGAGGTTTGGGTTCATTGATAACTTCATCCTGTTCGAGGGCACTCTCTATGAGCAGTCTTTCCACCAATCTTACATCCGACCCATAGGCAACACCAACCTCAACATGAAAACGGGTTCGTTGTTCGTTGTAACTCCAGTTAATAACCTTATCCCCGACAAAATTATGATTGGGCACAATCATAATGATGTTGTCACGGGTAAGTATCTTTGATGTTCTTAATCCAACGTCCATGACCCGCCCAATCAACTCCGACTCAATCTCCACCACATCTCCAACCTTTATTAACCCCTCAAACAAAACTACCAGCCCCGAAATATAATCATTGAACAGTCCCTGAATACCAAAGCCGAGTCCAACCAGCAATGCTGCAGAACTGGCGACCAAAACAGTAATATTAATGCCGACAGAATCCAGTACAAGAACAATGGCCACCACCCACAAAGCATATTTCAACAACTGAAAAACTGTTTTGGACTGACCCATGTTCAGACCTTTGGACAGCACGTGGCGTGTATAAATAACTTCAATCAGCCGAATTCCCAGAGAGACACCATATAGAATTATAAGAGCGTACACCAGAACCCCTGCTGTAATTGCCACTTCATTGATGGAAAAAAGCTGATCATTAAATAATTTCAATAAAAATGAACCGGCCAGTTGAAGCCACAGATTCCCCAGCAAAATAAACAGCAACAACATTGCAAAACGGCGCAATTGCTTTGCTATATTTCTGTCGAAGCGCCATTTCTCTGCAGCGTTGGATATAAATCTTTTAACAAACTTATTAAAAATAAACAACAAGTAAACACCAACCACAAGTGTTAAAAGGAAAAAAGGAGAAAGAGGTATTTCATCGGCTATAGTCACCACAGGCGTACCAAAAAACTCCCGAATATTTAATCCAAGAACACTCAGAGCCCAAATAGAAAAACCAATAACAGCAATACCTCTAATGACCCATGCCAAGGTCATCAAGAAGATCTTTTTCATTTCGGAAGCTCCCGAAGCCATCTTCCCGGGCTGGGTAAAAATCCATGCGATTATCAAAATAAGCACTATCAGTGCCAGTTGAATATACTGACTGTAATCAAGAGCCAACAGCCATCCCTCGCTGTATCCGGGCATTTCGGTGATCAATGAATCAATCATAAGAAATTTTTAGTTGGTAAGTCCTGCATCTTCCAGTCTTTTTTCCAGCTCTTCTATTGAGATATTATACTCACCTCTTCCATTTTGAAAAAAACTAATGCGCCCCCGCTCTTCGGACACAACAATAGCCACAGCATCAGTTGATTCAGTAATTCCCATTCCCGCTCGGTGGCGAAGGCCAAAACGTTTTGGAAGTTCCATATTTTGAGAAACGGGTAAAATACAACCTGCCGCTTTTATCTTGTTTCGATTAATAATGAGGGCTCCGTCGTGCAAAGGGCTATTTTTAAAAAATACCGATTCAATCAACCTGCGCGAAATCACTGCATTAAGGAGTTCCCCGGTATGGACGAAATCAAGCAGTTCCGAATTTTTGGTAATAACAATCAGGGCCCCCGTTTTAGATTTGGCAAAATCTTCACAGGCCGTAACAACCGGCCTGATGTATATGTTCATCATACCAGCCGATTTGCTATCAAAGAACCGGTCGAAAGAAAACTTGTTGTGCAAATTATATTTACTTCCCAGTAAAAGTAAAAATCGCCTGATTTCCTGCTGAAACACAACAATAATAGCCAGTACCCCGACATTCACAAAATTGTCGAGAATAGTGGATGAAAGATCCATATTTAATGACTTGATAACAAGCCAAAAAACGATAAATGCAAAAATTCCAATAAAAATATTCAGCGCTACTGTCCCTTTTATCAGCTTATATAGCCGATACATAAGGTAAGCAACCAGAAAAATATCGACCAGGTCGATAAATCTTATTTCCAAAAAGGTCATATAGTTGTTTTTGAAATCAAAACATGGCAGACAATACTACAATTGCCTTGTTTTTGCCACTAATTTAACACATTCTGCGGCTTCTTTGACATCATGAACCCTTAAAATTTTGGCTCCACAGGTAAGAGCCAATGTATTAAGAACAGTAGTGCCGTTCAGAGAGGTTTCAGGAACACCACCAATAAACCTGTAAATCATTGATTTTCTGGAAACACCTACTAATAATGGAAGCTCAAACATCTTAAATTGTTCAAGATTATGCAGTAATTCATAGTTGTGATCAATTGTTTTTCCAAATCCGAATCCAGGATCCACAATTATATCGGATACGCCTCTGCTTCGGAGTTGGTCAATTTTTTCGGCCAGAAATAAAACAACATCTCCTGTTACATCTTTATAATGAGGCTTTTGCTGCATAGTTTGCGGATCGCCTTGGATATGCATCAAAATGTAAGGAACATTCAGGCGGGCAACCGTATCAAACATTGAGTCATCCAACTGTCCGGCAGAGATATCATTAATGATATCCACACCATATTCGCCCACTGCTTTTTCAGCAATTTGGCCTCGGAAAGTATCCACGGAAATCAACAAATCAGGCCAATTTTCTCTGATGGCAGACAAAACAGGCCACAAACGCTTTCCCTCCTCCTCTTCCAGTACATGATCAGCCCCGGGACGAGAAGAATAAGCACCCACATCAATCATGTCGCCTCCTTCTTCAATAACCTGCTCCACCCGTTCCAAAGCAGCCTCTACAGATTCCAAACGACCTTTGTCATAGAAACTGTCGGGTGTTATATTGATAATCCCCATCACTTTGGGTTGACTTAAATCAACCAGGCGCCCATTACAATTAATGGAAAAACCCGATTTCAGAAATTTATTTTCGACCTCGTATTGTTTCATTTTTGGCTGTTTTCTTTTAATCACCTATTAACTCTAAAAAATGGTTGGTTTCAAAGGTAGAGATAATGTTCAAAACAAGATAAAAAGATTTAAGTCATCATGTTCCACAGCTTTTTTGTAATTTTACGGCTCAAATTTGAAGTATGGCCCAAAAAACCGATCAACAATACGAACACGTCATCAAGATATGCCGCGACCTTTTTAAGAAGAAAATGAAAGATTACGGTACAGCCTGGCGCATTTTACGGCCCAGTTCCATGACCGACCAGATTTTCATCAAAGCCCAGCGCATCAGAAGCATTGAAACCAAAGGAACATCAAAAATAGAGGACGACATCAGGTCAGAGTTTATTGGCATTGTAAACTATGCCACCATGGGGCTCATTCAATTGGAACTTGGCCCATGCGATCAGCCCTCAATGGATGCTACTCAAACTTTGGAACTTTACAACAAGCATATCTATGTTGCCAAAAACCTGATGACCGATAAAAATCATGATTACGATGAAGCCTGGCGAAGTATGCGCATCAGTTCATTTACCGACCTGATACTGATGAAGCTCCACCGCACCAAGCAGATTGAAGACAATCAAGGCAAAACGTTGGTTTCGGAAGGAATAGATGCCAACTACATGGACATGATCAATTATGCTGTTTTCGGCCTCATTAAAATCGAATTTCCTGAAGAATCCGAAGAAAATCCAAAAAATTAAAATCATAAGTTCAACTTAAATCAAAATAAAAATGTGGAATATTCTGCGATTTTTAAGCCGTATTATTGTTGGTGCCACATTCCTGTTTTCGGGCTTTGTCAAGGCAGTTGATCCCGTCGGCGGAGCCATCAAATTCCACGACTATTTTCAAGCATTCTCTATGGACTGGCTAATACCTCTGTCCATGCCGGCAAGTATTGCTCTGGCCACATTGGAATTCCTGATAGGTGCTATATTGTTGTTCAATGTTTTCTCAAAAAGAATTGCTGTCACCGCATTCTATTTCATGGCATTCTTTACGGTCCTAACACTGGGGCTGGCCCTATTCAATCCGGTTACCGACTGTGGCTGTTTTGGCGATGCCCTTATTCTTACCAACTGGCAGACCTTCTGGAAAAATGTAATCATTATGATTTTTGCCACTATTTTGTTCCTTTCCCGGAAACAGTTAAAATCGCCATACGCCCCATTAATGCAAAATGTATTTCTTATTGTTGTACTGGTCTATACTGTCGGCATCTCCATTTATAGTATTCGCCATTTACCTCTGGTCGATTTTCGACCCTACAGTATAGGAAGCAACATACCTGCGGGCATGACCATTCCGGAGGATGCGCCCCAACCGGAATATAAAACCACTTTCATTTTAGAGAAAAACGGAACGCAAAAAGAATTCAACGAAGACAACTATCCATACCAAGATACTACCTGGGTGTTTGTGGACAGCAAAACCAAACTTATTAGCAAGGGGTACACCCCTCCCATTCATGATTTCGTATTGCAACATCCTGAAAACGGGAATATTACAGACCAGCTATTGGGATTAAGAAAGCCGTTGCTCCTGGCCATTTCGCCGGACATCAGTAAAGTTGATAAAGACCATGCATTAAAACTTGCACAACTGCAACAGGTTAGCGCAGAACAAGATTTTCCGTTTTACGTGGTTACTTCTTCCACCATCGATGATGCAGAATCCTTTAACGACAGGAATAAAACCCATTTCGAGTTTCTCCAGGGCGACGAAACCAACCTGAAGACCATCATCAGGTCAAATCCGGGACTGCTATTGATTGTCAATGGAACCGTCGCAGGAAAATGGCATTATAATGACCTGCCAAAAGCAGCAGACATGAAACAGCCGCTCAGCACGGCACTAAAACAACAACAAAATAACAGAACCCGAATGATATTACTAGGGCATGCATTCTTTATTGCCCTTCTGTCGATATTTATATTAAAAACAAGTAAAAACAAAAACCAATGAGACAAAACATTGTAGCAGGAAACTGGAAAATGAACAAAAACCTTCAGGAAGGTATAGAACTGGCAAAAGAACTTCAAAGCGTTTTGGCATCCAATAAGCCCAACTGCCGTGTAGTTATCGGAACGCCGTTTATTCACCTTACCGAGGTATGTAAAATTGTGGATCAGGATCTGATTGGTGTGTCTGCACAGAACTGTGCAGACCAGGAATCCGGAGCCTATACCGGCGAAGTATCTGCCGAGATGGTAAAATCAACAGGCGCACGTTACGTAATCCTTGGCCACAGTGAACGAAGAGCCTATTACGGTGAAAACAATGCCATTTTGAAAACCAAAACCGAACTGGCAATTAAAAACCAGCTGACACCTATTTTCTGCATTGGAGAAGTATTGGAAGAGAGAGAAGCCGACAAACATTTTGATGTTGTAAAATCACAAATCGAAGAGGCCCTTTTTCATCTTTCAGCCGACGATTTCAAAAAAATCGTTTTGGCCTACGAACCTGTTTGGGCAATCGGAACCGGCAAAACTGCCAGCTCTGACCAGGCGCAGGAAATGCATGCCTTCATCCGCAAAACACTTGCCGGGAAATACGGACAGGAAGTTGCTGATGAAATCTCAATTCTTTATGGCGGAAGCTGTAAACCTTCGAATGCCAAAGAATTGTTTTCCAATCCTGATGTGGACGGTGGTCTTATCGGTGGTGCTTCACTCAAAGCTGAAGACTTCCAGGGCATCATTGCAGCATTTTAATGACAATCATCTTTTAATAGACCTGCTCTTTCCTTTAGGGCAGGTCTTTTTTTTCCTAAAGCAGAAGGTACACCATGCAATACAAAAAAATTCTCCTCCAAATCTCTCCTACCGATGAAACTGCACGGGAAATACTCATTGCACAACTCTCGGAAACCGGATTCGACAGTTTTATGGAAACAGACGAAGGTCTTGAAGCCTATATTTCCAAAGACCGATATCAACCTTTGAACGGAACTTTGATTCCGTTTCTGAATACACCTGATTATCAAATCAACATCACCACAGAAGATCTTGAAGATAAAAACTGGAACGAAGAGTGGGAAAAAAACTATTTTAAACCCATTGTTATAGGAGACCAGTGTCTGGTAAGATCTCCATTTCATGAAAAGCCCGCGGAAGCGCCCCTCTATGAAATTCTAATAGAGCCCAAAATGGCTTTTGGTACCGGGTATCATGAAACAACCAGTCTCATGATTCAACATTTGCTTGAAATGGATTTGACTCAATTTAATGTGTTGGATATGGGATGCGGGACAGGCATACTTGGTATTTTAGCTGCCCTGAAGGGCGCACTAAAAATTCTGGGAATCGATATTGATGAGTGGGCGGTTGAAAATGCCAAAGAAAACATAAAAAACAACCAAATCACCAATATGGAAGTGGCATTAGGCGATACATCATTATTCAGGGGAAATCAAAAATTCGATTTAATACTGGCCAATATCAATCGCAATATTTTATTGGAAGATATGCCGCTCTACGACCAGAACACCGCCACGGGCACTCATATTTTCCTGAGTGGCTTTTACCGGGAAGACCTCCCAAAAATTGAATCGGTTGCCACCCGACTCGACTGGAAACAAATTTCACTCAAAGAACAAAACAATTGGGTGGCCGTATCGTATAGGAAAAAATAAATTCAAATCGGTGGCATAATGATTGAACTTTTTCCTGATGATAATTCCTCTCCTTCGCATTTTAAGCGAATGGTGTTCTATATTTTCATTTTTCTGATTTTTTCATCTCCCCTGTTTTCTCAAACTCAGCATTTTAAAGAGTCTGGAGAAGCAGGCTATTTCGAAAAGATTGAAGAAATATTCGAAATATCAGCCGAAAGAAAGCGAGCCAATGATTTTCTTGACCAGTTTGAGGAATTCTGGATTTCCCCAAACACTCCCCAGGAAGCAAAAGAAGCGATCATTGAAATATCGGATTTATTATACGAAAAAAAGGCTACAGCTTTTCCCGACTACCACCTGTTTTTATCGACAATTCAACTGTTTGTCCAAAATGACCAGATAAACAATAATTTTAGCGTTTGGCGCAACGCAGCGCAAACTTACCTGACTCGCCCCAGGTATTACACACGACATTTCAATGATTTATTGAGCGTGACCCAGGGTATCATCAGCGAAAAACGAATCTTTGGTGGCCCAGGCGTTGACTGGTATTCGCGCTCTCCGGAATTTCAGTTTCATCTGATTCAGGATACTCTTAAATTATACATCCCAAATACCCGTCTGGTTTGTCACTCACGAACCGACAGCATCGAAATATACCAAACTTCCGGAAATCTGAATGTTTTGACAGGTATCTGGGAGGGAAGTAAAGGACGCGTTACCTGGGAAAGAAGCGGGTTTGAAGCCAATAAAGTATATGCCACTTTCAACGATTACCGGATCGATATGAGCAATCCCGGTTTCACTGTAAAAGATGCCACCTTTTACAACCGACAATACTTTAACGGGCCATTAAAAGGAGCTCTGGAGCATAAAGTTACGTTCATTCGAGATCCATCCTCAAGCCTCTACCCAAAATTTGAATCTTACGATCAGTTATTTAATATTGAAAATATACACCCCGGATTGCATTACAAGGGAGGTTTTTCACAGCATGGAGCAAAGTTTCTGGGTTCGGGTACCGACCAAAATCCTGCAACCATATCAATTTTCAGAAATGATACGCTTTTTGTGTCAGCCAAGTCGAAAATGTTTTCACTTCGAAAAGATGAAATTCTTAGTCGGGAAACAGAAGTGACCATACATCTGGACACAGGTCAGATACACCATCCCGGACTGGAATTCAAGTACATGTCACCCGATCGCAATTTATATCTGATTCGAAGCGGAGAGGGTATTTCTCAAAGCCCTTTTTTCGATACCTATCACAATGTCAGCATCAATTCCGAAATCATTCAATGGAACCTGGACAGCGATTATATGGAATTACGAATGCTGGATGGGGCAGCTAAAAATCGATCATTTTTTGAATCACTAAGCTTCTACCGGGAATCATTCTTCAACTACCTACAGGGAATGGATGCCATACATCCGCTGATAGGACTTCGAAACTGTTATTTCAACAACAAACAACAACCGTTTACCGCCAGAGATTATGCCCGATTTCTGAATCTGCCCGAAAGCCAAATACGTCAACAGGTACTTTCTCTTTCATTCCATGGATTTGTGGATTTTAACATCAACACGGATACCATTAAAATAAACCAAAGACTTACGGATTACATTAAATTCCGCATGGGAAAAAAGGATTATGATGTAATCCGTTTTAAATCAGTAACAGATGAACGGGTGCCTAATGCTATTTTTGATTTAAGAAACTATGACCTAGCGCTCAACGGAGTTGAGAATGTGTCCATCAGCGACCACCAAAATGTAGTTTTTCTACCCGAAGACCAAAAAATCACTTTAAAATACAACCGAAATTTCAGTTTTAACGGACACATTCTGGCCGGTATGATTGAGCTCTTTGGCAACGGGTTTTTCTTCTCTTACGATGATTTCCGAATCGATATGCAAAACATCGATTCCATGCGAATGAGTATTGCATCCGACCGATTGGATCAATACGGTCGTCCACTCCTGAGAACAATCGACAATACCATAGCCCGATTGTCTGGCTATCTTCAAATTGACACAGCCAACAACAAATCAGGCATAAAAGACCACCCCAATTTCCCGGTATTAGTCAGCGACAGAAATTCATATGTTTACTACGAACGTCCTGATATTCAGAATGCAGCATACAATACTGAAAATTTCTATTTTGAGCTGGAGCCTTTTGAAATTGACAGTATTAACGAATTAAACCTGAAAAACATTGTTTTCGACGGAAAACTGGTCAGCAATATATTCCCCGAGCTGGAAGATCAGTTGGTTGTGCGCCGGGACTATTCGCTGGGTTTTGTAAAACAATCTCCTCCCGAAGGCTATCCTGTTTACAACGGAAAAGCACAGTTCACCAACGAAATCGACCTGAGCAACCGTGGACTCAAAGGGAACGGACGCCTGGACTATCTCACAAGTTCCGCAAAGTCGGAGGATTTCACCTTTTTGCCCGATGAGACCAATGGACCTGCAGAAAGTTTCAATATTGAGCCTCAAACCACTGGGATTGAATACCCTGATGTCCAATCCGAAAACGTAAAACTCATATACAAGCCCCTGGAAGACAAACTGCTTACAGAAAGCACCAACTCCGAATTTCATATTTTTCAAAAAGAAACTTCATTAAAAGGTGGTTTGACTCTTGCCCCTGCAGGTCTTCAGGCAAGGGGAACCCTACTCATGCCCTCAGCAAATCTGATTTCAGAAAAAATGGATCTTACGCATCATACATTGATGGCCGACAGTGCCGATTTTAATCTCATTGGAGGTGAAGAGATGGACGGTGTCTCCTTTAAAACCAATAACCTGATTGCACAACTTGATTTTGAAGAACGTCAGGGCCGTTTTACTTCACGCGATATGGGCAATACGGTCGAATTTACAGAAAATCTTTTCATGGCCTACATCAGTGAATTTTCGTGGAATATGGATAAAAACGATATTTATATGGGCGCCAGCGGTTCGGCCGGAAACAGGTTCGTCTCGACCCACCGCCGACAGGACTCTCTTGAATTTCTGGCTCCATTGGCCGTTTACGACATAGAAACAAAAACAATTCAGGCAAGCGAAGTTTCCAACATAGAAGTTGCTGATGCCGATATTATTTTAAATAATGGCATTATTAATATTCGAAAAGATGCCGAAATAGATCCGCTCGATTCCACCTCCATCATTCTAAATGGTTCGACACATCAGTTCAAAAATGCACATATTACAGTAGAAGGCAAATTTGAATACTTTGGTTATGGAGAATACGATTTCACCAATGGAAACGACAAGCAATACGTCGTCGATTTTCATAACATCGGGGTGGATGACAATCAACGCACTTTTGCCGAAGGCGCCATTTCTGACGAACAACTCTTTACCTTCGACAATCATTTTGCCTACAAAGGAGATATTGCGCTCAAAGCGGAGGAGCCTCTATTGACGTTTGACGGAGGTACCCAGATGTTACATCGCTGCTCCCAAAAAGGCCCCCAGGATTACATAAGATTTAATGCTCCAATAGATCCCAAAAAGGTGAGAATTCCTATAGAAGAGAAAACCACCAACACCGAGCTTGAGCGATTGAGTCATGATGTCTTTCTGCAAATAGATTCGACGCATGTTTACAGTGCCTTCCTGGAAAAACACCGCAGAATTAACAATGCATCCATCGCCGGATCTGAAGGATTTCTGAGATACAACCAGGAAAACAATAGCTTTGAAATCGGAAGTGAAAGAAAGTTTGAGTACCCCGATTCTGCCGGTAACATCATACGGTTTCGTGAGGATGACTGCTCGGTAAGTGCAGAGGGCAAATTAGCCTTTAGTATGGATTTGGAACAAGTAAAATTGTTTGCATCAGGAAAAATTGAACATTTTCGAGAAACCAATGAAGTAAACATTCATTCAATGTTCGGAACTTATTTCATGCTTGATGATGCCAGTATTTTTACCATGGCAAATGCCATTCGAAGTTCAAAAGCACCCATTGCCAAACACAATAAAGAGACCACTGAAAAGAGATTAAGAGAGTGGATGAAAGGTGCTGATGCAAAAAAACTTGCAGATCTTGTTCAGCCAACCACCGACATCTCTGAAATTTTACCCGCAGAATTACAGCATACGCTTTGCTTTACCGATATTGAGTTCACCTGGGACACGCCTTCCCGGTCCTATGTTGCCAATGGAAAAGCAAGTCTGGGATGGATAAAAGACCAGTCGATAGCCAAAGAGGTTGACATAAAAGCCCTGATTTCAAGAAGCCGGGGTGGCAATTCGTTTGAGATACACATCAAAGCTGACGAGAACACCTGGTTCTTCTTTAGCTACAACAATGGCAAAATGTTGATTCTTTCATCGCTGGACGAATTCAATAAGGGTATTCAGGCCCTTGACATTGATGTGAGAAAGATGAAAACCGGGATGGGACAACCGGATTATGTTTTCCAACTGGGGTCTAAAAACCGCCTGAGAAGCTTCATGGATTTCTTTGAAACCCCTGACGAAGAAGCTGTTGATAATGTGTCAGAAAAGGGAATTGTGGAATCGGAAGATGAGTCAGGAGAAGCACAAATCCCTTAAAAAAGATACTTTCTCAGGAGTGGCATTTGAAACTGGTTGTTTCAACAATAGTTCGAAAAAAGTCTAAACGCAGAGACATAATAACGTAAAATATATACTATCAAAAGTTTTCAATCATTCACCCGAATATCTCAAATCGTTAGTTATCGGCCACTTGCAAAAACTAAATGCAGTATTGCTTCAAAGCAGAAAAAAAGTTCAGAGGCAAGAGCAAAAAAACGATAACTCCAGTTATTCGGGCATAACGGGTAGCGTAAAATAAAAAACTGAACCCACTCCAGGAGTAGATTCCAGCCAGATTTCACCACCCAAAAGTTCCACATGCCCTTTACATATGGCAAGCCCCAGACCGGTTCCTCCGTATTGTCCCTTCACAGAACTATCCGCCTGTACAAAACGCTCAAATATTCTCTTCTTCATTTGTTTGGAAACCCCTATTCCCGTGTCTTTCACAAAAAATCTGTAATAGGCATCTTCCTGTGCTTCAAACCCCATTTCTATACTTCCCTCTTCAGTGAATTTTAAAGCATTTCCGAGCAGATTAATGAATATCTGACGCAATTTCAATTCATCGGTCATAATCACTGCTTTTTCATCATCCACTCCCTTTCTAATCTCCAATAAAATCCCTTTATCCTTTGCTTTGGAACGAAAAACAGAATAAAGCTCTGATACAAGTCCGCCAATATTAACAGGAGATACAGTCACTTTGTCCTGCCTTGTTTCGATGGCCGAAATAGTCAGAATATCATTCACCAGCTCCAGTAGTTGCCGGCTGCTGTTCACAATGATCTTGGTAAACTCTTTCCTATCAATATCGGTAATGTAATCCATTCCGAGCATCTCGGAAAAACCGATGACAGCATTCAGGGGCGTTCTGATTTCATGCGACATATTCTGCAAAAAAGCCGTTTTAAGCTTCTCGCTTTCTTCAGCCCTTTCAATCGCCAGACTCAGGTCCTCGTTAATCCGGGTAAGCTCCTCGTTCATTGTCAGATACTCCTCATTCAGTGCAGCATATTCTTCATTCTGACGTTCCAGCAATTCCCGACTTTCATGAAGAGCCTTTTCTGCCATTTTTCGTTCGGTAATATCTCGTCCAACACCAATTATTTCAATGATGGAACCCTCCTGGCTTAAAACAGCAGTATCATTCCACGACAACCATTTCCACCCCTCATTGGTCATTGCCCTTTGTTCCAGCATCACATGATGAGGAGGATTTGAAAGTTTCTTAATTTGCTGTGCAGTAGAGGCCTGATCCTGAGGATGCACCAATGGCATAAACTTGGTATTCAGGAGTTCTTCTTCCGATTTTCCAAACATTTTGCAGTAAGATGGACTCACATAAGTGAGATAACCCTCCCAATCAATTTTTACAACTAAATCATTTTGATTTTCAACAAGCAATCTATACTTTTCTTCACTCATTTTGAGTGCTGTTTCAGCTTTTACGCGGTCGCTGATGTCCCGGCCAACTCCCAGAACCCATGGAACCCCATTGTTTTCATCTAACAAGAGTGTTGTGACCATTTCCATAGGTAGCGGTTCGCCTGTTTCCGTTTTAACATCAACCTGCGACCTAATTACTCTCATTGACTCATCTCCCATGCCAAAACGTGCCAATCGCAAGGGCATCAGTTGTTTCAACTCCCGACCGGACTCCTCCATTAATACTTCATTAAAGCCTTTACCCACGATTTCCAGGTAATCTTTCCCCGTAAGTTTTTTCACAGAAGGGCTGACATAAACAAACTGTTCCAGGTGAGGATTGTAGAGCCATATAAGGTCTTCAGCATTCTCAGATATCAACCGATAGCGTTCTTCGCTTTTCTTCAGCCTGGCTTCGGCCTTTTTTCGAAGAGTTATATCAGAAAAGATGGTAGCAAATCCATTTGTTCCCCAGGGAGCAGCCGATAATTTCAGAAACTTTCCATGTTCTTTAGAATACGTCTCGAACACAACAGCTTTTTGTTCCTGAACAACCTGGCAATATTTTTCAAAGTAAGATGGAACCCTATCAAACAATTCGATTGCATCTTTCCCAACTGTCTCTTCACGTTTGACGCCTATTAAAGATTCATAAGCCTTGTTAATCTCCAGAAATCTGTAGTTAACAGGCTTTCCTTCATCATCAAAAATCATTTCGTTAAAGGCCACTCCTTCCAACATATTAGAAAACAAAGAACGAAATCGCTCCTCACTAAACTTTAAGTCGGAGGCCTGCTTTTCGACCTGTTTTTCAAGAATGAGTCTTCTATTACTCATTATCATCACCAAACCGGAGAGAAACAATGAAATTATTAGTCCAAAAAATAAATTTGCTTGGTATTCTCTTTTTCTGTAGGACTTAAAAAAACCCTGTTCGGCAGATATGGAAATAGCAAATGTCTTTCCATAAAAGAACTCCAGCAAATGAAGGGTGAGCCCCTTCTTTTGATTTTCCACCAAACTAAAAAAATTGATTTTATCTTCATTTGAACGGCTTCGATAATCAACCAAACGCACATTGGAACTAAAAAAATTATTTTGCACAGAATTACCTACCGAAAAAATATCTTCAAGTTTTCCTAAATCAAGAGATAAAAACACGAACCCGCAACTGTTCCCTGCATTATCTTCAGTTCGCAAAAACAAATCTATTCTCTCCTGGCCATCTTTCATATAACTCATTGTAGATGAAATGAAACCTGTGTATAAGGTCTCCAGGACTGCTCCAAACCTCAATTTATCTTCACTGACAACATACTGACCCTTTTCGAATAAAAGATTATCTGAGGGCAATTCATACTCCACAAAAAAACCCTTTCCTGGTTCTTGCCGAACCCAGCCCACAGAGCTAACCATGGGATAACTGAGAAGATAATCAACGTAAGAGCCAAATTCAATCTGAGAAACACTATCGCTGGAAGAAAAAAGTTGTGCACTCCCATAAAGCGTATGTCTTACCATATCCAATGCACCAGAGATAGATTCTCCTTCTGAGGATACCACTTGAGAAAAAACTCCATACTGAAATGTTTTCTCTTCATTAATCTCCGAAATTACGGAGTAAATGGTAATCACAAGACTTGCACAGAAAACCCAGATTCCTTCCCAATAATGAAACTTCTCCTTAGAAAACTGCCTGCTCCGCTTATTCCTAATTTGGATCAGTCGAAATCCTCCTAAAATGAGGATTAGTAAACTCAGAGAAACAACTATTGGCAAGATTTTGACTTTGTTTATCTGGTACTCCCAATCCTTCTGATTTACATCCACCCCCAAAACCATTAACACTTCACTCTTGTCAATATTAAACATTGGTGCAAAACAACTGACAAAATCTCCACCCCTGCTTGTGGATGAGCGTGTAATTAAAGTAACCTGTTCCTCAAAAACTTTTTTAAGTTCAGGCGGCGGATTCAGGTATCTGGAACCAATCTCTCTGTACAATGAATCATCAGGCATAAAGCTTTCCGGACCAAAAAAGAAATCTCCACCCCTTTCCTTTATAGTGTATATACCTTGTATGCCGGAATAATAGAAATAGTTTTTTATTTGTTCGGAGATTCTTTGAAAATAAGGAGACTCAACATCATCGGCGGTGAAAGTCAACTTCTCAATATGTTCGGCATGAAAAGAATGAGCCAAATTAAGGGTATTGTTACGAAGGTGTTGTTTAACAATATTCTCCTGTTCGTTAACCGCTTCTTTTGTCACCAAAAGCCCACCTATAACTATAATTAACGCTGCCAGAATACCGCCAAACTTACTCCCCAAAGAAGTTAAATTTGTGCTCAGCAATCTGGTTCCAGTTTCTGCATAAAGTGCTCTCCTCTGCTTGAAAAACAACCATACCAATAAAAGTAAGGCACCACCAAAGAAAAATAAATCCAAATATTTTAAAATAAACAGCATTCAGGAAAACTTTTTATTTTTCCTAAATTATACATTTTAATTGTAATTTAAAGTGGTTAATATTGATTTTTATTATCTCATTATTTGTAAAACCGAACAGTATCAATCCGCAGCATGAATAACAAGTTAATTAACAGAGACTTTGCAAAAGAATTATCTTTTTCAGCCAAGCGAAGTAGTGGGGCAGGCGGACAAAATGTCAATAAAGTAAATACAAAAGTAGAGTTGCGATTCTCCATTCCTGATTCAACTATTCTTTCCAACAGAGAAAAAGAACTACTGAAATCCCGACTGGCAAATAAATTGACGCATAAAGGCGAACTGATCCTCATGGCTGAAACAGAACGCTCTCAACTCCGCAATAAAGTACAGGCTATTAAAAGATTTTACACATTACTGGAATGGGGCCTCAGACCTGTTAAAAAAAGAATCCCTACAAAGCCTTCAAAAGCGTCAAAAAGAAAACGACTCGATGAAAAAAAGAAACTTTCAGAAAAGAAAAGCCGCAGAAAAGGGAAGCTTTAAAATTCTATTTTTTTTTATCGGTTCTTTTAGTTTTTGAAAAGACTCCTATTGCCATTACTGCTCCAATCAACACCAGAATAGCTCCAAAATAAGACAAAGCATTCACTGCAGGCACATCAAACCAACTTACATCTGTCCACAGCAAAATCTCCAAAATAATAAACGTGATGACAGGATTGGCTGTTATGATAATACTTATTTTATTGGCTTCAGTATACTTTAAAGCCAGGGACAATGCACCATAAGCAGCCAGTGTATTTCCCCCCATGAACAACAAAATTAACACCGCCCAGAAAGATTCTATTGAAGCGATGGAGGAGAAATCGGCCAGCGGAATAAACAAAAGTGCAGGAACTCCATACAAAACCAGATTAATCTGGGCCGAAGGAATTGTTTTTACAAGAATCTTATTCAAAATAGCATACCCTGTCCACGACCATGCACCCAAAAGAATCCATAAAACTCCCTGATTTAACATGTCAGGTGTTCCGATTAACCTTTGCAACTGCTGATAGTAAAAGAAAGCGAAACCGATGATGGCAAGCAGAAAACCTGCACCCCTTATCCACGAAAGTTTTTCCTTGAAAAATAAAAAACCCGTAAAGGCCAAAGTTATAGGTCCCACCTGAATCATTACCTGGGTAACAGCAGGACCGGTATAATTAACGCCCTGCATAAAACCAATATAATTAATCCCTAACAGAAAGCCTGCAATCAACAGTTTAACGGGCGGACGTTTAAGAATATTCAGATATCGGGGCTTTTTATTAAAAACCAAACAGCCAGAACACTAAAAGCCATTGTAAACCGCCACCACACCACCGTATAGGGGTCAAAAAAGTTAAGAGCTACCTTCAGGACGATTGCCAATGCTCCCCACAAAGAGGCAGTTGTTGCAGCATAAAGCAATCCCTTGGATGAATCGGTCATAAACTAGTTTTTGGAATCAGAAAAACGAATAAGTTTGTAAAGGTAGGAGATTTTATTAAAAATCAGGGGCCTCTCCCGGCCCTTCCCAGGGAGGTAAATTTGGAAGTGATGATTTAGCATCGCTTCAGTTTGTCCGTGTGGATTTCCAAATCCACGCGGTAATAGCTTGTGGAAATCTTAAAAAGCCGTTTTTCGGCTTTGCTTCTTTCAAAAAAATGATGCGAATTGGAATTCGCACCTCCTTACAACAAAAAAAAGCCGCTCCAGAAACTGGAACGGCTTTTTTGACTTTAAAAAGTCGGCGGCGACCTACTCTCCCGTTTTTACACAGTACCATCGGCGCTAACAGGCTTAACTTCTCTGTTCGGAATGGGAAGAGGTGGAACCCTGTTGCTAAAACCACCTAAATGAGGGCCTCCCCTAACCCCTCCAAAGGAGGGGGATTTGAAGGTAATATCTTTGACATACTGGAAAAGATTCAAAAAGAAAACTTACATTTATTGCTCATTGTAATAATGCTTCAGTGTGGAAGCGGGCTTCCTCAACTTAAAAGTTTTGGGTAATTAGTACTGCTCGGCTCATACGTCACCGTATTTACACCTGCAGCCTATCAACGTCGTCGTCTGCAACGCCCCTTATATGGAAATCTTATCTTGAGACAGGCTTCGTGCTTAGATGCTTTCAGCACTTATCCCTTCCAGACTTAGCTACTCAGCGATGCTCCTGGCGGAACAACTGATGCACCAGAGGTCTGTCCATCACGGTCCTCTCGTACTAATGACAGGTTCTCTCAAATTTCCTACGCCCACAACAGATAGGGACCGAACTGTCTCACGACGTTCTGAACCCAGCTCGCGTGCCACTTTAATGGGCG
>NZ_JADQBH010000079.1 GCF_016278715.1 Marinilabilia sp. | reverse complement strand
CTGAACGGAAATGCCCCCTACGACGTGGAAGACGGGATGATTGTTGGTACATCGGTTATTAAATCTCCCAACACATTCCTGGCAACCAAGAAAGAGTACACCAATTTCATTCTTGAGTATGAAATGAAAATGGATGAAGGATTGAACTCAGGTGTTCAAATTCGCAGCCATAGTAAAAACGATTATAACAACGGTCGGGTGCACGGATTGCAGGTAGAGTGCGAAGACTCAAAGCGAGGCTGGACCGGTGGTATCTATGATGAGGCCCGGAAAGGCTGGCGATATCCATTGGACTACAACCCCGCTGCCAAAGATGCATTCAAAAAAGGTGAGTGGAACACCTTCAAAGTGGTGGCCTTCGGTCATCATATCATGACATGGGTCAATGGCGTTCCGGCATCTAATTTAGTTGAAGAAGAAATTGAAACCGGTTTTATAGCTCTCCAGGTGCATGCCATTGGCAATAACAAAGAGCTGGAAGGCAAAAAAATAAGATGGAAAAACATCCAACTAAATGAAATCACCGAAAGTGACTTCCGGAAATACAGAAACGTGGAAGCTCCGGAAGTAAGCTATCTGAAGAATCAGCTTACAGAACGCGAAAAAGCCGATGGCTGGAAACTTTTGTGGGATGGAGAAACCACCAGCGGCTGGCGGGGCGCCAAACTCGATCATTTCCCCGAAAAGGGTTGGAGCATCAATGATGGCATCCTGAAAGTTCACGCCTCAGGAGGCGATGAATCGACCAATGGTGGAGACATAGTCACCCAAAAGCAATACGCAGATTTTATCCTGATAGTTGATTTCAGCATCACAAAAGGGGCCAACAGCGGCATCAAGTATTTTGTGGATACTGAGCTAAACAAAGGAGAAGGCTCTTCCATTGGTTGCGAATTTCAGATTCTTGATGACGAGCATCATCCCGATGCAAAACTGGGAGTCGAAGGCAATCGAACCATGGCGTCCCTTTATGATCTCATCAGAGCCAACGGTTATGAATATAATCCCCATTTACCCCGAGAGAAATATGTCAATGGTTATGACAACTGGAACCGTGCGATGATTGTGGTAAATGGTAAAAAAGTTCAGCATTTCCTTAATGGCATCAAAGTAGTGGAATACGAACGTAACACCCAGATGTGGCGTGCACTGGTAGCTTACAGCAAATACAGCAAGTGGCCTAACTTTGGTGAATATGAAAAAGGAAACATCCTGCTCCAGGATCATGGCGATGAGGTGGAGTTCAGGAACATAAAGATAAAAGAGATTCGTCAGCAGTTTAAAGTCAGCAGTAATTAATCAGTACTAATTAGTTGAAATTCGGACTACTGACACACCTAGCAAACTAGCTGATACTAAGAATCTCTATTCAAACCGATTCTCATCATCTAAATAAAACCAGCACCATGAAAAAAAATAAAAACTCAAGAAGAGAATTCATCAAAAAATCGGCCTTAGGAGCGGCAGGACTTACTATTGCCGGCATGGGAATGAGCTCAAAAAGCTATGCGAGAATTATGGGCGCCAACGATCGCCTGAATGTGGCCATCATTGGCCTTGGCCGCCGACTTGGTGCCTACATTCCCCCTATCGCTTCCCCAAAAAGCAATGTTAGATTGCTTTACCTTTGCGATGTTATGCAAAGCCAAATGACTAACGCGGCCAGAAGGTTTGCGGAAGTATTGGATTACAACCCCACGCTGGAAGAAGATTTCTTCAAAGTAATAGACGACAAAGATGTGGATGCCGTATTTTTGGCCACACCCGATCACTGGCACGCACCAGGAACCTGGCTGGCAAATGCTGCCGGCAAACATGTTTATGTGGAAAAACCCTGTAGTCATAATCCTTATGAAGGAGAATTACTGGTTAAATCGCGCGACCGCTACGGAAAGGTTATACAAATGGGAAATCAGCAGCGCTCCTCTATAGAAACCAACGAAATCATTAAAGAAATCCACAACGGAGTCATCGGGGAGGTTTACATGGCCAAAGCTTTCTACAGTAACAACCGCGGCCAGGTAATCAATCCCACCAAAGCAGTTCCACCGGAAGGACTAAACTGGGAATTGTGGCAAGGCCCGGCACCCCGGAAGGCTTATGAGCACAACACCTGGGACTATAACTGGCACTGGTATGGCTGGGACTATGGAACAGCTGAAACAGGCAACAATGCCATACATGAGTTAGACGTGGCCCGATGGGCTTTACAGGTCAGTTTTCCGGAGGCCGTGATGGTCAACTCGGGTAAATATCACTGGCCCGATGATGGCTGGACGATGTACGATACCATGGATGCCACATTCCGTTTTCCCGGAAATAAAGTTATTCAGTGGGATGGCAAGAGTCGAAATTCCCACAAAACCTATGGAGCCGGGCGTGGAACCATCATTTATGGTACAGAAGGCAGTGTGTGGGTTGACCGGGGAGGATACAAACTCTTTGACCGGAATGGCAGCCTCATCAGAGAAAAACAATCAGGCAGCAGTGAAGATGGCACGCAACTGGGAGGCGGTGGCGATATGTCAACCCTGCATGCCCAGAATTTCTTCGAAGCCATCAGGGGCAAAGAAGATTTGCGTTCCCCAATCAATGAGGGAGCCACCAGCACACTACTTGGACATTTGGCCAACATCTCCTCACGTACGAGGGAGTCGCTGATTTGCGACCCAAAGAACGGACACATCACCAATAGCTACAAAGCGATGAAATTGTGGGAAAGAACTTATGAAAAAGGCTGGGAACCAAAATTCTTATAACATACACCACAAAAATGCATTCCTGATGAATACCCTGTTGGACTTTGTCCTTTGGGGTATTGACCGGGAGTTGGCTGAAATTGTTTCGGACAAAATAATGAAGCGAATAAAAGATCTACAAAAAGTTCTGGACCGCTTTGATCCAGCTTCTGAAACTTTCCAGGTCAATCAATCGGCCTATTCCGAGGAATTGAATGTAAGCCCTGTTCTTTTTGAAATAATAAAGAGAAGCGTGAAGGACTTTCACCGAACTCAAGGCTATTTCAACATCTTTGCAGGAAAGGCTTATACTGCATTAAGGGAAACGGGAAACTCCACGTCAGGGGTTCTTGCATCCAATTTTCCGGAGGAAATAATTGCCATGAACGAGTCAAAAAGCTCAATCAGGTTCCTCCATCATGAGGTATCCCTCGACTTTGGCGGAATCGGCAAAGGCCTGGCATTGGATGAAGTATCTTCGGTTCTAAACGAAATGGAAATAAAAAATGCCTTCATCTCGTTTGGTGGCAGCTCCATCCTGACCCGGGGACATCATCCACACGGAGATTACTGGCCATTTTCTTTTCAGGATCCAAACATCGGCCAGAAAATATGGCCGCTAACCAACGATGCGCTATCGATAAGCTGTGCCGAACAGGGATCAGAAAAAAAAGCACACATATTGAATCCAAAATCCGGCAGGTCATCAGAAAAAATCACCACAGGCGTTCAGAGTGAAAGTGCGACAGAGGCTGAAATACTATCCACCACATTGGTGGCTGCGCCCCCCGGGAAACATCAGGAAATTACCAGTCATTTCAATGTAAAAAGATGGGCTGTTTTTGATACTATTGTCCGTTAAAAAAATGAACCCAAAGAGGCAGAGGCGTCATTATGAGGGAGTTTCGCATCGCACCATCGTTTGTATTAGCAATTAAAAATCAAATTATCCAAAAGTTTTACGAAGTATTGTGATATTCTTTAAACACAAAATAATAATTACACACTGATTACATCAGGCCGAAAACTTAAAAGATATATGCAAGATAAATTTCAATCCAGAAGAGAATTCATCAAAAAAATTGCACTCACAGGTTCGGTGGCAACACTTGCCGCTTCACCCTGGCTCAATGCATTTGCCCACCCATCTACAGCAGGGAAAAACCCGTCAGACAGGGTGAGGCTGGCTGTCATTGGTACAGGAAGCCGCGGCAGGCAACTCTTGCGACTTTTATTTGAAATAACAAAAAGCAGCAACCTGGAAATTGCGGCCCTTTGTGATGTTTATCCGCCCCACCTCGAAGAGGCCGATAACATGTGCAAAGAGCATAATCTGAAACCGACTCTTTACAGCAATTACGAAGATTTGTTAAACAAAGAGAAAACAGATGGCGTAATAATTGCCACTCCATTGCATCAGCATGCTCATATTGCAATTGATGCAATGCGTGCAGACATTCACGTTTTTTGCGAAAAATCTATGGCTCGCACATTAGATACTACAAAAGCCATGTACGATGCCCACAAAACAACCGGAAAGATTCTTCAAATCGGGCACCAACGGCTTTTCAACCCGGTATATCTGGAGGGTATGCAACGCATACACAATGGCGACCTGGGACAATTGGGGCAAATCCGCGCCTACTGGCATAGAAACAACGACTGGCGGCGCCCGGTTCCTGACAATACCATCGAAATGGAGCGCTTCATCAACTGGCGATTGTATAAGGAATATTCAGCCGGATTACTGACTGAATTAATGTCGCACCAGATTCAGGTGGCCAACTGGGCCCTTCAAAAGACTCCGGTATCGGTAACCGGAACAGGAAGCATTGTGTACTGGAAAGACGGCCGTGAGGTGAACGACAACGTAGCGCTCATCTATTCTTACGAAGATGGCACGCAGTTTATCTATGACTCCATGACCAGCAACAAAAAATACGGTTTGGAAGAACAAATCATGGGAGATAAAGGCACCATTGAATTTGAAATGAACCGCTACTACACTGAAACGCCTCCTCCTGCGCCCGGCATACTTCAGTTGCTCAACGATATGGAATCAGGTTTTTTTGGAAAAGTGATGATTGGTGGTGCCAGTTGGGTCCCCGAAACCGCAATAAAATACAATGGCGAAACCATTATTGAAAATACGGACTTTTTTGATTCTGCTCTGCAACTGGAAGGTTTTGCCAAATTCATCAGAGCCGGGAAAGCCCCTGAAGCACTACTCCGTGAAGGATATAACGCCAGTATCTGGACGCTTTTGGGCGAAATTGCCATTGAATCAGGAGAAAAAGTAACACTTGCAGACAAATACAGGATTTAGTGGAAAGTAAATTAGCCAGTAGTTTTTAGTCAATAGTGGAGATTCCAGCAACTGACATAATCAGGAAACCATCGAAATCACATAAACAAATGACCTTAAAGCAAAAATAATCTTAGTTAGATGAGAGACATAATCATTACACCACGAAAACTGAAAAGAGAGCTTTTTATATGGCTATTTTGTTTGGTCGCTGCCACCGGACTCAACGCCTATTCAATAATCATTTACAACACCAGCTGGAGCGAATTATACACTCACATGGGATACGTTTTTGTAATCAGCATTGGCATCTATCTTATTTTGTGGATCTTTCGCGGATTGTTTTTATTAATTCTTAAACTCAAAAAATAAGGGTGGCGTTGAATATTGATGGGGAATTAGGTAAGCTGTTACCATTTTGAAATCAAAGAGGCAGTTTCAATGGAAATACCAACAGTAAGCCTCCCGCACACCTCGAACTTCTCTATAAGGGAGGTTCTTCAACCCGCAATTCTAATAAATTTAATGATTTCGAATGGTTCAAATACAGCCGGGAGGAAGACTCTACCTGACTGTTTAAGCGGGAATTCTGACAAGTTCCTACGCATCGCTTTTATTTGGTAGTTGAAAACTACAGAGATTTAAACGACGAAGTCACAGGCCTCGCGGAACGGAGAAATCCTTTGTCCATACAAGACCTTAGCACAATAATCGACTTTTGTGTCCTTGGCAAATTTGGCTAAAAGTTCGTCAGGAATTAATCCTAAAACTTTTTGAATGTTAACTTTTTGTCCGGTAAACATATTTTATTGTTATCTGACAAAAAACATGACAAAAGTTAAATTAAAACCCTAATTAACAGAAGGTTACCAGCACTCAGGCAGTTTTATGTTGATACGTAATAGATAATTAGAAATTGACAATAAAAATCTTTCGATCACCTCTAATTGCAAATCCACTCCGACGGGGGCAGCAATTGATACTATCTATCGGGCGATTATTTTTCAATCAAATCACAATTAGGCAATTTTTCTTTAACCAATTGACGGATATTGTCATTTACAATATTTGCATCCACAATCAGATATGCCAATCTTGAAGCATTCAAAATTGTCATTGGAAACTCGTCCAATTCGTTCCCACTTATATCTAAATGCCACAATCTTTTATGCTTTGAAAGATCTATATTAAACTCTCTAATTTCATTGTTTTGTAAATAGACATACTCTATTTCACACAGATAACCAATAAACGCTGGAACTTTCGTTAACTTATTACTACATAAGACAACTGCTTTCAAATTCTTTAGTTTTCTTAATTCAAGTGGAATGTTTTTTAATTCATTTTTACATAATTCTAAGCCCTCAAGATTCTTCAATTCACCAATTTTAGGACTTAATCTATTTATCTTATTGTATGAAGCATTCAAATTCCTTAAAGATGACAATTCTGCAATCTCATCAGGAATCTCAGTTAAATCATTAAAAGACAACTCCAATAATTGAATATCTTTTTTTTGATATACACTTTCCGGAATTTCTTTTAAATTCTCATCAAATAAGTTTAAATCCTCACCACCCTCCTGGCTAAACATCGCAGTAGGAAAAATTACAAACAAAAACAAAACTAGCTTTCTCATATTATAAATCTTTAATTCTTGTACTGGGATGACTACCCTCAATGGCATCTTTATCCTTTCTCATAATGGCATCTCTATTTTTAAATAAAAACTGTGTATAATAAAACACCTTATCATTTTCGAGATTATACCGCTTCTCTTCATGTGACAAAACACTATTAAAAAGTGAAACACCTTCTTTTGACATCAGGAAGACCTCATCTATCAACCCTATTTCCATTGCATTGAACAGCAGTTGAACTGTATTTTCAACATCAGACCACTCTCTAGCATCTAACAATTTAGCCTCTTGTATTGCATTATATTTCATATTTTTTTGAGCTTCCCCAATTATCAGTGCAAAAGCCCCCATTCCTCCGCCTAATCCTTTATCCATTTCCCATGACATTTTAGGCGCTGGAGCCGAACGATTTGATTTATAACTTATAAACTTAGTATTAGAAGTTGGAATGCGTGTTCCATTTTCTACTTTATATCCTTTTGCAGGATATTTTATATCCCAGTCTTTCAATGTTTTTGTCTCTATTGCTTTTGGTGAAATTGAATTCATCTCTTGCCCGGAAAAAAGAATTGATAAAGACAATGAGGTATATTCCTCATGCAAATTTTTCATATTAAATGACACCTTAATCGGAATATCCAATTTTGGTTCATATTCAAACCTCAGACAACTCCTTTGCACAAATTCTAAACCATCTAAATCGATTCCATCTATAACCCTATTCATTGCGAACGGATAAGGTGACCAACTAGGGTAATCTTTAGTCAGCGGATCAACACTCAAAAACCGCCCCAACCCCGGATTATAAATCCTAAAACCATAATCATAGGCGGTCATGCCCCATTCGCCCTGGTCATCCTTTTCTTTGCCATTAAACCCATAACGATACCCCTCACTATTCCCCGACAGACTGCTAATAAGCATCCCAAACGGGTAGTAGGTATTGGTGGCAATCACACGGGGGTTGATATGCTTACCTACCGGGTTGTATTCCAATCCTGCGCTTACCACTGCCCGGACGTTTCCGAGGTGGTCGGTAAGCTCGTATTGCTTGCCATGGATGTGGCGGGCAATGGGTTGATCAAATATAGAGGATTTTTGTCGTATGGACAATTGATAATCGGAAGTTTCTGCGCCGGCTGTGAGGGTGTGCGACCAGGTGCCGGTTGGGGCGGCTTCGCCTTCCCATACCGGGTTGGTGTCGCCTTGCAGAAGTTGGTATTCCAAATTGCCATAGGTGTTGGCATTGTCCGTGAAAAGGGAAAGGGACCAAGTGTCTGCTGTAAGTGCTTTCAGTGAGGCCGAAATGCCCGGTAAGGCTTTGGCGCCGGTTACAAAGGCCCCCTGGTTGCTGATGGTTGCACTCATAAGATTTCCCAGTAGAGTATAGTCACCATCACGAATTACTTCCGGGTCGCCGGTGAGGGGGAAATTAATTCGCTTAACTTCTAAACCATTGCCCAGTCGCATTCCTATTCTGCTGCTGCCATATATGGGCTGCTCCGAAAGGGTGATGACGTGATCGTGACCTGTGGCTCCACCGGTAGCCGATTCCTGCATTCCCTTGTACACGCTCATGACGTTGCCTTGCGCATCGCGAACGTAATAGGTGGTGGTGACGAGGCCGCCGGGGAGGGTTACTGTTTTGGATGTTCGGTTACCCTGGGCATCATAGGTGAAAGCGATGTTGGTGTTGTCGCTTTTCGAAATGGATGCCACTTTTCCCTGCACCGTCCATTCAATAGAATCGATGTTCTCTGCCTCATCAGTGATAAGATTTCCAATGGCATCATATTCATAGTTGCCAGGTTGCTGGTCATCTATATCGTCCTGGAACAAACCATCTTGTACAACATCCCTCACATGGTCGAGTTTGTTGTTTCCGTCCTGGTAATGATATACGAGGTCATCCATGGAGGCAATGCCCTGGTTGGCCGTCCTGTGCAGGTGCGTGATATTTCCATTGGCATCATACTCATAACTGCTGCTGAAATTATCTTCGGCCAGCCAGATCCCGGTAATCAGAGTGTTAAACCGGCTTTCTTTTATCCGGTTTAATTTATCGTAAACAAATTGCTGTCCCATTACATCCCCTTTATACAGACCTCCGGATGGATGGGATTGTGCTGTGGAATGTGTCCATGCAGCAATGTTACCATTGTACAAATCCCTTTTTTCCGATGGATTAATTGCACTATAGGTGGGCGATTCCGGGTCGAAAGTTGAATGTTCATTTTTAAAATCACCCTCATAGTAGGAAAGGATCATTCCAAATGCATCGTTTCCTGCTGTGCTATTAGTGCCATCACCACCTATATCAACAAATGGCGACAGTGACGGATGATTGATGGCCTTTAGCCATCCCTGTATGGTATATACATAGTCAAGCCCCTGCACGTTATCTTCACCCAGTTCCATTCTTTTTAACGGGCCGTGTTTGTAATAGCTATACCTGGCATCACTTTCCCATACAACTCCATCCACCGATGTTTCAGCATCCGTGATTCTGTTGTCTGCATCGTAGAAATAGCGATGGAAAAACTGGTCGGGGCGCCCCTTATTAAATGCCACTTGTGTCACATTCCCGCTTATGAGGTCATACTCATATTCAATAATACTTTTGCCAAGCAAAGGCAGATCTTGTACCATCCATTCCACATTTCCATGCGGATCGTAGCTGAAATAGGTGGTAATGGTTTCGCCATTACTATTGGTATGGGCTGTATGACTTACCCGGTTAAGCAAATATCGCTGTTGGTGTCCCTGATTAAAAATGTCACTTTTCTGACCATACCAGGTAACAGTTTTCTGCCCGAGTGCTGCCTCATCAATGGTTGCCTGCGGAAACCGCTCATCAAGGGAGGCTACCATGTCGGCTTCAAAAATATTGTCGGCATCGTTAATCAGGGCTATCCAACTTCCATACGGAATATCCGTGTGATCAAAGTCTCCCTGCCCCGTTTCACGCACGCGTCCTAATTCGTCGTACTTGGTGTACGAGAAGGTGTTGTCGATGGCCTGCTGAGCGTTTTGTGAAAACCTTAACTGCCCGGCATTATTGTATAGGAATCGTGTTTGACCGCCATCAGGGGTGTTTTGCCAAATGAGTTGCCCCAGGGAGTTGTAACGGTACTCGGTTGCCATCGAGTGTCCTGCCCAGCTGTCACCTTCGGTATATAAATTCACACCCTCGGGAGGAACTGTTTTAATGAGATTCCCGGCACGATCGAAATAATATAAGGTATAGTGGTAACTGCCATTTTCGTATTCCAACGTCATTTGATCACTCAACATCTCAGTAGAAAGACAGATCTCTTCAAAGGTGGCCTCAGCGGCTTTGCCTGCTATGGCAGCACACTTCAGTGCCTGCTCCTTCATATCCTGAGCCATCGATGAGGCGGCGATGGAGGGTCCTGTAGTTTGCCCAATTGCAGGGGGCAGCTCTTCCTCTGCTTCCTGCACGCGGGTTTTCCAGGCAAATACCAGGTTGTATTCTCTTTCTACCTCAATAGGTTCCAGCATAAACGGGGTGCCGGGGGTATGATCGAAAAACAGAGGTGTGTCCTGATCCAATGAGTTGACCTTACAGCCGTTCTCATCACGTATGATAAGGTAATATTCATGCCCGGGCTCAACGTAATAATCGTCAGATATTGAAACAGCGCTGTTACTACCTGCCGGAACTTTTACTTTATCTGTCCAGACCCGTTTTGACAACAAGGTGTAATTTTCCTCCTGGAATAACAGGTTGTCCGCGAATTGAACCAATTTTAAAGGGCTTCTTCGTATCCATTCAAATGTATAGGTCATGCCTTCTTCAACACCAGTAATTTCTGCTTCAACGAAACAATTATCGCTATAACTATCAGGAAGAGTAACCGAGATGTCGCCCCAGGGTTCTTTATCGTTTACTGTATAAGGGCCAAAGGCTTCTTCCATATCACAATCGCGGCTGTCGGTTAATTTAAGGGTATAATCCCCTGGCAAGAGCATGGTAGCCACCGAAGATGTGGAGGCAAGCTCTCCGCCATCATCGTACCAATAATACCTATACGGGGGTACTCCACCGCTTACCCTGGCTTCCAAACGGCCATCATTCCCTCCGGGGCAGGTAACCGTGAATGCCTCGACGGTTACATCAATCATCTCGTTTTCTATTACCTCAATGATTTTCTCCTGTTGCATAGATCCATAATAGGTATCATCAATGGCAAATCGTAAAAGGTAACGACCGGCAGGATGGTTCTCAGAATTGCTCGAAATAGAAATGTTATTCTTATTATCGAATTGATAGCTCACTTCCACCGGCTCAATAAATTCACCGTTTACTTCGCGCAACAACTCAATGGTGGGGCTAAGATTCGCGTCTGTGCAATTATTGAAATTAAGGCTGACATGCCCGCTAATAGTTACGTTTTGGCCCTCAAAGCAGCGATGCACTTCTGTTGGCGCGGTTAAGCGCGGACTTAAATTCTTAAATTTCAGCAGCTTAGATGATTCATCACATTCCGCACCGTTTTCATATATCAGCAAGGTGTAATTCTCCCCATGAATATAAGTAAATGAGGCTGCTGCATTAGTGCCATAGGATTCGGACTTATCCTGTGTAAAGACTTTTTCCCCGGAACTGTTAATTATAATATTATAATCATATTGGGATGATATATAACGCCCGCGATTAACTGTGAAAGAGACTTCCGAGGAAACTTGCTCACCGGGTATTAGATCGATGGGTAGAAGTTGTGTACATACATCCGTGAACCTGGGGCCCCCGTTTTGTATGGTAAAGTTGCGTCTGAAAGCACAGCCATTGGCGGTAGTTCCGCTGAGGAGATATGTCCCTACGCCAAGGGTGTTAAACCCAATCTCTTCGTTTGGCGCTGCATTGGTTACCGATTCTACCTCCTGCCCGCTAAGACTTAAGGTATAATCATACGTTGCATCGGGGCCGGCAATAGTAATGGTGGCTTCACCATCAGCGGAGTTACGGCAGGTTGTGGGTCCCAAGTCATCTATATAAACATTGGGGATATTGTAAAACAGGGAGGAGCTTAACGTGTATGAGTTAACCCCACTACAATTGGTATCGGAATCGATCAATTGAACCCTGTAAGCACCCAATTTTGAATTATTTACATTATCTACAACCAGATAATTTTCGCTGCCCTCTTTTAATAAAGTATTAGACGAGTCGTACCATTCATAAATATAGTGCTCCAGATTCCCTGACTCTTCATAAGCTTCCAGACGAATGCTTTCTCCGGGACAAATAAGTGTGCCTTCATTTTCACGCACAATGGTTACCACAGGTGCCTCACCAACGCAAGGATTAGGAACCACATCAAACGCAACTGTATGAGAAGCAAATTGAGTCCCCTGCAGGCTGGCAAGCACCTCAAACGAATAGGGGCCCGGGGTGTCGGGAGCTGTTCCTGACAAGGTATGCTCCAGTTCCCCATCCTCATTCACGGACGGGTGGACTTCGTATGATAACCAGCCGGGCTTACCGGGAATACTTATATTCACACAACTTTCGGCATTGGTGGTGAATGTATACTCAAACCATTCGCCTACATAGGGATCAACGGGTAGTGCTTTGGGGGTAAAATAGGCTGAGAGCATACGTATCTCCCTTAGGCCCCATGCATCATCCATCGAATATGCCTCATAGCTGGCATCGGGCACATATATGGGAACATCTTCAGCAAATCCAAAGCCGGAAACTGATGGCGGAGTAGGAGCCAATAATATTATTTCAGTCAGTATATTATTATAATCATCAAACAAGCCATAGTAATAAATATCCTGAAGAGATTCTCCCAAAATAACTGTCTGAATAGGGCTCCATCTTAATGCGCCTCCATCCATTGTTTCTACTGAATTGGGAAGGACAAAACAGGAAACAGAAGTTTGTCCAAAAGTCCATTTATCAAGATCTTTAATTTTATTCCCATCAAATGTCACATACTCTAAATTCGAACAATCATCAAAGGCACCACGCTCAATAATTTCAACATTAGAGGGAATGGTAATTTCGGTAAGCTCATAACATTGGTAAAATGCCATTTCAGAAATATGAATAAGCGATTCAGGGAGTGTAATGGCAATTAATTCCCTGCATTTTATAAATGCATATTGTTCAATTTTAGTTATTGTATTGGGCAAATCGACTGACAATAAAGATGAATTAAATTGGAAATAATCGCCAAAAGATTGCGAGCCTATCGTGGTCACCCTATATTCCTGCCCCCCACAATCAACAGTTGGCGGTATTACCACATGGCCACTATACATTTCATCATTGGGTAAAGCGATTACTGTGGCGGTATTGTCGTCGTTTAACTGGTAATGAATGTTATCGATGAGCTGGTTGCCGGTGCAACCGGTGTTATCTATTACTTCAAACTGCATCGTCTTGGATACAAGCTGATGACCACCTTGCGTGGCACTAATTGTAATCTCATATTCCCCGGGTTCTTCAAGGGTTCCCTCTATGATACCGGAAGCCTCATCTGCTGGCAGCCACGATGGAAGTCCTGAAACATTATACTGCATACAACCATTTACAACAGAACCGAATTCATAATTGAACGCATCTCCTATGCCGAATTGCTCTACAGATAAATCATTTATTATATTAGAAAAAGGCTGTAAATTATAATTTCTGCCCCAGGCAGTCTGGTAGGCACCCATACTGGCATCGGGAACATAAATGGGTTTAGACTCCTCTGTCAATGTCCCAGTTCCCGTAATACTTGAAGGTGTTGATGATAAAAAGATCAATTCATTTAAACTACTCATGCTTGTAAATGAATTTTCACCTAAACTTCCTACAGAGGACGGAATAGCAACACAAGTCAATCCAATGCACCCCCTAAAAGCAGCTGTCCCAATAGATGTAACTGAAGCAGGAATATTCAATGCTCCTGTTAAGCCTCGACAATTACTAAAAGCACCATCACCAATAGTTGATACTGAATTACCGATAAGTAATGAACCTGAAAAATTAGCGCATACGTTAAAAGCATAATCACCAATGGTAACAACTGAATTAGGGATGGTTAATGAGTTGCTAAAGCCACCGCAACCTGAGAAAGCCTGACTGCCAATAGCAGTAACTGAATTACCAATAACTAAAGATCCCTTAAAACCAGTACAACCTCCAAAAGCACTATCACCAATGGTTATAACTTCGTCACCTATTGTTAATGAACCCGTGAACCCGTGACAGTTAAAAAAAGCCCTGCTACCAATTGTCGTTACTTTATCAGGGATAGATAATGAACCACCAAGCCTAACACAATGAACAAAAGCCTCATCGCCAATGATTTCTAAAGACTCTGGCAAAGTTAAGGTTGTTAAATTTGTACAAATCCTAAAGGCATTAGTACCTATTGCAAAAAGCGTTTCAGGAAATGATACGGACAATAAGTCTGTGCAACCATCAAAGGAATATGCGCCTACCTCGGTTACCCTGTATTCCTGCCCCCCACACACAACTGTTGGCGGTATTACCACATGGCCACTATACATTTCATCATTGGGCAGAGCTATTACTGTGGCGGTGTTGTCGTCGTTTAACTGGTAATGAATGTTATCGATGAGTTGGTTGCCGGTGCAACCGGTGGCAGCTAAAACTTCAAACTCCACAGTGTGAGACGAAAAGCAAGTTCCCTGCATGCAGGCTAATATATCAAACGAATAGGATTCCGGAGCATTTGGTGCTGTTCCCGCCAAGCGATGCTGCCCATCTTCGTCCTCATAATATTTTAGCCATTCAGGCAAATCTGGAATACTTATATTTACACAACTTTCGGCATTGGTGGTGAATGTATACTCGAACAATTCACCTACATAAGCATCATTTGATAATGATTCAGGAATAATGTAATTTGATAGCTTTTTTAAATTAGTTAAGCGCCAATCGCTATCGATCCGATAAGCCTCAAAACTATCATCAGGAACGTAAATAGGAACAGAACCAGAATACCCTAAAAAAGAAGCATCTGGCGGAATTGGAGCAAGTACAATTACTTCTGTCCGAGGGGGATTGGGGCTATAATTTGGAAAAATAGAAAACCGACCAATCCTTTCTAATGAACGTCCTAATAATAAGGATTTGACAGGGCTATTCCGAAAAACATCCTCATTAATATATTTCAGCGAATTAGGTAGAGACACACAAGAAATAGGGGTGCCAGATTTAAAAGAATAATTCTCTAATCCTAATAGCCCCTCAGGCAATACAACCTCAGATAAATTGGGACAATTAGAAAAGGCATACTCTCCAATTTTCGTTACATCAAAAATTCGACCTCCAAAGTCCACATTTGCAGGAACAGTAATATTTCCTGAATACTTTTCTCCTTGTGGAAGTCCAATAACTGTGGCCGAACGGTTTCCGATTAGTTGAAGTCGATAGTGAATGCCATCTATAGTGCAATCTAGTGTATAATCATCAGCTACAACCTGAAAAGACTCATTTACTTTTGGGACATTATTATGATCATAAACCTCTCCGTTTTTCAATGTATATTGAATACTCACATCAACATTTAAAACCCAATCATCAGGATCTGTTGAAATTTCTAATAAATTACGAAAAATGTCTTCTTTAAATCCATATAAATGTATTGTGTAAATACCATCATCTCCAGAATATACAGATCCAGGTGGTTCCAACACTAGATGTCCTGTCTTTCTATCAAATGAGCGAGGATGCATTGGATGCGCATCTCCTATTGTCGAAGATGATGACTTCAAGTAAGTATTCTCATAATCCGGAACAATATCAGCATCAAACCTAAATCCTTCAGGTAGGTTAATAAATATGTCAATATGGCTTAAATCATCAAAATCAAAATCTTCCTTTTTTTCAAAATAGAGAAAAATTTCTCCTTGAGTGGCTCCATAAAAGATGCTAGGGTTACGTAATTCAAGTAAATTATCATCATACAATGCACAATCCGAAGTAGAAGAAAAGCCATTTTCATTACACCAGTAATTATTTTCATAATAAACACTATAAGAAAAATGTTCATCATTAACTTCAGTTATTGATTGAGAAACAACTACATCAAATGTACTCAAAACAAGTATTATTATAAAAAGAAGCTTTTTCATCACGGCATTTTTAATAGCAAAACTCTTACTAAATTCAATTATTCTCTTTGGTATTTTTTATTCCTCCGGTTCCCCATTCTCATCAAACCCGGGTCCACCGCTGCGTTGCAAAAGCACCGATGGGGACACCACCGGATCGTTAAGTGCCGGACTGTCGGTATCGGGTATCATATTGGGATTAAGCTCATAATTGTCGCGTGGTAAAAAGTGATCATCAGCCTGGGCAGATGGATAATCGGCTTCCTCGTTGGCGAGGTCTTCGCATTTGCCTGGGAGTGTAATTTCAAAATCCCACTCCATCACCTGTTTGTGCGCAGTATATTGGTACCACGAGAGATTGAAATTGTAAGGCTGATTTTTGTAATCGAACAAATAGCGAATGTTATCGCGGGCACCGGTAAAGGGTTGTGCAATGACTGAGTTGTCATCGGCATATCCGGCAGCGCCGGCATTGGGCATGCCCCCCATACCATATTGAAACTTGTATTCGTACCCATTGGGGCCAACCTCGACAAGTGGTGTTTCCAAACGTCGGGTATTTATTTGTTCAACAGAAAAAGTGTTCATATCGCATTGCTCCGAACAATGCAACACCATTGCATTTATCATCATCTCAATATCATCCTCGGGCACCACATCCCAGGTCGATGGGTCATTGGTGCGGCATCCGCCAATGGTATAACAACGCTCCAGCAGCATATCATACAGCTTGCGTCTGAATTCATCGCGCTTTTTCTCACATTCACTCAGACATTGCAATTCAGCATCGTGCATCTCTTTCTCCACGAAAATAAATTGGTTGTCTCCCAGGTTGATGTCGCCATGCGGAATAATTTGATTAAACTCATTCCTAAACTCACTCAGTTCCCATTCATCACCTGGCAAATAGGGATCTGCATCATTGTTATCTGACTGATAAGTGTTGTAATACCAGGTGTTGGTCTCTACAAAATCATTTAAAATGACAGGACTATTTTGCTCGTCATCAAAATTGAGATCATCCGGATCGGGCAATCGGTAATCAGCAATCATCTGGAAAAAAGATAATCTTTGAGCAGAAGACCAGTTTTCGTAGGTATATGGGCATTTTACCCTTCCCACTCCGGCAAACTCGCGAACTACCTGCTTTGATTGTCCCGGACCATAATAATCGGAATCCTCATAACAGAATGATTGGTCTCCCAATGAATCAATGCAACAAGGTGTTGTGACCCGGGTTGTAACACCATTCACATCAACATTGGTCTTGTAAAACTCCTCACCATCAATCATCTCAACCTCATAACAATCGTTGGGATCCACGAAACAGACCGAACTTTCGAGTACCTGGAAATCGGGGTCACCCATCATATCGTAATAAAAGTATTTGAAAGCATAGAAAGGATTGCGAACATTGGGGAACAAAGGTTTATCTGTTTCCGGGTTTGGATGTCCCGGATTCGCCACATCCATTGGGCCCCAATTTTCTATAGGCATAAAAAACTTACTTCGGTCTTCTTTAGTAAACTCAACAGAAGAAAGGTAATCATCAGGAGCATAATTAAAAGCAATAGGGACAGGCGGATTATCAAAATTCTGTCCAGTGTAAGCAAACTCAGAATCCCGATATTCATCATAACTCATTGGCACGGCATCAAAAGGTGTCAGAATTTTGGCGAACTTATACCCAGCACAATCCAAAAAAGCTTTAACCAGATGAAATGGAGGCATTTGATCTCTAGCACCTTCATCATCCGGATTAACGTTTGGATCAACCCTAAGCCTCCGCATTTTTTTAGAAACCTTTCTTTTGGCCAACCAACGGGTAAAGAACCACCCTCCTTTCAGACCAGTATTAAAGTGTTTATCATGGCCTTTTTCGTATATATCTTCATTTCCTTTATGTTCATCTATATAGGCAGTAGAAACAGAACCTCCTTCCTGCATTCCCAGAGAATAATCAAAGTCACTTCCGGGAGCTATCAATAGGTGGAGTTGTGCGACCACAGCAGACCAGCATTCAAAAATCTCCTCACAGTCATACTGAACTTTATGTTCTTCATTGAAAGAACCGGGATATACATCAGTAAGCATGTGATACACCATCTCATTGACCACTCCTGGTAATTGCTCTATCTTTGGGGTTCCATCCTGGGTGAATGATACTACAGGAGTAGTTCCGTATGCTACCCCCCAACCAGAAAGAAAATCCTCATAAAATGCTGCAATCATATCTGCCTCTGTGCTATACTCTCTATCAGAATATCTGTAAATGATGGCATCGTAAAGCACATCAATCATGTAACCCTCAAAATCAGGCACATCCAACAAATCAATATCTCCATCGTTGTTGCGATCAGTCAATGAACAATCAAACGGAGGTTCCCAATTCACCGGGATGTCCATATTCTGACAGCATGGGGTCGACAACTGCATGGCACTAATATTTTCTTGTTCATCATCCAGGTAACTAAGGCCCAAACTAAACAGATCTGTGTATTTCTCGTCTTCATATATATTCCACCATGCACCACTAATCATATTATAGGGAGGCACTGTTCTAAGTGAAGAAAATTCACCGGAATTCAGATACTGCGACACCTCCTTTAGGATTACAAAAAAATCGTCCAATTCTTCACGGGTTTTTACATCATTCAATAGATCAGTAAAAAAGGTAACAAGTGGCATTACCTGACCATTAATAACCGAGGTATTAGCAAAGACGCTCATCTCCAGCCCCTGAGGGATCAGTTTTTTTTCTATCACATAGGTCCCGGCTGCTGGTAAATCAACAATAGTAGAAGCCACCATATAACTGGTTCCATCAATCACGCTCTCGGAAAGCTCCAAATCTGACTGGTCTACTTCGACATCCTCCATTGAATTGTCATCCAAAATTCGGGTAACAGAAACAGAGAGCTCATAATTACAATCGAATTCCTGAGATATACATAACTGCTCAAGTTCATATACCTGCACCCGATAATCAAGTGAGAGAGGTTGTGCATGTGGTACATAAATACGCTTGCTACTGACAAAACCCTCTCCTGTCTTCGTGTTCTGAGTAATTTCATTGCGCACCGGAGTACTCACACCTCCACCTCCATCTAGTTCCTCAAGTGCAGAAGGCTGAAATTCTGAAGAATACGAAAGTCCGGTGGCAATGATTTGCCCGTCTTTGTTAACAAAAGATACGGATGCAACCTGGTTTGGATCTATGATTATTTTTTTATACACACTCTCATAATCCGGAGCTTCATCTCCAAAAAGGGCTTCCAACTCGGTGGCTGTAGCAGCTTCGTATAAATGGCGGGTGGTTCTTTTCAGATTTTCTGGGCCATTATGAATCCGGTGCGTTTTGCCTACACCACTTTGTTCTTTAACCCTGCCGGAGCCGTCGTTGTAAAAAATGGTACGAGTAAAAGGGTAACCTTCCGCAGAGGCGACCGGATCTTCGGTATTATTTTCGTAGTATTTAAAATCCCCGGTGGCAGAAACCGGTGAAGGACTTTGAAAATTATCCTCCTGATCAAAATGTTTGGCACTATACAATTCACCCCCGGGGGTAGTTACAAAGTCGGTTCGGTACCCTAGGTTTTTGCCATCTACAGGCACCGGCAGGGTAACCAGAGCAGGTCGCCCGGTATTATCGAGTACCGTTTGGGTAACCACCGAAACATCTTCGGAAGGCAAATAAGTTGACTTTTGGCGCACCTGGTTAAGCCTGTTGGCATAGGTGACCAGCTCCTTGTTGTTTCCGTGTTCGGTAAACACCCGACTGTAACTGTAGTTTCTTTCGGCCTGCATATCCACAAAATAAAAACAGGCATTGGGCCACGAACCGGCATCATCGAGTGAATAATCAACTGTTTCACCCTCCAATGGGGCCGGAGCCGACGACCATTCGCCGTAATTCAGCGGATTGGCTAATCCGCCTTTAAAAAAGTTACTAACGGGTCGAATTCTCCATAAATAAAAACCCGTTCCCTCAGTTATTGTAAACATCTGATTATACCGTCCGGCATCATCTTCAGATGGATTTTTAAGAATATATGTTCCGGCATCATCCCAATTAACCTCCGCTGCAACACGGCTATCATTATCTGCATATTCAGGCGCTTCATTAAACAACCTAAGCACCTGGAGCTGAAAATAGGATCCGGGAAAATCCTGGTTCATATTCCATTTAAAAACTATCTCATTTAATAATGGATTTTCATTCAACGTTTCAATGAAATCAATGCTAAATTCATTGCAATCCACACCATAACGCTCTTCGTAGTTAAGGCCGAACCGGACGATATTACTTACTGAAGGAAAATTGTCGATATTATTGTCATGAACAATTACTTTTATTTCATTGGGGAAATTATCAGGAGAGACCATTGCATCTAGACTAACCGGAAAATCCCTTATGAAAAATGCCTCAGGCCTGTTGCTTGATATAGTAAGAGAATGTTCAGCTGATCCAAAGAAATCTTCCATTGCCACCCCGTCCTTATAGGCAGCCAAAGAAAAGGATATGTGAATTACATCATCATCGGTGGGAAGAGAACTGGTTGGTACAATCCGCTCACCAAAATCAAATGAAACATATAATGCAGCCCGGGAAACATTCCTGTTTTCCGGCAATTCAGAAAAGATATCCACAGTGGTTTCGCCAGAGAAACTAAGATCCTCACGTAACTTAAATTCTTCAAATATCTGGGCAGAAACAGTGTTTAATCCCGCCACCATAATTACGGTCAATATAAAAAGTACTCTATTCATGGTTGGTATCTCTTAAATCAATTAACTGATAGCCGGAAAAATCCTCTTTGAGCTGTCCACTCCGGTTTAAAACATAATCCGAAGCCGGAGCTTTCATTTTTTCATCCCGGTAATCAAAACTTAAACGATTGTATTTCATCACCTGCAAAGCCAACTGATTATCAGCAGAAAACCTGAGTTTCACCTCATCAATTTGCTCCTGTGTCTCGTTATATATAAACGCCATGGTTTCAACGCCTGAATTTTCAGTCACCTCCGGCAACACCTTGAAATTAATCGTCCATTTTTTGTCCCCATCCTCCAAATGCTCTTCCATAGCTGTAAGCTCAGATGATTTGATTAACTCTTTTTGCAAATTGGCCATTGCAACAATATTGGCAGTCATATCAGAGTCGACCACATTGTTACGGTAAACAGACTTTTCGTCAGGCACCACGAAGAAAACTTCATTACCATCCTGGTAGGTTTGAATAATGCCAGCGTCGTAATGCTGAATATCGTTTGACAAATAGATTTTAATCTTAACTCTTTTCGGATTGGTTAAATCGTTGCGTGGAAAAGAAGCTATCTCGGAATCGATAAAGAACACCTTGTCACCCGAAAGCGATGCCGCTCCGGCAAGTTGTTCGATATGCCCGAGAGCTACCGCCCTTCCGTCAATTTGACCCGTTAATATGTTGACGCCAAAAGTCAACATTAATAATAAACACGCTGTTCTCATCTGTTTACTTTTGGAGTGTTATAGTGCATTTCCTGCAGGGTATGCCGTCCTCTCTCGGTTTCAAGTACTTTTCGCACCAACTTGCCTTCTTTATTGTACTGGAAATAGGTTCCAAAGTGTTGGTCATCGAATTGCGTTATCAATCTGTAGTTGAATGGATTATAAACATATGCAGTGGCCGTTGCATGTAATGGTTGAAAACGTATGTCGTCAATAAACAGACCGGCAGGAGGATTGTCCTCACCGAAAACGAGAAGGGGAACCAATTCCGTTCCGTCAGACAGAGTGCCTAAATGTTCAATCGGTTCAATCACGCCCCGGTAAAGCGTCCAGCCTTCCACACTGGAGACTGCCTCCATTTCCACCGCCGTCTCCACACCTGAGAAAACAAGTTTTAATCCCTCAAGAGATTCATTTAACCAGAACTGAATCAGCCCTCCTTGTTGTTTAAGCAAAGGCGTGGCTATTATACCCGGAAGCAAATTATCAATTCCATCAACGGTTTCTGCATTACGGCCTGAATGCGCCACCTCCGAAGATGCTCCGGGTGCCTCGAAGTCCCGAAAAAGAAGACTGTTATAGTTGGCATTTTCGGCTACCATTACCGGAACATTGTTTCCGTATTGGCTCCCATAAAGAACGGCTGATGGAATTCCCAATACATCAATCTGCTCAAGAGCCTCGCTGTTCGGACTGTATTTTGTTGTTTCGTTGGTTTTAAGCCAGCCTTCGGGTGTGAAAACTTTATTTACGCCCCATATTTTACGCCCTATATTAAAAGTCCCTCTTTTCGAAGCATCACTAGCATTATCCACTTCTTCCTTGTAGGTATAAGATGCTTTGGGCAGCCATTTTTCATTCATGTCCGTCCTTGCATCGTCAAAACCCGGGTACATATCTGTAATACGGCTTTCATCGCTCAAAAAAGTACCCCATTGGTTCGCGTAGGTATTAACAACTGCACTAATCAGGTTTTGAGGTGCATTGAGCCACTCCGCATCGGGTTTTACGTCATGCACCAGGAAGTTGGCCACCTGACTGTTCAGCTGATTCGAATAAGACTCATCTTCAGCCTTTTGCCCCATCTCTTTGTAAACCCAGCTTGCAGGAATGGAAAAGGAGTAGAGGTCACCCTCTCTGTTCTCTCCCGTTAACGGATTATACGACCCGCTATATGAGTCACTGTTTTTTACCATTACCGGGTCCCCGGTAAACTTGTTAAAAGCAATGTTTTCGGACTTTGAAGAAATGCCCTCAACAGTAGTTGTAACACTTTTCAAGATTGAAGGGTAACTGATCAGTTTGGTTGTAGCATGCTGAAACAGTTCATTGTTTGTATAGGTAAACGCTGGCCATACACCAACAAATATTATCAATGGCAATCCTACACTGATATCAATTTCAACGCTAAAATCGAGACTGACATCTTTAACATGTTTGCTTTCGCGTGCAATGTCCACCTCTTTTCCGGGTACCATCGACCCACTCACGAGCTCGCCATTGCTATCCATTTCTAACACCTGAATCTTCTCTCCCGGCTTAAAATATTCAAATTCCTGTCCAGCAACAATGTATGAAGGCATTGTGCCTGCCATCCATTGGTCGTAGTCTCCGCTGTATGTGGCAGTTCGTTTTTGCAACCCGTGGGTATTTACCTGTAAGAATCTAAAACCTTGGGATAAAGCTTGCTTTGAATCAATATAATTAAACAAACCTGTGAGAATTTTCAAATCAGGAGAAGATGATTTTGCCAGAGAGGTACTCGCGTTTGCAGAGCCATCAAAATCGAGGTCCTCATCATTTTGCCCCGGGTAAACCCTGTCGAACGGAAAATCATACACGGTGAAATATTCATCTATGGTAAATCCGTTTCCGGTTTTTCCTTTATGAATGTTCTCGGACACTACCCGTCGGTAGCCAATGGATGCCCCCGGTAATATTGATTCACCAATGGGGCCTTCCAATTGATCAAGCACCTCTCCGCTTACCAGTTGTTTCCACCATTTTTCTCCTTTTCGCGGCATAAAATCCACCAGCGGATTTTCTTCTCTGGCCAAAGCAGGTTCATTAGTGGCCACTCCGCTACTGGTAATGCCGTCTTCCATCACGTACCGGTATTCAGTTCCCAGCACCACCTCATCGCCCGATTCGATACCCGGATCATGAAGAAGCAAACGCTTTACCCGGGCACCACCGCCATATTTATTGTTCAACACGGGTAGTTTCAGAAAAGAATAGTCTTCTGCAATTCGTTGGCCCACTCGTGGGTCTTCCTTCTTGATATTTTGATATCCTTTTGATGACAAACCTTTACCCAAAGCCATATCCGTAAGCAAATCAATTACAGTTCCGGATCCCCGAAGTATATCAACCGGATCACCTCCATTAGCCATATCTGATAATGCATTGTCATATATTGCTTCATAATGTGGTTCAATGCCATTGGCTGAGGCTATCTTGCCCTGACGTTGGTTGGCTACAAACTCCCAGCATGCCATTCGTGGCGTTAAAGATTTGTTACCCCCGCCTTCATCTTCTTCTCTACCCCCAATTTCGACCTCAATTCCAAATTTCGCACAACCGCTTTCCCCATTGCTGTCCAGGCAGACTACGCTCGCTCCGTCAAAATCCGCATAGCCGGTAATATATTCTGACCGATAATTATTAAGTCCGGGTGCATCATCTAAAAGTGAAAAAAGATATTTGAAATAAATCTTACGCGACGGAACATTGTCCTGACCATCTCCCAAAAAATGAGCGTTTATTTTGGCCGCCAAGGCTCTCACTTCCATTTCATTACTCGAATCCACCCCTAAATCTTCAGTATTGATGAAATAAGAATCGGTTTCATAGGAAGGGCCCCTTGCACCCTGAGGTAAAGCCACTCTTGCCATTGCCATTGCCGTGCGATCATGAACATGAGCATAATCCCCGGGTTCATATTGCACGTGTATCGATCCGCCGGAGGGCAACCGGATGGATTTTAACTGATAAGCTGCCGGATCGTATCGCAAAGTCTCATCCACAAACGCACTTTGATCCACCCACGCAACTCCATTGTTTCGTCTTTCCTCACTGTTGGGAGATTGGTTTCCCCATGCATCCAAAGCATATGGGGCATAGGGTGGATTCTGCAAATCATCGGTCAAGGCAGATTCTGCGCTAAAAAACGCTGCCAGTTTGGAATCTTTATCTGCCACCGGGTAATGATAATCAAAAACGTAAGGACTTATATTGGCCGAAACAACTCCTTCATATTCAAACCAAACCCTCCGTAAGGTAAGCTTTCCGTTGTTCTCTTTGCTAACCTTACTTTTTTGATAATAATTAAAATTGCTGTTTATATTATTTGCAACATTCGGGACTAAACTATAATCATATTCAAAACGAACCGTTTTCACCGGCTTTTGATAATCCTCTAAATTATCGTCCCCCCTCTTCGTGAAAAGAACAATTTTCTCGAGATACTCCAATTTCGTGTCGGATTCAAAAACTCCCTCATTGTCACTAAGAGTGGAAGCAGGATCATCATTGGCCAATAATTCTTTAGCTCCGGTTCCGTCATACCTGTCATTGCCACTTCCCCTTAAATAGGGGTTGTCATTCTCAGTTTTATTAGTTACAAAATAGGCAATATGGGTCTTTGTTTCGATGGTATAAAGGTATTTCACCTGTTTCTCGCCGGTATCCACACTGCCGGTATCGTCTTTAGGATCAGAAATAGAGTTTTGCTGATAGTGCAATCCGTTATAAGGCATCCTGTAACGATACCACGGCGTACCATTACCTCCGAATGCTGTTCTGTATGAAAATCTGGTCCACCCACCGAAATCTCCGACAGAAACTCCGGCTTTATCATCAGAATCGATGTAAGAAGACGTTAGAATCTCTGTCAGAAGAAAATTAGATGCATATTCATTGGGATTAATTTGTCCCATTAAAGTCTGGTGCTCTTTAATCCCTGAATCATCAACCCTGTATTGACCATTCCATCTGCTCTGTGATAATGCCAGCGGAGCAAATGCATAAAATCGATTTTCTACAAGCTGTTTATCGGGGTCAATGTTAATGGTGAGTGAGGTTTCATTTCGTACTTTTATGGGTTCATTGTATAATAACCTTATCCCGTCTTTGTTTACAATGTCCATTCCGGTGATGATTCCACCGGTTATGATCTCCTTTATATAAGCAGAATTACCAGAGTTTTCACGCTGAAAAGGCCGGAGGTTATCTGTTGGCGTACCGGAATAATTTGCATTTTCAATTTCAGAAATACCAGCTCTATTTATAGCTGTTTCTCCTTCGCCATAAAAGATCTGCCCGCCCATGTCGTTACTAAATCTGTACATAACATTATTGGCAGAAAATTCATTCTCTTTTTCATGATACCAATCAGATACAGTGGTTTTTTGATAACCGGCTCCAAAGTCCAGCCCGGCACCAATATTTGCCCCTACCATTACTTCAAATCCTCTTTGAATATGGCGGGTTTTACTACTTGATTTACGTGGACTCCAATGCCCGTTTTGAGATAAAAAAGGCCGAAAACTGCCACCTATTCCCTCTCCGCTAACATTATATATATCATAGCTGCTATAGGGTATCCCTATAAAGTAATTTGAAACATGAAAAGGTCTGTCTTTTTCGACAAAATAATCAGACACTTTTTCCTTATCCATATCTGCCCACTGGGTGTGATTATATCCATACGCTTTAGGTGAAGATCTTGCAACATTATACCTGTAAGAAAAAGTTCCCATTTTTCCACCTTCTAATCCTACAGGAGCAGAAGACGGATTTGCCTGGACAGAAGCCGACCAGTTAATAGATATCCCATTGTACTCGGGATAATTAAAAGGCTTTGGAGTAGGTGGCAACAGAGAAACTGAAAAAGTATTGGCGCCAAGATTAAGGCCTCCAATTGAAACGGAAGGGTTAAAGCGATTTTCTCTTCGGGCTTCGTATGTTCTATCCCTGTTTTGTATGGCAGTCCGGTTAGGATCTTTCTGCGTTTTCTTAAAAAATGTGTTAAATAAACCCAAAGGAGAGACATAAGGTCGGTAAGTAACTCCATTTACGTCTTTGGAGACATCTAAACCCACGCACCCGTTAAAGTTAACACCAAACGATTTTACATTTTGGTATCCTGTATAATTGTTTATCCGATGCATATTGCTGGCACTCAGCCCCATGGACAGATCCTTTGAAAATAATTCCATACCAGCTCTGGCAGTGGATGTGGCTGTCCAGTTAGGTCGCATCTTATTTAAATAGGTTATTTCCTTACCATTGTAATCATCCGGCAAACCACGTACAGATCTGTTTATACTGCCAGGGCTCAGATTCCACCCAAATCCTACCCAGGATGCCTCCATCTCTGCAGTATTTCCACTATTATACGAAAGAGAAAGCGAATACCCGCTGTCATGCGGCCCCGGCACCTCAATAACAGGAAGATTATAGGAAAAATCACCTGTGAAAGTGTTTACCATCTCTGTTGATGAAACCGGTGTAAAAGAGGAAAACTCCGGTGAAGCAGGACCTGCTGTCAAGGCATATGCAGTGCCGGGGATAAAGGAAACAGCCAGGATGTTTATTGCCACATAAAGACAAGAGAAACGAAGAAACCTATTATGTCTACTCTTCATGGTTATATTATTTCTTAAGTTTTGGAATTGCCTTTAAATCCTGTTTTTTAAAGGCAAATTGAACGGAAGGAATTTCAAAAAAGGGATCTGAAAAATGTAACTCTAAATCACCTGCTGCAAGATCCATCCCCTGATTTATCTCTTTTTCAGGCACAAAAACCAGTATAAATTTCAGACCTCCTCCGGAAGCAAAGTCTTGTTCAAGGTGACAGAGTTTTGGTGCATATTCTCTGACAACAGTTTTCAAAATAAAACATTGGGCCATGTCATAGTGAAGATCCCTTTGCCTGGCGTCAAATTCTTTTTCATCGGTAACATTAAAGTATCGTAAATCACGCACCCTGCAATTTGGGGTGGGTTTTAGTGTTACCATAAAATAGATGCTATTGGAGTAATTATTTAATAAAGAATCTTTGAAATGTAGCAAATCAAAATCCCGCTCTATATCCTGAATGACGCGCAACTGAGGGGGAATAAACTTTGCCCTGACTGCAATCTCATCACTTCCGAACTGATGAACCAGGCCATTTGTATCGTCATTCACATACGTAAAATATTGCCTGCTTGTATCAAAACCAGCAGGACTACATGCACTAAAAACTATACACAAAAACCCAATTGGTAATAAGACAGGGAAAACTTTAAAAATCAATTTCATTATGGTTGGTTAATTAATCATAATCTTATCCCTTACAGGATATCAAATCATTGATTGTATTATACTTACGTTAGATTTTTAAGAAAAATACTTATGTTTTTTTATCAATATTTAGATACAGAAAAATAAAAACACATTTATAAATAATTACAAGATTAAGCCAAAACAAGTAAACATCTCAAAGACAACACTTAACGCCAAATGCCAACAATAAACAATGCAATATTAAATACAAACCCGGGCCACATAGTGACCCGGGTCCATTTTAATTTAAAAAAAATTCTTTTTTGCTGTTTTTTTTTAAAATCTTGCAGGCAACTTCCCTTCAGCCTGAATAACACCTTCCAAAAATTTGACAATTGTTTTTTGGGTTTCCAGGGTATTCTCGTATGACATAATAACAGCCCCATAATCATCCAATTCGGGCCAATAATCCAGATGATATGGATTCCCCATAAATAAGCCAAAAGAATTCTTCTTTTGGCTTAATAAGGCGAACTTATTTTTAAGCTCTTCATGCAATTCAGAACGCCCCCAGTTAGGAAGTGCTATTATTACAATTAATTTTTGATGTGGCTTGGGATTGTTTATAGCTAATTCAAACAACAAGTTGTTGTGCAATGGCAATTGATAAACCGGAATGCCACGAGATTTTAATTCATCAGTAACTATTTCTGCTTTCCCCAGGGCTAAACAAGTAAATTCTCCGGACGAACCATAGCGTAATTCATCAAAACGCTCATCTTTTAAAATGGTTAAGGCTGCATCATACAGTTGCTGATTCAAATCAGTTGAGTCAGATTTTTCTGAGCTCTCTGAATTTATATCCACGACCGATTCTTCATCCTGGAGAAAAACCTCATTAAAAAGCCAATTTTTAAACAATAGGGAACGACGGCATTTCTCTTCTACGTCACTCATCAATAAATCCCCTGCCTTAACAGCCTGTAAAACAGATTCAATTGAAGTGTTTAAATCCCTTGGCATTACTATTATGTCATTCCCGGCAACAAGCGCTTTCACATCTATTTCACCGGGGCTACCCATGCCGGTGGTGCCAGCCATATTAATTGCATCAATTATAGCCAGTCCTTCGAAATGCAATTGCTCCCTAAGAAGAGATTTTAACGCCTTTGAAGAGAAACTGGCCGGAACACCTTTTTCTAACACAGGAACTTCTATATGTGCCGACATAAGTCCCCAGCCACCGGATGCAATATATTCTTTAAATGGGAAAATATCCCTTTGCATGAAACTTTCAATCGAATGATTATTAACGGGCAATTTATGGTGTGAATCAACATCGGTATTACCATGACCGGGAAAATGTTTTCCTACAGCCATTACCCCACCATCTTGTAATCCCTGCATAAGAGCAACAGACTTACGTGCAACATTTTCGGGGTCGTCTCCAAATGCCCTGTATCCAATAACCGGGATCAGCTCCCGACTGTTTACATCAAGTACGGGGGCAAAGTTCGCATTTACCCCAATAGATCTTAGTTCTTTGGCCATTTCTATCCCGGCACGATAGATCAAACTGTCATCATCAACGGCACCCATCGTAATAGCATAAGGAAATCTTCTCATATCACGAAACCGCATCGCAGCTCCAACTTCTCCATCCATCGAAACAAACAAGGGGACTTTTGCAAGCGACTGCAAATCATCTATCACTTCACGTGCCTTTTCAGACTCCATGGCATATAAGATTATGCCTCCCGGCTGCAGCTGCTCAACTTCTTCTCTTAATCTTAAATATTTGTTCTGTGCATGCGGAATTTCAACTGCAACCCAAAACAACTGTGCTATTTTCTCTTTATCACTTAAAGAGTTCCATACTGAATCACACCACTGACGACCTACTGTAAAAATGTGGCCAGGGTCGATTTTCTGTTCTCGGTTGTCTTGCGAATTTGCGATAATATCGAAGCTTAATAATAAGCAGAACAATACCAATGCTTTGAAGTTGCTCATGGCTGTAGTTTAAAATAGCATTTTTTATAAAGCCCTGGCAAGGGCAACCGTATGGTAATTCGACACTCGGGAAATCAATGACCCAAGCCCCGGAAGGGGCGACAGTATTCCCCAAAATATATAGTGTCAGCAAGAAAACTAGTGCTTTTGAGATGTTCTTGATAAGAAAGCGTCAATTACAAGGCGGGTGAAGCCTGAAAAACAGGAGTTTACTTTTCGTAAATGACTGTTTTTCAGGCAAGCCCAACGCCGCAATTGGCATTTTCTTGCAAGCACTATATATTTATTCACTTTTCATATACTTCACGACATCCCGTAAAGTAGTAATCCATAATTCATCCTCCCGGCTTTTTAAATATTGAAGAAACTGATAATGCTGGTCAACATCCATATTAATTTCATGACCGCCGCCTACTCCATGAAAAACAAAAATCACCAACCTCTCCCGGTCAATAATCCTGTTTGTTAATTTAATAAGCATTTCCAGGGAAGCCCTGCTATTAATCATAAATGCCCCCAGGTCATACAAGTCATGATCGTCAATGCCTTCACTTTGTGCAGTGATTCCCCGGGCGGCAATAAAATCATCTGAAAGAAAACCGGAATAAAGAGTATCTCCAATATATTTCTGGCCACAAGGATAGGCGTAAGTTCTTTCCTCCTGACCATCCAGTTCTTTTAAAGTCTCATTGGCAAGGCAAAGCTCCATCATTATTGTCTCTACAGAGTATTGATTAATATCCGGTAAGCCATCACTCTCATCATCTGGCGAATACATATCCGGACATGGATGATAAACGGAGTGATTGCCAATTTCATGCCCTTTCAAGGCCAACCTTTGCCAATCCTTAATGCGTCGCTGAAAAGCTTCTGAACCTGTAAAAACATAAAAAGTTGCTTTAAACCCCATCTTTTCCAAGGCAGGTAAAACATTATCTAAATGATCGTTTAAACCATCATCATAAGTTAAAACCACCGCTGCCTTTTTTCCATTCCAGGTAAACTCCGGATGATTTTCAACGATCTCACAAGAATCATTATTTGTACCTAACGAAACCACCTCCGCTGTATAAAAAAACATGAGAAACATTATTACAATTGTTTCAAAAATCAGAAGTGAAAACCTCATTATCAAAATGGAATTTTAGTTAATTATTTTGTAAGAATGGAGAAGAAGAGATCGATTTTAATTCTGAATTACATTCAAAAATATAACTGCGCTTATCAAAATCAAATTTAATTGTCACGCCTGCATCACGAAGATCATTTATCATTCTTTTCACACCACTTTCCGACATATTTAACCTTTCTGCAATGTATTGTCGGGAACCGGTTTTTTCTTTTTGACAAAGTTCTATGAAATAGAACATTTTTCTAATAAAAACATAACGTTCCATAGGGAATTAGGGTTTTGGGTTAAAAAATAATTTAATGTTTGAAAATTAAAAAAACTCAGTATTACATAATCACTATATAATATACTTGTGCTAAAAAACAGCCTATCACTCTTTTATTCATGCACTTACCAACAAGCAACAAAATAATATAATAGTCATCTAAAGTAACAGCAGAATGAGACGAATCTGGAATGTAGACATTGTCGTTGTCCATTTTCACAACAAAAGTTTGCAAAAAAAAGAAATGCAATGTTAATATGAAAAATTAATGAAGCACGGGTTGGGGAGCCTAACATAACATATGGGTTTAACGATTAAAATTGACACTGCAAAGATTACTAAAGTTTTTTATTTTAAAAATCCAGAAGAAGAATAAATGACAATAATTTAATTAATTAAGATAAAAACTCAATAATTCAAAATTTTACAATCCATATGTAGTTTAAGAAACCGTGTGTATTTTTTTAAAAGTAAAAATGAGTTGGCACAGATTTCTTTTAGACGAACTAACCAGAAAATTAAGAAATAATGCACATGTGAATAAAGTTTTCATGTCCATTCGTCATACATATTATTTAAAGCTTCACCTATTAAAATTTTCTTGGTTTTTATTCCAAATCACAAACCCATAGATGTAGAAAGCTTAAACATTGGCAGATACATTGCAACCAAAATCAACCCAATAACACCACCCAAAACTAAAATAATCAATGGTTCTAGGTAAGTATTGAGTGCATGTGTTTTAACCTCCACTTCGTCCATATATCTATGATGCAACTTGTCAAAAAACAAATCCAATCGGTTTACTTCCTCACCCACACAGATAATAGCAAGATTCTTTTCGTCAAAAATTCTATGGAGTCTAAAACTATCGTGCAAAGTACTACCTTTAATAATATCTTTCTCGACCATTGACATTGCCAGGTCTAAAGGATAATAACCAATCATCTTTCTAACCAAGGCCAGGGAATCTAAGAGTGGAACCTTTGCGCCTAAAAGCAAACTCATAGAAGAACAAAACCGCGCATAATATATTCCTTTTATTAATCCACCCAAATAGGGAATAAATGTGTTTAACTTCTGAACTCTCTGATATACATAATCTCGTTTGTAAAACTTGCGAAATAGAAGTACCAAGGCACCAAACACAACAAAAACCCATGCCCCATATTCTTTTATCAGTGCGGATGTTTCGATAAAAAAGAGTGTTAGTTTGGGTAAATCACCGTCAAATCGTATGAACATATCGGTAAAAAGTGGTACAATAAAAGTCATCATAAACCCAACAGCCAAAACAGAGGATAATATAATAACAATCGGGTAAGAAATACTTTTGGCTAACTGCTTCTTTAACTTCAGTTTATTACTAAAATAAATTGACATTTCTTTTAATACCATCATCAATTTACCACTCTCTTCCCCTATTTGTACACAATAATACTCATAAGGAGTAAATGCGCGGGAATCCCGCATAGCCTCCCAGAATGCCAATCCATTGATCAACCGTTTTCTAATATCTTCGTAAAACTTTTTCCCCTCATTTTTCTTTTGTTGATCTATTAGAATATCAAGAGCTTTTTTTAGATCCATACCGGCTTCTAACATTGAGTACATTTCCATATAAAAAAACTCTTTGCGCTTATCATTCAGCTTAAAACCGAACTTTTCAAAAAATGCGGAAACATCAATTCCAATATCAGAAGTTCTTGTTCTACCTCTTGATTTTATTATTAATCCTTTTGATTCAATCATAATTAATGACGCCTTTCAAATTGTTTCATCTTCCGGAAATAAAAACTATTATCATAACTCTTCCTATATGAAAGGTTAATAAAATGGCCATTCATAAGTAAATCAATTGTAATACCTGTCAGGTTTTTAGTTTCATAATTTTCAAATTGCAAATAGCTAAAATGAAGTTTCTCAATATTAATTGGAAACTTCTCCTTTCCGGCATAGCCTTCCCGTTCCAGATAATTATTTTCAAATGAGTAAATTACCTCAAGATTGTCACGAGTGTTAAAAACAATCGTATTATCCTCTTCATGACTAACACTTCTGCTATTTTTAATATCATTCCTAAGCAATTGATCTGCTATTATCAATTCCTGGGCAGCAAGACTCCGTTGATAAAAAACAGAGAACTGATAAGAAATAAAACGATATGCAGTCAGAATAATGATAATTAGAATAGAACTAATAACCATTGCCACTACCAATTCGGGTAAAGTATATGCGTCAACCTTCTTCATACAATTAGAATTTCATTCAACAACCTGAACCTGCCCCTTCTGATCTGTCATTTTATTGTTATGAGTTCCTCTCTCTTACTGCCGCTATTACGAAATAAACAACGCGCTAATCCTTTTTCTATGGAGTCCGAATCGAAAACCCTTACCTCGATATAATACAAATCAGCCAATCCGCCATAAGGTTCCAATTGGTATTCAAAAAACACACCTTCCCGATCTACAATCAAGGACTTTGGATCTTTAGATTCTGTTTTTAAACTATGCATAATTCGTTCTGCCATGAATTGATAATGTGTGGATGAAAGTGCATGACTGTAACTAAAAATATTAAATATAATAACAAGAGTAAACAGAATAACTATAGAAGAAATAACCATGGCAACTATTACCTCTATCAGTGAAGATCCTTGTACTTTTCTATTACTAACACTTCTCATAATCACTAAATTCATAAACTATCAAACAGGCATTAATATAAACTTTTTAACTTTTCATATTTTCCCAAATAGTCCTGAAACAAATCAGGATATAAAAAAAAGCGAGACAGACTTCCGTAATTCACCTCACAGTCAACCAAATAATTAATAAATATTTTGTCATTTTTCCCATGTTTTACAAAACCTTCACAAATAACCTGTCCATAAACTTTCCCTTGCAATTCAACATTTCCGCTCGAAACCACCATACCTTTTATTAATGAGTTCCCTATTAATACTTCCCCATTCGACTTCTCTCCAATTAAAAACAGCCCTCCTTCAACATTACAATTATCACCTACCGTAATAGAGCTCTGCTTCGTATTTTCGCAAACAACAAAAGACGGATACATTAATTCCACTTCATCTTCAATCTCGATTCGATTACCGGCTAATAGCTGCAAACTGCCTCTAAAACCTTTTTCGATATGTATTTCAGGAGCAACAATAATAGCATCTTCAATAAATGATGAATTACTAATCGTTACCGGATGACTGGAAACTATATTAATATTGCCCCTAAGAACATTAGTAATATTCATCGGTTCATAAAAATGAAATACACGAGTCGATTTTGTAAAAGATTGACTCACCTCATTCTCCATTTCATCTTCAAAATCTAAGTCAGGTGCAGCCCCAGCCATACTAGAAAAATGTAGCACCTCGCTATTAATTTCGGGGATAGAAGACTGGCTATGCATAATCTCGCCATTAATCAGGGTTTCGCCCATGAAAGAACGATTATTATAATAACCAGGGCTTACTCCCAGTTTTGGAATATAAACATCTCCATTAATAATTGTATTACCTGCCAAAAATAATTCGGAAATCCCTTTATCAGAGAGATAAATTGCACTACCCGGGAACATAGAAGAATTATTCCCAACAAAAAAAGCATCAGATTTTCTAAACCTTCCGGAAAAAGCTTCAACAACAAACAGGCTTAAAACACCCCATCGTTTCCTAACAATTGAAATTGAATCTTCTGAATCATTAAATAAATCAAATTGAACGATATCATCTTTTTCAAAAAAATCAGGTGGATTTGCCAAGACAAAATGGCCAGCTGATTGAATGTTACGCATTAACCTGGCCTCAGTACTATATCTTATGGTGATAAGGTTAAAGTAATAAACAGACAAAAGCATCGCTAAACAGATGGACGTCATGATGAAACTTATCATAACAACAAATGGTAACATCCCGGCTTTGACTGTTTTCGATAATATAAACATCACCTTCTGTTTGATATTACATATTGATTTCTACCATATTTATATATAAGGGAATCAACTGTTAAAGAAATAATAAAAATTTCATCCTCAACACCCCCTTCCGAAAGCAGATGTCTTGCATTATTAATCTCCACCACCCCTACCTTTTTCTCATTGGTGACATTGTTTAGGAGGCCTATATATTTAATTTGGGGGGTAGACTCTAATTCCTCATCACTTTCCTCGCTCAGTTCGTTTTGAGCCACATTCAAGATAGCAGTATCTTCTTGCTCATCAGTGCTTGTCTCCACCGATCTGGAATGACTACCCCCCCCCCATAGTTTGAAAGGATCCTCGTAGTTCAATAATAATTTTATGTCAATTGGATTTTTTTTATCAGATGGCTTTTCTATTAATTTCTCTTCAGGTGTTTTGACTGTTTCCGGTTTACCAAATGAAATAAAACGAAAAACAACACCTCCCCATATTAGAATAACAAATGCAGTTAGAATATAAACTGTGGTATTGCTTTTTCTTTTTTTCATAAAACAGTCCGTTTAAACATTCCATATGATACAGCCTTTTTACCCTATTTTAATGCAACAGCAGTTGTATCAACGGTAAAACTTCCAACTGAAAAATCAGAATCATAATAACCGTTATGTCCACTTACCCGCCATTGATAGCTTCCTTGCGATAATTTAAGTTCCAATTTATTTTTAGAAACAAAGGTATCGGCCACTAAATTCTCTGCAAATTCAAACCCGGGTTTAACAACCTGCAAATTATATTTTTCAGCTCCTTCCATTTCTTCCCACCAAAAAATGACATCTACCTCTTTAATTGTAACTTGATCGCCGGGAGAATTCAAAACAATTTCATCATCTATAATATCTTCTTCCAGAAAAATATCACATGAAAAAAACACAATTAGAATCAAACACAGCAAAATAATATTAAAATAATTTTTCATGTCGTGTAATGCTTTGTAAAATAATTCTTGCTTGTAACTCAATATCTCTTGTATGATTATTCTTTACCAGACTATATCCAACCGATACAATCCTACCATGAGTACTTTTGATTTCAAGCCAATAAACAGATTTAATCAGCTCATGAAACCCTCCACATAATATCACCTCATATGTATCAAAATTAAAATCTCCATCTTTTTGCTCAAACAATAAAGCGATACCATTTACCCTGACTGAATTTCTAACTGATAATTCGCCGGAGGTCTTAAACAAATAATCTCTAAACCCATCCCTGGTCAGATTAACATTCATTCCTTCCTCCCACAAAGCCATTTTCTCACGCAATTCATCAATTTGCAAGGATGCTTGCCTGGCATCTTCAATACTTCTTGTCAATCTAAAACAATTGCGTTTGGCATCAACAGTTCTTCTAAATGGCATTAGCAATATTAACAAAACAACACCTGTTGCAAATAAAAGCAATATTGTGCAACGCTTCTTATCACTATAATGATTCCATCCCATCTTGATTAATTTTTATCCGGAAACTAAATCTTCCTGCATCAATATTTCCATCATAAACATATACATGATCATATATGCTATGAACAAAGGCCAACTTTCCTAATTCTTTGAGCCACACATTCAACTCCGAAGTTGAAAGACAAGTTCCTTCGACTTCAATCAGTCCTTCCTGAAAAAAAACCCGCTTTTGACTTCTTTCACGATCTTCTTCTATAGGATGAAATACCATTGAAGATAAATTAACCTTTTCCCCCAGTAATGCTACCATCCTATCTGCATAAACAGAAAAACAACCATACTTTCCATATAGTTCCTGTCCGGATAAGGTGATATGTTTTTCAAACTGGGTTCTTAAATTCTGAAATTCCTTATGAGTCTTTTGGTAATGAATATATTCTGAATTTAATTCTTTTTGTCTGGAACTATAATATTGCAAGAAAAAGAAATTAACTAATAACAAAAGAAGAGGTAATCCAAGACAAACAGGAACTAATATTTTATAAAGCTTATTATACTTTAAGCTATAACGATCCAATTGATAAGCAGATTTACTTAACCAATTCGCATCTCCATTATTAATAAAAAAATATAATGCATTGCAATAAGGCAATACATACTCCGAAAAAATATAATCATTTCCAATTAACAAACTATTTCCATCATCTGACAACTCCGAATCTCTTGCAAAGTAATGAATTAACTCCTCCTGCACATTTATTGAGTAATTCAAAAACTTATAAGTATTTTCCTCTCCCTCCTTATCCACATAAGGCAAACACGAATTAAAACTAACAGGACCTAAAAAAAATTCAAATATTTGCAATTTTTCATTGAGCCTATCAAATATTTCATCACACAATTTCTTACGGGCAACCAATGCCAAATTAGACTTACTTGTAGCCATTAACTGAACCCTAAAGTCATCCACATTCGGCAAATGCAACTGATCCAGTGGGGTTTGATTGTCGGGATTAGAAGCAAATTCTTTTATAAGTATATTTCGACTATCAAAACTTATACAAACCGGTGTATTATTTATTTCCTCAAAAGGCAATTGATCAAAACCATTCAGGGTAAAACGTTTTCTAATAAATAAAACTCCTTTGCGATTCTCTACCAAAGTTACAAAAACAGAGTATTGATCAACATCCCTTTCCCAAATATGAATTCCCCATATTTTTTTAACAGGAAACACCCGATCAAGTATTTTGCGACTAAGATCCATATTAGTAAACAATCTGAGGTTTAATCAATACAATTAACTCATTATCGGAAGATGATTTATTCCTTGAACTAAAAATCCATTTAAGAATTGGAATTTTTGATAATACCGGGAAACCAGAACCACTTTCTTCTTTTGAAACCTCATCCAATCCACCAAGTAGCACCATCTCCTGGTTCAAAACTCTTATTTGAGATAAAAACTTCCGTGTAGCATTACCTGGTGGTGCATTTGGCACCCTAGGTTCAACAAAATTAGAAAATTCAGCTTCAATATTAAGAGTGATATTTTCATCACCGGATACCATTGGCTTAATTGTAATTGTCATATTCGCATCAACCTTACTATACCTGGGAGTTTGTGTGATTATAGGATTAACACCCCCTGTCACATTCTGAGTTTTCTCCTCATAATACATTGATTCACCAATGGTTAACACCGCTTCGTGCCCATTCAAGGTAGAAAGTTTTGGTGTTGACCGGATTTTTATATTTCCGCTTTGTTCCAGGGCTTTAAGTTTCATATAAAATTTTGAGTTTACACGACCTAAATTAATAGAACTTACTGTTTCAAATTTGTCCAAAACATTATTTACCGCATCACTACCTAGAACAAAATCAAGTCCGGGAGCAACTTTACCTCCACTTTTCACGGTTGAATCAGTTAAAAAAGCACTAATCCCTGTTTCAATTGAAGAAGACTTGCGCACATCAATCACAACCACTTCAATCATTATATTAGGAACAGGCTGATCAATTTGCTTAAGAAAAGTCTCTATTTCTTTCAAATGACTTTCGCCACCACTCAATATCAGAGCATTAAGCTCCTTGAAGGGCAATATCTGAACATCCTTTTTTAAAGTTTCCGGAATAGAATTTTCAATTTCAAAGGCCGTCCGATATTGAAACTTTACTAATTTAGTTCTCCGGAATCCCTCTTCAATTCGATTTCCTATTATAAATATTTCTTCTTCCTTATCATAGGTGTGATCGGTTCCTCTTAATAAAACATCCAATAAATCGTCAAAACTGATATTGTTAACTTTAATGTATGAATTACCCTGTGGCTGGGAAAACAGTACATAGTTATTTAAAGAGGTTACTGCAGCTTCTTTAATAACATCTATTATAGGAACATTATTGGCTTCCACACTTAAACGACGAGACCCTATTCTGGAAACTGATAAATTCTCATTGGCACTAACAGAAGAAGGACTTCCTGAAGATCTGGAAGTTTGTTGCGTTACAGATTGCTGTGCTTTGTCTTCTTCTTTGTTTAATAATTTATAAACCTGTCTGATTGTATCAACTTCTACCCTTAGACCGTTTGAAAACGCAATTAATTCAATTCCATCGGTAAAAGGGGCCTCCGAAGCATAAACTTTCATTAAACGATCTTCAACTCCATGAGCAACAATAACATTTCTTCGTGATTGACGAGAAATCTCTCTAACCACAACTGATAAACTGTCATTTTTGAGATCTACAGATAAGGTACTGTCCTCAAAATTATATTTAATTTCGGGGACACGATTTAAAGAAGGTTTTTTTTCAATGGGAGGATCCTCAAAATTTGTAAATGACATTATATTATTTACAAACTCAACATTTAAATGATATTCCCTGCATAGAAACAGTATAAGATCCTTTACAGTAACATTAGTGAAATTATTTGTAACGTTAACCTGAATAGCCGGTGACACACTTATATTGAGTTGATGGGTTTCAGCTAATCCTCTCAACAAATCATGAATGGTTGCGTCAACTAAAGAAAATTCAGTTTTTTCTAACAAGCCCGGTATTTCTTCCTGAGCCTTCTTTTCCAGAATTTCTTGTATGAAATTCAATCTTTCCTCAAAAGTATTCTGGGCAAATGCTAAGGAAGGAACAATAAACAATAAGCAAATAAAAATACTAAACCAATTAATCCTCATCAATTTAAATTTACATATAAATAACACAAATACTGCGTATTTATGATCAACAAAGCAGTTTATTCATTTTTTGCCTCTGGCAAATTAATTCATCAATAATTATGATCAACATTAACATCCCATTCGGCAAATTCGATTTTTCTAAAATCTTACTGAACTTTGTTTTATTATCTTAATTTTATCTTCTCACTCATAAACATTTTTCCATTGAATTAAAGCATTAAGGAATAAGCTTCTTCAATGGATGTTTCACCCTGTAAAACCATACTAAATGCCTGTTCAGCTAATAATCGGATATTTGATTCTTGAACATATTCGCCAATAAACAAATCAGCACTTTTTATTTTTTCTTTTAACTCTTCATTAAGCAGAATTACCTCATAAATAGCTTTACGCCCTTTATAGCCCGTGTGGAAACAATGTTCGCAACCTTTTGCTAAAAAATGAAATTCCGGTAAAGAACCTGGTTTAAACGACTTGGGTAACATTCGAATATCAAAAGACTCCTTTGCTTTGCACATAGGACATAAAGTCCTTACCAGTCGCTGGGCTACGGCAATATTTAATGTGTCAGCCACCATATAAGGAGGAATGCCCATATCAATAAGTCGGGAAATAATTCCCCACGCAGAATTCGTATGAATGGTAGAAAGAACCAAATGGCCTGTAAGAGCAGCCCTTATTGCCATTTTTGCAGTGTCAACATCTCTTATTTCCCCTACCATAATGATATCAGGATCTTGTCTCAAAAAAGTTCTCATGGCAGACGCAAAGCCCATACCAATATCTTCTCTTAATTGAACTTGATTCACTCCTTCCAAAGTATATTCAACCGGATCTTCAATGGTTAAAATATTTCGTGTATCACTATTTAACTTTTTTAGAGTTGTATATAATGTAGTAGTTTTACCTGAACCGGTAGGACCACTAATTAAAATAATACCATTTGGCTGTTTAATGGCCTCTGAAAAAGATTCAAGGTCAATGCTATCAAAACCCAGTTGAGCCAATGACAGATTAGATATATCACTGTTTAAAATTCTTAAAACTATCTTTTCTCCATATAAAGTAGATAAAATGGACACCCTGATATCGAATTTATGGCTACCACTATTAAATGCAATACGTCCATCCTGGGGCAATCGTTTCTCAGATATATCCAGACGAGCCATAATCTTAATACGATTAATAATCGATGGATATGCAGTTCTATCTATTTGATAACGCTCAACCAACTGCCCGTCTATACGTATTCGCACCCTGCAACCTTCCTCATAAGGCTCAATATGAATATCTGAACTGCCAAGTTCCTTGGATTCTTTGATAATACTTTCCACAAAATCATCAGCACCTACTTTCGCGGTTTGATTCTGGTTCGAACGTGTTTTAGGATAGTTATTAATAAGGAGTCGTTCCATACATTCGGACGACATTAATTCATAATTTATTTTCTTACCGGTTAAGACACCTAATTCTACAACCACCTTCTCAACATCAGCATTTTCATCAAAATAAAAAAATCCTGATTCTTCTCCGGTTTCAATGGGTACTACCTTGTAATGCCATGCCATTTCGGGAGATATAACAGACTTCACAAAACTATCAATAACTAATTCACTGTAATCCATTGTCATACATCTAACACTATCCACATGTCATTCAAAAGAAAATTAATGCTTACCCCCAACAAATCTCCCAGAATTACAATAACCATACATAAAGACTGGTTTCCAGCAAGAGGAATTAAAGTATTATGTTTTCGAAAAAAAAAGATGTAGGTGAGAAGTGAAAAAAATAAGCTTCCTATAAAAAAAAGAATAAAATTAATGGGTGAAAAACAAAAAATCAATATACTCCACATCAGCAAATCCCCCAAACCAAACCATTTATTATTCAACGTTAAAGACTTTCCCTTAATAAAACCATATCCAAAAACTGCCAATAAGTTAATTAAAACAAAGACCATATTGAAAAGCAAAAACTCATAATGAAAAGATCTTTCTATACTTAACAAAACTGCTGTTAAAAAACCAAAAACAAAAAGAAGCAAATGAACTTGTCGTGTTTTAAAATCTTCAAAAGCAATCCTCCCAAAAATTCCTATTAAAAGGATTTCCAAAATTAAATCCAGCATATCTCATTAATCCTTTATGACTTCCTCCAATTCTCCTTCTCCATTTATTGTCCACACATTAAATTCTCCATTCCCGTTAAAATCAACCACAGCAGTAGCTTGAGCAACAAAACTATTGGTTCCAACCTCCACTACTTCAATAATATATTTGGAATTTCCTCCTTCGGTTACAAGAGACTGTTGCTCAAAACCCAGTTTTTGTAAATCATCAGTATATCTTGAATATTCAAAAAAATGAGTCCGCTGTAAAGTATGGAGCATTTTTAAACCTTTCCGGGCTTCAAGGCTATGAGCACGTGATACCAGGGGCATTAATTCAGGAAGTGCCAATAATAAAAGTATTCCAATAATTACAAGAACTACCAACAATTCGGGTAAAGTAAATGCAGAAACTCTCTTTCTTGTAAACTGTTTCATTTTCTATAATTTATACTTCTAATTGCATGAATATTTCATTTATTCTTTGTCTTTTTCTCGTTCTTTTTTCTTAAATAACCCAAACAACCATTTAGTTTTAGATTGCTTATCATTATCTTCATTTTCCAATGATTTATTTTGTTTTTTTCGATTTCGGGATGGATTCTCAGGGCTGGCTGATTTTTTTTCACCTTCTCCAGTTGCCTCATTGGATTTTTTCCTCCATGGTAAAAACGAAAAAAACTTTCTGATCTTCCCTTTTATTCCATCATTATCATCGGATTCATCCTCTCGATTAAGAACCTTCTCTTTCTCAGCAGCTCTTTTTTGCTTTCTTAAAAACCGTTTGGTAAGAACCCAGTTGTTATCTTTCCATCGATATACTCCAACAATTTCACCTACATTGTCAAAAACTTTCTTTCTTCTTATTCCACGACCATTTCGCCAATGCTCAACGAACTTTAATTCACCATCATTGCTCCATCGTCTCCACCTACCATGTTTTAATCCTCCTTTAAAAACACCCTTTTCTATTAATCTACCATCAATGCTTTGTTTTACAAATTGTTCGTCCAATGGAATTCCTGCAAATGCTCCCCGTGTAGAATGTATTTCCTGTAAATTACAATAAAAATATAAACAATTCTTCCTCAATCGTTTACGACCATCCTTGTCACGCATAGTGTTAAAAACAACAGCACTGTCACCATAAGATAAAACTTGTCGACTTCCATTATAATAATCAGGTGAAAAAGCACTTCTACAAGAAGAATAAAAACTAAAAATAGTTACAGCTGCAATTAATAGTATTTTTTTAAAAAATATAAAATAAAATTTGTTCTTCATTAGTCTGTCATTTCCAATTCTTGTATCCTTTTTTCCTGATCTTATGACATTCAATATAAGCTCTTCAATTTATGTTAATAATTAGTTGCTCATTTCCGCCAGACTCACTCTCTACTCAACCATCTGTGAGCCAGGCATAATGAATCTTGTTTAAAAACCGAAACATGTTATTTTTAATTAGTAAATATTCTACATACCTGTAAATCGCAAACATAAGATAGCCCCGGGGTCACCTCATGACCCCGGGGCTATTAATTATATTTCTCCTCGATTTTGTTACGTAATTATAGCCACGGAATGCAAATCTCCTATGAAAAAGATAATATCTGAGTTACACAGGTAACATCTTATATACCCCCATTAGCCATTTATATCAAAAGAACTTCTATCACACAACACCATCAGCGTTAAACATTTACTCACTGCCATTCATCAATAATTCCTCTATCTTCTCCATGCGGACTACCAGATTTCTGTTTTTTTCTTTAAGTTCCTTAACTTCTGTTTTCTGCATCTCCATTGTCGTATTCAATTCTTCCACAAAACTATTTTTTCTGTCCAACTGTGAGTCCTGCTCTATCACGTACAGAGTCAACTCCTCAATCTTTTGTAACAATAATTTATTCATCTCAGCCAAATTAATTCCTGATGCTTCCATTTCTTTTGCACTGGGGATATCGGGGAGGTGCTTGTTGTCTTTGATAAAACTTTCTAATTCCTTCAAATCCTTTAACTCATAATCGTCTTCGAATACAAAATCTGCAGTATTCCCACCGGCTTCAACCTTTACTTCAGCAGCCCTGATTGTGCCGGCTGCTTCAATATCTTTTATCACAAAGAAACTTCCTGCCCCTGTAATATGGGCTAACCGATTTCCATATCCACTACAATATTCAAAAACAACAGCCTCTCCTGATGCCCCCTTCCCATTTTGCCTACCATCAAAAGTCATAATACCCCGTTTTCCAGAATTATCTCCCATATGCTCCGCAGTAAAACACAACGCAGCAGTATTATCTTTTGTATATCCACTAATATTTGGAAGAAAAGTTGTTCCAACATCACCTCCACCATTCCCTAAATACATCCCATATCCCTCAGTTGAACTATTAAATCTAGCAAACTTTTCTCCAGAAACGCCACTTATTCTTCCACTTATCAAGGCACTCATAGTATTTGGATTATTAATACCAATTCGTCCTGTTGCGGAAATTTTAAAAGCATCTTCATTAATAGGGGTTCCAAACGAAAATTCATTAGCAAAACTTGAAAGAACGCCATTTGAAGAAATCCCAAGGTCACTATTTGTTCCAATTCTATTATAACTAATACCAAGCTTTTCACCATATTCTGTTTCCAAAAGAACCATTGAATTTTCAAAGTTTGAAATCTGTTCATTCAAATTTCCTAATGATTTATTCTGATAATCTTGTATTGTTAAATTCGGTTCTGAATCAACACTTCCAACTAACACCTGTCCGGAATCACTAATCCTATTAGCTAATGAAATATCATTCGCAGAAAAACTATTCCAGATAATTCTATATCCCGCATCTGATCCTATGTTATCTCCATTATACGCCCCATCTGTTTCAAAAACAATTACGACTCTCCCGTTTGGGTTTGTCGTCTTAATAATACTCTCATTAGTGCCATGAAAAGCAGCAATTCTATTAATTTTATTAAAACTTTCATCACAATCAAATACATATATATAATCATAATCCAATTCTACATTATAATCCAATACTAATTCTACTAATCCATCCTCTCCTGTAGAAATATTGTACTGTCTAGTCAGATTATTCCCATATTCTGATGATGTTAAAATAATCTCTCCAGAAGGTGAGTTATAGTTAGTTGTTTGACCGAATAGATTAATTGAAATAATCAACAGTCCAAATAAATAGTTTAATCGATACATAATTAAGGCATTTAATTTTTAGAAAAAATAAACATAATAATTAAACATTGAATTACACGATAAATCTATAACATAGAATTAACCTCTGTATAATAGAGAATTGATTGACAATAAATCTTCAGGCATTTTCTTTGCATATAAGGCTAAATTGATTTATGCTAGAAAAAACGCCAATCATTTTTTTGAAATTCATAATAATCGAGTTAAGGTTAATAATCGATTTCTATAAAAAATGAAATAACAACAGCCCGTTAAACTTTTAGTTAAATCATTGCAATTCAGCAAAATAAATATTCTTTTAAACAGTTAGCAATCCGGAAGTAAGCCCCTTGGTTTATTTACCCAAAAATCGAATTAAGAATGATCTTTAAAGGTGATGACACAGTTAAAACATTGAAAAAAAAAAGCTTTAAGCAACAATTTTATTAATCAGTAGCGAAAAGATTTTCTTTCCGAAGTGTTCATACTCTTCCTTTGTACCAAAGGAAGAATCAATTTTGCCCTGTTCGAAAGATACGGGTCTTTTCACTGAACAAAAATATCGTCAACAGTTTGAAAAACCATTTGATTTTATGGAATTCAATACCAACTTAACAACTCAACACGAAAGCGGTCATTATATTATAGCTTTTGACCAAAGATATATCCGTAAGTCAGGTAAGAAAACACCTGGCTTGGGGCGTTATTGATCCGGATGCGCTCAATCCTCAAAATCGGGACTTGAGATTGGTGATAATACCGCTGTTTATGTCGACACCAATTTTGCTTTAAACCTAGATGCTCTACAAACACCTTAATCTATGACATACAATTTAAGTTCTTCAATTCTCATTAACATTTAACTTGCTTATTTCTAATAGATTCTGGCTCACCACCATCTGAGAACCGTATATATCAGGTAAAAAAAGTTGACTTTTGGAATATAAAATTCAAGCATTTCAAGTCTGCTATTGGTAATGGTATTTCGAATGGTAATCGCATTAAGTTCATACTTAAAAAAAATCCTTTTTGCCAAAAGACTTATTTCTTTCTTAAATTCCCTATTACCATTCACTTCTAAATCATAGTCTCTCTGGTTTCAGGCATCTACCAGTCCAAAAAAAATTTCTGGCTTTAAATTTCAAAAAAAATTTGTTAAAAAAAAGAAGTTCAAACCCCATCAATTCAAATTTGTAATTTTTTATTACACCTATAAATGACAAACATAAGAAAGCCCCAGGGTCACCGCATGACCCCGGGGCTAAGATTTATTAATTATCGGCAATTCTTTTACGAAATTGAAGTCTTAATAGAAAAATCTATTGAAATAATAAAATAACACACTTCCAAATTACTATACTTTAATTGAATGCAATTCTATTTTACAAATAATCAACACATCTTTCAGGTAACTTTTACTTTTTAATCGCCCGAGTAGCAAAAAAGGAAGGCAGATATTCATCAATCTCCTTTTCACCATTCCAGTCATCTTCATAAAAATCAGTGATTAAAAAGCCGGCATTCAGTTGTCCACCAATTTCGTCTGTAAGGCTATGTCCAAACTCCATTGTCTCCTGACTTTCAATTAATTTTTCCAGTTTTTGCTTTGGTAATGAGTGCAGGTCGGAATAGGGCTGAGCATAAACCAACTGGAAGGGAGCCTTTTCCTGGCCTAACTGAAAAATAATAGGATTAATTAGCCCTGTCATCAAAATTCCACCGGATTTCGAAACCCGGAAGCATTCCTGCCAGATTGGTTTTAAGTTATCCGCAAATACTACAGAGCAGGGATTGAATATCAAATCAAAGGACTCGTCACGAAAAACGGACAAATCTTTCATATCTCCCTGAATGGTTTTGATATTAAGGTTGAATTCCTCGCTCAACTGTCTGTCCTGATTTAATTGATTTTCGGAATTATCGAAGATGGTCACATCAGCGCCTAAAGCAGCCAAAATAGGTCCTTGTTGTCCGCCTCCGGATGCGAGACCCAGAATTTTAAGGCCTTTCAAGTCCGGAAACCATTTGTGAGGCACCGGCTTTGTGGGAGTCAGAACGATGTCCCAGTTTCCTTGTCTGGCATTTTCAATTTCCTCTTTGGAAACAGGAATTGTCCAGCGAACTTTATTAGCGACATACCGGTCCCAAACGGTTTTATTATACTCCGAAATATTCATTTAAACAGGCAGGTTTAGCTTCTTTAAATGTTAAATATGCACATTAAAAACAAGAAATGAAAAGTCCGGCCATAAATTGAAATCAATTATGAAGCCGGACCATCAATACCATGTAAACCCTGTTTCAATTATTAAACTAATGCAGCTTGCCTACCCAGCATTTTTAACATTCTCGTGTGACCTGCCACCGCTTTAAAGAACGTTTCCTGAGAGTGATAAGGAAGATTATATTCATAAGCAGTTTCTTTAACCAGTTGCGACAATTTTTTATAGTGCACATGGCTGATATTGGGGAACAGATGATGTTCTACCTGATAATTTAAACCACCAATCATCCACGAAAGAACTCTGCTTTTAGGCGAGAAGTCAGAAGTTGTCAGGAGCTGATGAATGGCCCAGTTGTTTTCCAGTTTCCCTTCATTTGATGGGAGGGGATAAGCAGAACTTGGCACCACGTGAGCTGTTTGAAAAATGGTAGTCAGTATCAGGCCGCTGATATAATGCATTATAAAAAAGCCACCAACAATCCAGAACCAGCTAATCGGCATTATCAGAATAGGTAGTACAAGAAGAAATAAGTAATAAAACGATTTAGCAATAATCAGATCAGTGAGATAAGACTTGTATTTTTTATCAAAGGGGGCAACGCCTTCATTTTTGTAATTCTTTATTCGCACAAAATCCTTCATAGTTACCCACGAAAGCGTCATCAAACCATAGAAAAACCAGGCATAAATATGTTGAAAGCGATGCACTTTAAAAAGCTTCCGGTGCGGCGAAAACCTCAAAAACCCAACCGGAGCAATATCTTCGTCATGCCCCTCGATGTTCGTAAAACCATGGTGCATGGTGTTGTGCTGATGCCTCCAGTTTGGCGGAAAGCCCCCAAGAAGATACAGGGACTTACCCAGCCATTTATTAACCGTTTGGTTTCTGGAAAACACGCGATGATTGGCATCATGCATCAATACCATTCCCAAACCGGCCATTCCGCCGCCCATCGCTACCCAGCTCAGCATAACACCCAAAATTGAGGTTACCACACCTGATAACATCAGAACGTAAGGCAAAATATAGAGTAAACCCATAAATACAGACTGAAAAACAATGGTTTTATTTCCATATTTTGAGAGGTTATTTTGCTTAAAATAGCCATCCACCCTCCCTCTCAAATCTTTGATGAAATCAGGATTTTTATCTAAAGGGAAAATAATATTTTGAACTTTCATACCTACAAAATTTATAAATTGAACAAACAAAGCACTTCCTTTACAACCGGCTTACAAGAAGAAACCGGTCTTTATTGAAATTCCTTTCTATACAAAGGTAGCTTCTCCAAGGAGCTACATCAAATGAATGGGGCAAATGGAATACAAAGGATGGCGGAGGAATGTCTTATGGGATAGATGGCAATATTTAAGGGCGAATAACACTCACCCCAATAACTCACACAACCTCTCTAACACTCAGCAAATACTGACGTGAAACAGGAAGTTTTTGGTCGGTTCCCTTTAAAGATATCCAATAATTATTGTAGTTTTTACGCAATTGGTCAATGTAGTGAATGTTAACCAGGCAGGTCCGATGACAACGAATAAAGTTTGAATACGGAGAAAGTAAAAGCTGGAGGTTTTTCAGGGTATTCCTCATTAACTTCTTCTCAAAATGTTCATTTTCTTTGAATACGATCTCGACATAATTATCTGCCGAAACTACATATATGATATTTGAAACAACCACTTTAAATGTATCTCTCCCTCCTTCAGATTCCAATTCTATCGTTCGGCTTAAAAGGTCTTCCTCGTACTTCTCAACCTGGTTTCGCTCCTTCTCTCTGGCAAGAATCAAAACCGCATTGTGTGCCTTCAATTTTTGGATGGTGTCGTGCAGACTTATGGTAACCGGTGGAACCAATGAGATAACCAATATCTTGAAAAGGGTAAAAAAGGACATATCTACCATCCCGACATACCTCAGATAAAATGTAAGAGCTATGCTGCTCAATACCATCAGCATAAATCCCCTGACATACGAAGATAGAACCGATTCCTTTAGGGCAGAACTGGATCGTTTAAAGAAATGGCTAATAATGACGTAAACCAGCATCATCAAAATAAAAAAAATACCGGTAAGGCCCACCAGAAACACCAAACGATTGTTTAAGTCAGGAAGGAATAAAGAAAAAGGTTCAAAAAAAAGCATAAACATGAATATTCCGAGCCCAATGCTCAGAAAAAGACGGAACCGCTCCTTAGAATCTTCTATTATTTGAGAGAGTTGACTGTTCATCATTTTAAAACACAAAACGACCGAAAAGGTTGATTCTATACTTCAAATTCTGTCATACTTCAACTCCTGGCCTCCTCCTTCGCTTTCACATGATTTACAATCAACCTGAGTTCGTCCCACGACACCTCATCACCAAAGCGGTTTTTTACTTCGGTTAGTGATTCTGCTCTATTCCCGTCGAGCCACTCAGCAACGCGATGTACTTTTTCGGCAGGGATAATCTGGAAAATATTGATTTCCCCGGTGCGTACAAAATGACCAATATGATTAAAAATAGTACCGGTGGTCAGGGAACGCTCTTTAGCTATAGCCTCGATGGTTTTTCCTTTTTTGAAATGGTCGAAGGTGACCTGCCTGGTATCTATTTTATCCTTACGGGGCTTCGGAGGAGGAATTTCGAAGGGATTCTCATCGTCATCGGCCCTTTCAAGATTGTTCTCTTTACAGTAATCCAGAATAATCTGCAGCACCTCAGGACCATAGTTCTCCAGTTTAACTTTTCCAAAACCGTGAATTTTCCTGAGTTCTTTCAGCGACTGTGGCAAAGCAGCTGCAATATGCTTCATCGATTTTATCTGAAGTACCATATAAACATCCTGGTCCAATTCTTCAGCTTTATCATCACGCCACTGTTTCAGCCGGCTGTACAAATCGGGATACTGCACCGAAACATCCACCTCCTTTCGACTCTTTTTGGCAGGAGTCACCGCCAATCCATCCAGCAACCCTTTGGCTTTAGCTTCCAGATAAATTTTTACGGTAAAACCTTCTTTACACTTTTCAAATACAGAGGCCCGCATTGAAACCTCATTGCCCAGTCGCTCAAACGCCTGTTTCAGACTTTTTCGAACGGCTTTGTTATCAGTTTCGATACTCAAATTCTCAAAAGGCTCCGTCAGACCTGATTTCACTTTCTCTGCAAACCAATGGCTGGCTTTTCTGATACGTTCCTGCAAGAATTCATTATTATCGGTATCCGGATTTTCCTGCAACAACCGGGATATCTGGCCTATGAACCTATCTGCCACAGGACGCATTTCGCTCGTAACCAAAGCTTTCATTTTTCCCAAAATCACCGGCAACTCATCCTGCACTGCTCCTTTGTTTTCGTAGGCGACCCGCAAGCTATACGCCAATTGCCCTTCAAGGCTGTTTAAATCAAACATCTCTTTCAACAACATGAAACGGTAATCTCGCTTGGCTTGCGTAAGTACCTCTTCATCAGCAGGCTCCTCCTCCACCCTTCGAATAAAACCGGATACTTCCGCATCGGTTTTTAATGCAGAAACATTTAGCGGATTGGTAAGTACAAGCCCTTGGAGCGATTTACAGCGACTCAGGGCTACATAAACCTGTCCGTGGGCAAAAGCTGCATTGGCATCAATAATGGCTTTTTCGAAAGTAAGCCCCTGGCTTTTATGAATAGTAATGGCCCAGGCGGTTTTTAGCGGATATTGAGTAAAAGTACCCTCCACCTCCTCCTTAATCTCACTGGTGTCGTCATCTATCTTGTAACGGGTATTGTCCCAACGATCTGGTTTCACCTCAATGGCTTCTTCATCTCCGGGACATTTAACAAAAATCTTATCGTCCACAATCGCAGTCACCTGCCCAATTTTGCCGTTGTAGTAAGCTTTATCAGGTGACGAGTCGTTTTTCACAAACATCACCTGAGCATGGGTCTTCAAAACCAATTCATCATCGGTAGGAAAATTGCTTTCAGGAAAATTCCCATCCACTTTTGCTTTGAATTGGTGAGATTTACCTGGCAATTGAGAAAGTCTGGCACCATTGATTCTACGTGCCTGATGGTTGTGCGTGGTCAGAGTAATAAACCCTTCCGCATCGCCGTTGATGATTTCCGGCCGGTAGCATTGGTTCAATAAATCCAGGCCGGGTTGATCGAGTTGATTATCCCGGATTTTATTGAGTACAGCGATAAATTTATCATCCTGCTGACGAAATATCTGCTTCAGTTCAATACTTACATAATCCGTTTTCTGCAATGCTCTGCTTCCAAAAAAGAAAGCCGAATCATAATAAGGCCGCAACAAATTCCACTCGTTATCTTTAATGACGGGTGCCAGCTGTTGCAAATCGCCAATCATTAGCAACTGAACACCTCCAAAAGGCAAACTATTGCGCCGAAAACGCCGCAG
>NZ_JADQBH010000001.1 GCF_016278715.1 Marinilabilia sp. | reverse complement strand
ATGTCCACCACATTATTGATGGGTGTCATGCCGATGGCCAGCAGTTTGTTTTTCAACCAGTCCGGCGACTCTTTCACTGTGAGCCCGCTGATGGTGAGTCCGCTGTATCGTGTGCAGGCTTCAGGATTCTCTAGCTTTACATGAACGGGCCAGTCGTGATTGTCAATTTTAAAATCATCAACTGATGGCCATTTTACTTTAACAGAATTATCTTTTTGCTTGAGGTAGGCAGCCAAATCTCTGGCCACTCCAATATGCGAAGCACCATCAATTCGATTGGGTGTGAGATCTACTTCAATGCGGACATCTGATTCAATATTGAAATATTTGGCAGCCGGGGTGCCCACTTTGGTGTCAGGTTCTAAGACCATAATGCCGTCGTGACTGGAACCCAGACCTATTTCATCTTCTGCACAAATCATCCCTTCGGATTTCTCTCCCCTGATTTTGGCTTTCTTAATTTCAAACCCGTTTTCATCGGGGTAAAGCGTTGTTCCCACAGTCGCCACCACTACTTTTTGTCCTGCGGCTACATTGGGAGCTCCACAAACGATTGGAAGGGGCTCCCTTTCGCCAATGTTAACAGTAGTGACGCTCAGTTTGTCTGCATTGGGGTGTTTTTCGCAGGTGAGTACTTCTCCAACCACCAGGCCACGCAGGCCTCCTTTAACGGTATCAATGGTTTCTACAGAGCCAACTTCCAGTCCCAAATCGGTGAGAATAGTAGCAATTTCAGTTGCCGGCAACTCTGTATTAATGTAATCTTTTAGCCAGTTGTATGAGATGTCCATGAGTATGTTGTGTTTTCAAATTTCTGAAACGAATAGGTACGCCAGTAATTAGGAATTGAAACTTAACGACCCGCAAAAATAAGAAATATGTTTCAACGTGCTAAAAAATAGAGATATCTTTTTGTGTTCGGTGTTGTGGGTTTTGGGTTGCGGGTTGAGGGACGGTGGTTCCCCCTTCAGGGGATTAGGGGGTAGCGGGATGGGTTTTGAGTTGCGGGTTGAGAGTTGGTTTAATCTAATCCCGAATTGCCTTATCCCCTATTTCGGGATTCAGTGCTTAAACCCAATACTCCCTTGTCCCGAAAATACTGGAACGCAAGTGCCTGATTACAAGTGGTCTGCGCACGCCAGGGGTGCCTTGTAACTCTCTCATAATAAAAACTTTGCGTCATTGCGTCTTTGCGTTTAAGTTTTTTTTAACGGACTATTGGGGGTTTAGAGTTGTTCAATATTGTTGTTTCCTCTTATTTCAATATCTTTGGGACTTAATGGGAAAAGCCCGAAAAATTAGTTTTTTCGGTAGTTGAGTAGAAAAAAGTAAAGAATATGATAAAGTTTGAAGAAAACCATCGTCCATTAATCCTGGTTACCAACGACGATGGTGTGGAGGCCGGGGGTATTCAGATACTTAGAGAAATTGCCCGGGAGTTTGGAAATGTGGTGGTCGTTGCCCCCGATTCGGCACAATCAGGGATGTCGAATGCCATTACCGTAAAAGTGCCTCTATTTCTGAAAAAAGTACACAGCGAAAAAGGACTTTATATTTTTAAAAGCAATGGAACACCAGTGGATTGCGTGAAACTATCGTTAAATTCATTGTTGTCACGTACTCCTGATTTGGTTTTATCAGGTATTAATCATGGAAGCAACAGTTCATCAAGTGTCCACTATAGTGGTACTTTGGGAGGTGCACGAGAAGGGGTGATGAATCAGATTCCTTCCATCGGCTTTTCATTGCTGGATTACAGTCCTGATGCTGATTTTTCCGCAGCTACACCCTTTATCCGTCAGGTAATTCAGCAGGTAATTCAGTTTGGCCTGCCTTCCGGTACTTTTCTGAATGTAAATGTACCTAAAGGAAACACCCTGAAAGGGATTAAAGTAGTTCGTCAGGCCAGGGGAAGATGGGTGGAGGAGTTCGTGGAACGGGAAGATCCCCGAAAACAAAAATATTACTGGCTGACTGGCTTTTTCCAAAATCTGGAACCCAATGCTCATGACACTGATGAGCATGTTCTTAGTCAGGGTTTTGTTTCTGTGGTGCCATGTACCCTGGACATCACCGACCATGGTGCCATTGAGCAGTTAAAGGCCCAGTCGTATGAAATGAGTATTAACGGGGTTGTTTAGCCCGATTTTTTGATGATAGATGATTTGTAAATGTAACAAACAGATTGTTGGCATTTTAATTGGACTTGTCGTTCCGGTTGTTTTCAGCATTCTTCTTTTTCAGGGACGATATACCGGAGATTTGGGTTTTTGGGATTTTGTAAAGACGATGTTTCAGTTGCAAAGCCTGGGTAAGTTGGTTAGCGTGAGTGTATTACCCAATCTGTTGATTTTCTTTTTGGCAATTTGGACCGAACGTCTTTTGGCGGCACGTGGCATTGTTATTGCGACTCTGATTTATACACTGGCTACGGTCCTTTTGTATTTTCTGAGGTGATATTTTTTCAATAGACCGTTAGATTCTTAGAGATAAGAATTAATATAAATGGTATGGTGTTGAAGGTCTGCATCTTAACACAAAACAACTTTTAAAAATAAACAATTGATTCAGAAGTTTTTGTAAAAGCTCGACCGGTTGTTTTTTATAAAAGGGGCCAGATATAAATTTTTTCTATTGAGTTCTGCTGGTGAAATGGTTGAACCAATAGCTGATAATTGCCAGAAAACTAATATTAAATGAAGTATTATATCATTGCTGGAGAAGCTTCCGGAGATTTACATGCCTCCAATCTGATGCGTGAATTAAAAACGCTGGATAGCGAAGCGGAATTTCGTTTCTGGGGAGGGGATCTCATGGCCCGTCAGGGAGGCACCCTGGTCAGACATTACCGCGATACTGCATATATGGGTGTTTGGGAAGTGGTGACCAATCTGAAATCCATATTCAAAAATCTGAACGACTGTAAGGAAGATATTCTTCGATACCATCCTGATGTGTTGATTTTGGTAGATTATCCGGGTTTCAACCTGCGAATTGCTGATTTTGCTCACAGTAACGGGCTGAAGGTGTTTTATTACATCTCTCCCAAAATTTGGGCCTGGAACAAGGGTCGGGTAAAGCGAATTCAGAAATGGGTTGATAAAATGTTTACTATCCTGCCTTTTGAAACCGATTTTTATGCAAAATACAATGTGCCGGTGGCTTATTCCGGCAATCCATTGCTGGATGCTATCAATACCCGGGAGTATAAGGATGAATCTCGGGAAGCTTATCTGGAGCGGAATAATCTACCAGACAAGCCAATTGTGGCTGTTTTAGCAGGCAGCCGGGCGCAGGAGATAGGGCGTATCATGCCGGATATGCTGAAAATGGTTCGCAAATTTCCCGATCATCAGTTTATTGTTGCCGGGGCACCTTCGTTTAATGCAGCCGATTATCAACAATATGTACCCGGTGAAGGTACCCTCAAGGTTCTTTTTGGAGAGACTTATGCTTTGCTTCAGCAAGCCAGGGCGGCAATGGTCACCTCTGGAACCGCAACGCTGGAAGCAGCCTTGCTCAATTGTCCGCAGGTGGTTTGTTATAAAATGTGGGGAGGGACTCTGACCGATTTTATGGCCAAAAAAGTGATTATTCAGGTGCCATTTATTTCTTTGGTCAACCTAATTATGAACAGAGAAGTGGTGACTGAGTTGTTTCAAAACGATATGACCGAAGAAAACCTGACAGGAGAACTGCGGAATCTTCTTTGCGACGAAGGCATCAGGAATAAAATGTTTGCGGACTATGAAGAGTTACAAAAAATAATGGGAGGCCCCGGAAGCAGTAAAAAAACTGCCCGCCTTATGTGGGATACACTTAACAGTCAGAAGGAGTAAGGACGAATATTGTTTATGAACCAATGACTAAAAACTAATTACAATTCTATGCTTGCATTGTGGAAAAAAGAGTTATTTACTTTTTTCAGTTCTCTAACCGGGTCACTGGTTATTGCAGTGTTTCTTGTACTCAACGGTTTGTTTCTTTGGGTGATTCCGGGCAATTTGAATATCTTATTTGGCGGATATGCCAATCTGGACGGGCTGTTTTATATGGCTCCCTGGCTATACCTGTTTCTGGTTCCTGCCATTACCATGCGCCTGTTTGCCGATGAAAAGAAATCGGGTACCATCGAATTGCTTTTAACAAGGCCTCTTTCTGACTGGCAGATAGTGACCGGCAAATATCTGGCCGGGTTATCGCTGGTGATTTTAAGTTTGCTTCCTACGCTGATTTTTTTCTATTCTGTTGCCAGTCTGGCTCAACCCGGGGGGAATGTGGATGCCGGGGCAATATGGGGCAGTTATATCGGATTACTGATGCTGGCAGGTGCTTATGTGGCCATGGGCGTATTTACATCCGCTATAACCGACAACCAGATTGTTGCTTTTGTCTTGGCAGCATTGCTGGCATTTGTGTTTTATAGTGGGTTTGATTCGCTGGCTTCCGTCCCGTTTTTTGATGGGTTCAGGTTTTTTATTGTAAGTATGGGTATTGATTCACATTATCAGGCCTTGAGCAGAGGGGTGATTGACCTTAGTGATGTGCTGTATTTTCTGGGGCTGATTGTTGTATTTCTGGGGCTTACCAGGTTGGTTTTGAGCAGTAGAAGGTGGTAGGCATTGCGGAAGTTCGTTGTTTTATGTTGATATTGGAAACACTAGGACCCGGGGAAATTGAAAAGTTAAGATTTAGATTGCTTCGTTCCACCCCAATAATATCACTTAAAGGTATGTTATTGCCAGTGGCCTCCTCAAAAGGTTGAGGAATAGGGCGCCAGTGACAGAATTGGTTCGTCCTTGTAGAGGGCAAATTTGAATAACCGGGTTATGTTGGGCAAATAGACCGGTTCCCGAATGGGGGCCTACAATTAATGGTTTAATTTTTCTCTGTTACAAAAAATCTGTGATTGGTAATGTAGTGAAGCAATCTCTTTTCTTTAAATTGACAATAGTGATTTTAAAACCTTACTATCTTAAACTTATAGAAATGTATATAATGTATTTCTTAAAACCATCGAGGTTAAAGGTCAAATATAAGATAATACCTAAGTTGAGCGATACGAGTTCAGCGAAGTATCGCTTTACTTAGAGTTAACCCCGCTTTAGAGAATGTTGGCTTTCACCATTTTTTGGGGAAAATCTTATATTTTCTCAATTCCCGATCAAAATCGGGACAGGCTGTTGAGCGGAATTGCATCGCTCGGCTTTGCCGCTTGCTTGTAAGAATTTGGGTAATAAAAACCTTGCGTTGTTGCGTTTCTGTGTTTAAGCTTTTTATAACGGAAAAAAAGAGAATTGAAATATGTCGGGAAAATCAAATAAACAGAAAGATCTGGTAAATTTCGGCTTTCTTTTGGCAGCTGTATTGGTTGTCAATGTTTTGGCTTCTTCGCTGGTTGCGCGACTGGATCTGACTGCTGAAAAAAGATATACGCTTGCCGGAATCTCCAAAGACTTTCTTTCCCAAATGGAGCAACCTGTATTTGCCCGTGTTTATCTTTCTGGTGATCTGAATGTGGGGTTCAGCCGCTTGTCACAGTCGGTGGAAGACAAACTGGATGAGTTTGGTGTCTATGCCGGTTCAAACCTGGATTACCGGTTTATCGATCCTACCGGATCCGGCGATGAATCAAAACAAGCGATAAAGCAAATGGAAGAACTGGGACTCGAACCGGTTCCTGTTTATGAAGCAAAGGAGGATGGCTCGCGCAGCAGAACACTGGTTTATCCCTATTTGGTATTTCAATCGGAAGATGCTGAAATTCCTGTGAATCTTCTGGAAAATGACCCCGGACAATCGGGAGCCGGAAATTTGAATTCCTCTGTTGAGATGTTGGAGTACAAACTGACCGATGGCATCCGACGACTATTAACCGAGGATATGCCACGCATTGCTTTTTTGGAGGGGCATGGCGAGTACGAAGAGATTGATGTGGTGGATATTACCGATGCTCTGTCGCGATATTACCAGGTGGATCGCGGGAATCCGGGTAGCTCGCCAGAGATGTTGAAACCTTATGAGGCCCTTATTGTTGCAGGCCCCCGTAAGGAATTTTCAGAAGATGAGAAATTTGCTGTGGACCAGTACATCATGC